>NZ_JBYTEQ010000001.1:298649-434825 GCF_058792115.1 Cellulosimicrobium sp. EB106-03-01-XG111
ACGGAGACCACCGAGAGCGACACCCAGGGGGCAGCGTCGGCAGCGGCAGATGGGGAGAAGAGACAGCGCCCGCCCCGCACACGAAGGAGCTTCCCGTGGGGAAGAGAACCACCGCGCCGCACCGTCGCGTCGCCGCCCTGGTCGTCGCGAGCGCGCTCGCCCTCGGCGGCTGCACGGCCACGACGACCGACCCCGAGCCCGACCTGCTGCTCCGCCTCGGCCACTCGTACGGCGCCGGGAGCCTGCAGGACCGCGCCGCGAACCGACTGTCCGAGCAGGTCGCCGACGCCTCCGACGGCCGCGTGACGATCGAGGTCTACCCCGCCTCCCAGCTCGGGAGCTGGGAGGACATGCAGGAGGGCCTGGAGTTCGGGGCCGTGGACATCGTCGTCGAGTCCGTCGGCTCGCTCGAGCGCTACACCGACCTCGCCGCGATCGAGGGCGTGCCGTTCCTCTACGAGGACGAGGACCAGTTCCTCGAGGTCTGGGACGGCCCGCTCGGCGACGAGATCATCGAGGCCATCCGGGAGGACTCCGGGTTCCTGCTGCTCGGCCAGATGTACCGCGGCGGCCGCGTGCTCAACACGCAGCGTCCCGTCACCGAGCTCGCCGACGCGCGCGGCCTCAAGCTGCGCGTCCCGACCCAGCAGACCTACCTCGACACGTGGCACGCGCTCGGCGCGAGCCCCATGCCGCTCGCGCTCAGCGAGGTGTTCCCCGCGATCGAGCAGGGCGCGGTCGAGGGCCAGGAGAACCCGATCGACGTCGTGCGCTTCAACTCGTTCTACGAGGTCGCGCCGCACGTCACGCTCACCGAGCACGTGTTCGGCAACTTCCACTTCCAGGTCTGGGCCGACGCCTACGAGGGCTGGCCCGACGACCTCCGCGCGATCGTCGACGCCGAGATCGACGACGTCTCCTCCTGGTACCGCGAGACGTCGATCGCCGAGCGGCAGGAGAACGTCGACTTCCTGGTCGAGCGCGGCGTCGAGCTGCACGAGATCGACCGCGCCGAGTGGGCGGAGGCCTCGTCCGAGGTGCTCGACCACGTCGACCCCCAGGTCGTGGAGTGGGCCGAGCGCATCCGCTCGGGCGACGCGTGACGCCGTACCGCGGCCCCGAGCCGCGCCGGCGCGTCGACCGCGTCGCCCGCGCCGCCCGCGACGCCCGCGACGACCGACGACCCGACCGACCAGAGGAGACACCGATGCGCGGCGCGATCGCCGACGACTTCACCGGGGCCACCGACCTCGCCGGCAACTGGAGGGCGCGCGGTCTGCGGACCGCCGTCGTGCTGGGCGTCCCGGGCCAGGACGACCTCGCGGACCTCGCCGACCACGACGCCGTCGTGGTCGCGCTGAAGATCCGCTCCGTGCCCGCCCCCCAGGCCGTGGAGCAGGCGCGCGCGGCCTACCGTGCGCTCGCCGCGCTCGGCGTCACGCAGGTCTACGACAAGTACTGCTCGACGTTCGACTCCACGCCCGAGGGCAACATCGGGCCCGTCGCGGACGCGCTGCTGGAGGAGACCGGCGCGCGCAGCGCCGTCGTCGTCCCCGGCTTCCCGGACGCGGGCCGCACCGTCTTCCGCGGCCACCTGTTCGTGGGGGACGACCCGCTCGACCGCAGCCCCATGAAGGACCACCCGCTCAACCCCATGTGGGACTCGCGCGTCGCGAACCTTCTCGCGGCGCAGACCGCGCACCCGGTCGCCGAGGTGCCGGTCGGCGTCGTGCGGGCCGGCGAGCACGCGCTGCGGGACGCGATCGTCGCGGCCGAGGCGGGCGGCGCGCGGTACGTCGTCGTCGACAGCATCGACAACGACGACCTCGCGGTCGTCGCCCGCGCGACGTCCGACGCCCCGCTCGTCACGGGCGGCTCCGGGCTGGCCCTCGGCCTCGACCCGACGGGCGCGACGCTCGGCGACATCGCCGCCGTCCCGGGCCGACGCGCGGTGCTCGCGGGCAGCGCGTCGCGCGCCACCCAGGCGCAGGTCCGGGCGGCCCTGCCGCACCTGCCGCACCAGAAGGTCGACGTCGCGGCGGCGCTCGCGGACCCGGACGCGGAGGTCGAGCGGCTCCTCGCCTGGGCGCGCGAGCGCTGGGCCGAGCAGCCCGACCGGCCGGTGCTCGTGTACTCCGTGGGCGAGCCGGACGACGTCGCGCTCGGGCGTGCGGTGACCGCCGACGCGTCGGCCGTGGTCGAGCGGTTGTTCTCCGCGCTCGCGCCACGCCTCGCGGAGGCGGGCGCGACGCAGCTCGTCGTGGCGGGCGGCGAGACGTCGGGCAGCGTCGTCCAGGGGCTCGGGGTGCACGTGCTCGAGGTCGGGCAGCTCCTGAGCCCGGGCGTGTCCTGGCTGCGCGGTCGCCGCCGCGGGGCCGACGACGTCAACCTCGTCCTCAAGTCGGGCAACTTCGGCACCGAGGACCTGTTCGTCACCGCGTGGGAGGAGCTCGCATGAGCGACCTGGTCGAGGAGCTGCTCGCCGCCGGGCGCGGTCTCGCCGCGAGCGGGATGTCGCCCGGGACGTCGGGCAACGTGTCCGTGCGCTTCGGCGACGAGGTACGCATGAGCGCGAGCGGCACGTCCCTCGCGACCCTCACCGCCGAGCAGATGGCCCGCACGACGCTCGACGGCACCCCCGTCACCGAGGACGACGGCCCGACGCCGCGGCCCACCAAGGAGTGGCCGCTGCACCTCGCGATGTACGCGCGCGACCCGGAGTACCGCTGCGTCGTGCACCTCCACTCGCCGAGCGCCGTCGCGGCGTCGTGCCTCGCTCCGTGGCGCGAGCACACGGCGTTCGCGCCGGTCACGCCGTACGTCGTCATGCGCGTGGGCAACGTGCCGCTCGTGCGGTACGCCGCGCCGGGCGACCCGGCGCAGGCCGAGCGCGTGCGGGGGAGCGCGCTGCGCTTCCACGGTGCCCTGCTCCAGAACCACGGGTCGATCGCGGCCGGGCGCACGGTCGCGGAGGCTGTCGACCGCGCGGTCGAGATCGAGGAGGCGGCGCGCGTCCGGCTGCTGCTGGGGGACCGGCTCGACACGCGGCACCTCACCGACGACGAGGTGCGCGAGCTCGTCGAGGCGTACGGGCAGCCCTGGGGCTGACGTCGGGCGAGGATGGTCCGGTGCCGACCGACCCGCCGTACGCGCGCCCGACCGCCGACGACCTCGCCGCCGCGCGCGGCCGCGAGATCGAGGACTGGCTGCGGCCGGACCTCGACGTGCTGTTCTGCGGGATCAACCCCGGGCTGTACTCGGCGGCGGTCGGGCTGCCCTTCGCCAACCCGGGCACGCGCTACTGGAAGGCGATGCACGAGGCGGGCTTCACCGAGCGCGCGCTGAGGCCGTGGGAGCGAGAGGCGTTCCTCGACGCCGGGCTCGGCATGACGAACGTCGTGCGGCGGGCGACCGCGCGGGCGGACGAGCTGACGCCGGACGAGATCGTGGCGGGCGGGCGCCGTCTCGGGGAGACGGCGGAGACGTACCGGCCGCGGTGGGTCGCGGTGCTCGGCCTCGGCGCGTACCGCACGGCGTTCGCGGACCGCGGTGCCGCGGCGGGGCCGCAGGAGCGGCGCCTCGGTCCGGCGCGGGTGTGGCTGCTCCCGAACCCGAGCGGCCTCAACGCTCACGACACGGTCGCCACGCTCGGCGCGGCGTACGCGGAGCTGCGTGTCGCTGCGGGGCTGCCGGACCGCCGTCGGACGTGAGCACCGCCTCCTGAGCGCTACCGACCCGCGAGGACTTTGTTGACTCTTGCGAGAAGTTGTTGACTTGTGTGAAGCCGCCCGGGAGACTCGAAGCCCCGAGGTCGACGCCGTCCCGGGTTCTTGCCCCCTCACCGTCGAGGAGACATCCCATGAAGCTCTCCCTGTCCCGGGCGCGCACGCGTGCCACCGCTGTCACGGGTGCGCTGGTCGCGCTCGGGCTGGTGGTCTCGGGCGCCGCCGCCGCGACCGCCGCCCCGTCGGCAGCGACCGCCGCCGTCACCACCGCAGACGCGGCCGCCGTCGCCCCGACGATCTCCCCGGTCGTCGACGCCAACTTCCCCGACCCGGACATCCTCCTCGTCGACGGCGTCTACCACGCCTACGCGACGAACGACCAGGGCCGGAACGTGCAGCACCGCACCTCGACGGACCTGGTCACGTGGAGCGCCCCGAACGACGTCGCGCCCGACCTGGGCGCCTGGGTCAGCGAGGCGTGCACCTTCTCGCCGGGCGGCGCGACCGACCGCTGCGTGTGGGCGCCCGAGGTCGCCGCGGTCGAGGGCGGGTACGCCCTCTACTACACGGCGCGTGACGCGACGTCGCCGCGCCAGTGCATCGGCCTCTCGCTCTCCGACTCGCCCGAGGGGCCGTTCGAGCCCGTCGGCGACGACCCGTTCGTCTGCCCCAACGGCGAGGACGGCACCGAGGACCTCGGGGGCGCGATCGACGCCGGGACGTTCGTCGACGGCGACCAGCTCTACCTGCTGTGGAAGGCTGATGGGAACTGCTGCACCGGCAAGACGGCGATCATCTTCGCCCAGCCGCTGTCGCCCGACGGCACCACCCTCACCGGGCCGGCCACCGAGCTGATCCGCGTCGACACGGCGTACGAGGGCCGCGTCGTCGAGGCGCCGACGGTCGTCGAGCGCGACGGCACCTACTACCTCTTCTACTCCGCGAACGACTTCTACGGCGGTGCCTACCGCACGTCGTACGCGACGGCGCCGAGCCTCGACGGCCCGTGGACCAAGGCGACGACGGAGCTCATGACGAGCGACCGCTTCCAGGGCGACGTGCGCGGCCCGGGCGGCCAGGACGTCGTCACCGCGCCGGACGGCTCGGACGCGATCGTCTTCCACGGCTGGAACGCGGCGTTCACGTACCGCGCCATGTACGTCGCGGACCTCGAGTGGTCGGCCGACGGCGTCCCGTCCGTCCCGCAGGCGTCCGACCGCTACCAGGCCGAGGACGGCGTCGTGACGAACGCGCGCGTCGTGGCCGACGGCGGGGCGTCGGGCGGGGCGAAGGTCGGCGGCCTGGACTTCGCCGACTCCTCCGTGACGGTCGAGGTGCACGCCGACGCGGCCGGGCCGGCGCTGCTCGGCATCCGGTTCGCGAACGGCTCGCAGGACGGCTCGACGCGCGTCCCGTCCACCGGGACGCTGGCCGTGAACGGCACCGTGACGGAGACCGTCGTCTTCCCGCACACCACGTGGGGCAACTGGCAGACGTCGGAGCACCTCGTCGACCTCGTCGCCGGCACCAACACGATCACGCTGACGCGCGCGACGTTCTTCACCGAGCTCGACGCGTTCGACGTCTACCCCGCGACGCGCGACCCGCGCCCGTCGGCGCCGCCCGTCATCCCGTCCGACGCGACGCGGTACGAGTTCGAGGACGGCGTCATCACGCGCGGCTCCGTCGGGAGCGCGGCCGGGGCGTCGGGCGGGCAGAAGGTCGGCGGGCTCGACTTCCTCGACAGCTCCGTCGCCCTCCAGGTGCACGCCGACGAGGCCGGGTCGTACACGCTCGGCGTGCGGTTCGCGAACGGCTCGGAGCGCGGCGGGTACACGCTGCCGTCGTCGAGCACCGTCACGGTCAACGGCGCCGACGCGGGCGTCGTCACCTTCCCGCACACCACGTGGGGCAACTGGCAGTCCGTCACGCACCAGGTCCAGCTCCAGCAGGGGTGGAACACCGTCACCCTGACCAAGCTCACCTGGTACACCGAGCTCGACGCGCTCGACGTCTTCCCGGCCGAGGCGCCGCCCGTCGACCCGCAGGTCACCGTCACCGCGCAGCCCCGCTGCCTCGGCGGCACCCCGTACCTCGCCGTCCGCGCGACGAACGACGGCGACGAGACTGTCGCCCTCGCCGTCACCACCCCGCACGGCGAGCGGGCGTTCGCCCAGGTGGACCCGGGCAAGAGCGCGTACCAGTCGTTCAAGGTGCGCGGCGGGGCGCTCGCGGCGGGCGAGGCGCTCGTCGCGGTCACCGACGTCGCCGGCACGACGACGGAGGTGACGACCACGTACGACGCCCTCACCTGCGCGTAGTCGCCTCCTGACCCGCAGACCGCAGTGCCGCCCGGCCGATGGGCGGCACCGCGGTCGTCCGTCTCCTCGGCCTCACGCAGGCGGTCCCGTCAGGAGCCAGGGAGGTCGTCGGTCACCAGGCGCGACCGGGCCTCGTAGATCCGCAGCGGGTCGGCCGCGCTCGTCGTCGTCGCCGTGCCGGTGACGTCGGTCCAGTCGGGGGTGCCGGTGATCCGGAACTGCCCGGACCACGTCGTGGTCAGCGTGATCGTCACCCGGTCCGCCGGCTGGTCGTAGGTGTGCGCGACCGTGTGGTGCGGGTACGCGGCGCCCGGGTCGGTCGTCGTCACCGGGCCGCTCCCGTCGCCGTAGTCCCAGGTGAACGACCGGGGCGTCGCTCGGATCTGGACCGGGATGCCCAGCAGCGTCGTGTCGAGCACCTGCTCGCCGGGCTCGGTGTAGGTGATCGTCGGCACGTTGACGACCGTCCAGCCGTCCGGTGGCTGCACGACGACGGGCGACGGCGCGATGGTGAGCTGGCGGAACGCCGCCTCGGCCTCGGCAGTCAGGTCCGCCGCGCCGACGCACGACCCGTCGTCGACGAACTCCCACCCCGACACCGCGGTGCGCGACCCGTCCGGGGCGTTCGTCCACGTCTGGCGGAAGAGCGGGTCCATCGCGAACTCCTCCGGCGCACACGTTTGGGTGAGGTCCGCCGTGTTCTGCTCGCCGGGGCATGCGCGGACCAGCCCGGGAAGTGTCGTCGCGGTGTCGCCATCGAAGCAGCGGTAGGCAGGTCCTCGCCGGAAGGCTTCTGTAGACGGGCTGTTCTCAGGCTCGTGTACGTACTCGTCGCCTCCTTGAGGCGCTTGGACGAACGCGTTGACCTGGTCGTCTGTCGCCTCGCCACCAAAGAGGAGGTCGCTAGCGAGCGCTCCAGGAGCGATTACCAGCGTTGAGAAAGCAAGGATGGGGATTGAGGTGGAGCGTCTGAGTGCTCGCCGTTTCACGAGTCGATCTCCGACGCGCCCACTATGTACCACTGGTCGTCGGTGAAGATAACGTCGATGTGCAGACGACCGTTGACTTGAGCGCCTTCCGACACGACGCTCCCGTCGTCTGCGATACGTCTATGCGCCTCTTGAGTCACGTCGACCAGGACCGCGCGGCCGCCGGTGAACGAGTCCACCTCGCCAGCGGTTGCTGAAGTCACGGTCGTTTCAGAGCCCAGGTACGAATCACCGGCGGACTGGATCTCAAGCGCATTCTCTCTGACCCCTTCGCAGAAGCCACAGGTCTCCACCCACGTCATGGCGTCCCACTCCGCGGTGTCGCCGGTGCTCATCACATACGGGTAGAGCTCAAGAAAGTACTCCGCCGCCGCAGCAGCACCCTCGGCGTCGTCGCGCTCCATGGCCGCGGGCCGTTCGGGCTTCGGAGGCCCGGTCGTGGTCGGCTCGGGCTCGGGCGGCTCCGTGACGGACGGCTCGGCCGACGTCTCGACCGGCGGTGACGGCGCGGGATCACCCCCGCCCGTACACCCGGCAACCAGGCACCCGGCTGTCACGACGACGCCCAGGGCGAGCGCTCGCCGTCGGGCACTGCTCCTCGACCGGAGCGCTCGGGCGCTCCCTACCGTTCGTGCCGGTCGTTCCTCGACCGGCGCATGACGCGTACGACTCACCAGACCCCCTGCCCGCGAACCGGGCGGCGCGGCCCGGACCGGGCGGCACCGCGCGAACGCCACGAACCTAGCGAAACGCCGCGCGACGCGGAACCGTCCGTCCCGCCCTGTGGACGACGCTTCACGAGGTGTCCACCGCGTGACCGCTCCACAGGCGCGGGTGGCGCGGCGGGCACGGCTCGGTGAACGTTGCCCGACGGGCGTCCCCGCACCCGTACATTCACGGACAAAACCGGCGCCGTCCCTTCCTATGCTCCGAGTGGCCGCCCACCCGCAGGACGGGTGCCGCGCCGGCCGTGACCTGCACCCTCGGACGAGCGGACCTGTGCTGTGACCACCGTTCTCACCCCGGAGTCTCCGGGCTCCTCGGGCGCGCCGGGAGGCGCGACCCCGGGCGCGACCTCCCCGGCCGCCGGCCCGGGCACCACCCGCCCCGGACCGCCTGTCGGCCCGACGCCGTCGGGCACCGACCGCGAGGCCCAGACGCTGCACCGCAGCCGCCTGGGTGCGCGGCGCCGTCGGCGGAACCTGCTGTGGGCGCTCCTGCTCGCGGGCCCGAACGTCCTGCTGCTGCTGGTGTTCGTCTACCGACCGCTGCTGCAGAGCTTCTACCTCTCGACGCTCCAGTGGAACCTCGGGTCGCCGGTCGCGCGGCCGGTCGGGCTGGGCAACTACGTCGAGTGGTTCACCGCCCCGACGACGGGCCGCATCGTCACGACGACGCTCGCGTTCACGCTCGCCACGGTCGGCGGCGCGATGGTCCTCGGCCTGGGGCTGGCGCTGCTGCTCAACCGCAGGCTGCGCGGCCGCGGCGTCGCCCGGACCGTCGCGTTCGCGCCGTACGTGCTGTCGGGCTTCGCGGTCGGGATCCTGTGGCTGTTCATGTTCGACCCGCGCTACGGGCTGGTCCAGGAGCTGCTCGGCTGGGTCGGCGTCGCGTCGCCGCAGTGGTACACGCAGCGCCCGTGGCCGCTCGTGATGATCGTCGTCGTCTACCTGTGGAAGAACCTCGGATACGTCGCCCTCATCTACCTGGCGGGACTCCAGTCGGTGCCGCAGGACCTCAAGGACGCCGCCGCGCTCGACGGCGCGTCGTCGGCGCGGACGCTGCGCTCGATCGTCCTGCCGCTCCTCACCCCGACGACGTTCTTCCTCGTCGTGACGATGCTCCTCGCGTCGCTCCAGTCCTTCGACATCATCAAGGCGATGACGCAGGGCGGCCCGCTCGGCTCGACGACGACGCTCATGTACTCGATCTACGAGGAGAGCTTCGTCAACGGGCGCGCCGGGTACGCGTCGGCGGTCGCCACGGTCCTGTTCCTCGTGCTGCTCGCGGTGACCGCGGTGCAGATGCGGTTCGTCCAGCGGAAGGTCCACTACGCATGAGCGCCGTCGCGCCCGCCCGTCCCGAGACGGCGCCCGCCACGCCGGCCGCCCTCGCGTCCCGCCCGCCGGGCGCTCCCCGTGCCCGACGCCGGGCCCTCCAGCCGGGCGGGTACCTCGCCCTGGTGCTCGCGACCGTCGTGCTCGGTGCGCCCCTGGTGTGGATGGTGCTCGCGAGCATGAAGACGCCCGCCGAGCTGTACACCGTCCCGCTGCAGTGGCTCCCGGGCAGCGTGAACCTCGACAACTACGCGCAGGCCGCGGACTCGATCCCGCTCGGGCGCCTGCTGCTCAACAGCGTCGGGATCACGGTCGTGGGCGCGGGCCTCAAGGTCGCGCTGGGCCTCACGTGCGCGTACGCGCTGGTCTTCCTCGACTTCCCGTTCAAGAAGGTCGTGTTCGGGCTCGTCATCGCGACGCTCATGATCCCGCCGCAGATCACGATCATCCCCAACTACACGCTCGTCGCGAGCCTCGGGTGGCTCAACACCTACCAGGGCATCCTCGTGCCGGGCCTGGCGAGCGCGTTCGGGACGTTCCTGTTCCGCCAGCACTTCCTCACGCTGCCGCGCTCGATCCTCGAGGCCGCCGAGCTCGACGGCGCGGGGCACTGGCGCAAGCTGTGGCGGTTCGTCGTGCCGATGAGCACGCCGACGCTCGCGGCCGTCGCGCTCGTGTCCGTCGTGACGGAGTGGAACGACTACCTGTGGCCGTTCCTCGTCATCGACCGGCCCGACAAGATGACCCTCCCCGTCGGCCTCACGCTGCTGCAGAACACCGACGGCATGACGAACTGGGGCGTCCTGCTCGCCGCGACCGTGGTCGTGACGCTGCCGATCCTCGTCGTCTTCCTCGTCCTGCAGCGCCGCCTCGTCGCGGGCCTCACCGCGGGTGCCGTCACCGGCTGACCGGCGCGCACCCGCCCGACACCAGACTCCCCGGCCCGCCCGCAGCGGTCCGGGTTCCCCGAAGCGCACCGAGACCCGGTGCACGACCTGAAGGAGCACCTGTGTCCCACCGCACCGCACCCGGCGCGCGCCGCCGTCGGGCCCGCGCCGCCGCCACCGCCCTCACGGCGGTCACCGCCCTCGCGCTCACCGCGTGCGCCGGCCCGAGCGTCGCCGGGGCCGACGGCGCCGGCACCGCGGGCGACGACGCGACGGCCGAGGCCGTCGACTGGTCGGCCGTCGAGCCCGCGTCCGAGATCACCTGGTGGAGCAACCACCCCGGCACGTCGCAGGAGATCGAGCAGGAGCTCATCGACCGGTTCGAGGAGGAGTCCGGCATCACGGTCAACCTCGTGACCGCCGGCGCCAACTACGACGAGGTCGCGCAGCGCTTCCAGGCCGCGTCGCAGACCGACGAGCTGCCGGACGTCGTCATCGCGTCCGACGTCTGGTGGTTCCGCTACCACCTCAACGACCAGATCCTGCCGCTCGACGACGTGCTCGAGTTCGTCGACGCCGACGCGGACGACTTCCAGCCCGCGCTCTACGCGGACTACGAGTACGACGACCAGCACTGGGCCGTGCCCTACGCGCGCTCGACGCCGCTCTTCTACTACAACAAGGACCTGTGGACGGCGGCCGGCCTGCCCGACCGCGGCCCCGAGACGTGGGAGGAGCTCGAGCAGTGGGACGCGTCCCTCAAGCCGCTCGTGCCGTCCGGCGGATCGACGCTCGGCCTGTCCACCGGCCCGTCGTGGGGCGCGTGGTGGTTCGAGAACATGATCTGGGGCCAGGGCGGCGCGTACTCCGACGGGTTCGACCTCACGCTCGACTCGGAGGAGTCGGTCGCGGGCGGCCAGTTCCTGCACGACCTCTTCCACGAGAAGGGCGTCGCGACGCTCTCCGCGGACGACGCGATGGTCGACTTCTCGTCGGGTCTCATCGCCTCGACCATCGGCTCGACGGGCTCGCTCAAGGGCGCGCTCGACGCGGCGTCGTTCGAGGTCGGCACGGCCTATCTGCCCGACGGCCCCGACGGCGGCGGCACCCCGACCGGCGGGACCGGTCTCGCCATCCCGGCGTCGAAGTCGCCCGAGCAGCAGCTCGCTGCGGCGATGTTCCTCGCGTTCCTCACGAACACCGAGAACACTGCGTACTTCTCGCAGAACACGGGCTACATGCCGGTGCGCACGTCGGCCGTCGAGTCCGACACCATGAAGGCCATCTACGAGGCGACGCCGCAGTTCCGCACGGCCGTCGACCAGCTCGCCGACAAGGCGCGCCCGCAGGACGACGCGCGCGTCTTCATCCCGGGCGCCGACGCGCTGCTCAACGAGGCGATCGAGCAGATCGTCATCGAGGGTGCCGACCCGGCGACCGCGTTCGAGTCCGTCGCGCCGCGCATCGAGACCGCCTACACCGAGAACGTGGAGCCGTACCTGTGACGGCGACCGCGCTCGCGCCCACGGGCGCCGCGCCGGAACGGGCCGCGCGCCCGCGTGTCATCGCGCACCGCGGCAACAGCTCGGTCGCCCCGCAGAACACGCTCGCCGCGTTCGAGGCGGCGTGGCGGGCCGGGGCGCACAGCATCGAGATCGACGTGCAGCTCACGGCCGACGGCGAGCCCGTCGTCATCCACGACGACACCGTGGACGCGACGACGTCGGGCAGCGGGACGGTCGCACGGCTCGACCGCGCGGCGATCCGGGCGCTCGACGCCGGGTCGTGGTTCTCCCCGGCGTTCGGCGGCCAGCGCGTGCCGACGTTCGCCGAGGTCGTCGACCTCCTCGTGCGGCGACCGGGGATGGACCTGCTGCTCGAGCTCAAGGGGTCGTGGACCGTCGAGCAGGTGCGGCGCGTCACGGGGCCGATCCGCTTCGCGGGCATCGCCGACCGGGTCGTGGCGCAGAGCTTCCGGCCCGAGACGGTCGCGGCGCTGCGCGAGGCCGACCCGGGCCTGCGCCGTGGGCTGCTCGTCGTGGCGCTCGACGACGACGTGCTCGCGCGGTGCGCCGAGCTCGACGTGGTCACGTGCAACCCGATGGGCGCGCTCCTCCTGGAGGACCCGGGGCTCGTGCAGCGCCTGCACGACGCCGGTCTGGAGGTCGCGGTCTGGACGCTCGACGAGCCCGCGCACTGGGCCGCCGCGGTCGACCTCGAGGTGGACGCGATCATCACCGACCGTCCCGACCGGCTCGCGGGCTGGCTCGCGGCCCGCGGGGTCTGAGGACCGGTCCGGTCGCACCGGGGTCGTGTGCCGAGACGCTCGTCGTCCGGCGCGTGGCCCCGGTCTCGCGTCTCGCGCCCGGCCACCTCCGGGCGGTCAGCGCACGACGATCGTCGTGACGACGTCGGTCACGCTCGGCCGGGGCGGGGTCGACCCGAAGCCGAACCGGACCGGCGGGACGACGTCGCGCAGGCCGCCGAGCGAGCCGCCGTCCCACCGCGTCCGCGCGGCGAGGAGCGCGTGGACGTCCGTCGCGCCGTAGTGCTCGGTGCGCCCCGGCCCGGCGCTGCCCCGCGTCCGGACGCCGCGCAGCAGCACGCGCGCGACGGGGTCGGTGAGCACGGTCGCGTGCCGCGACGTCGCGACGCGGCGGGGCACCGCGCGCAGCACGTGCCCCAGGAACGTCCGCGGCCCGACGGCGAGCCGCGCCTCGAGCGGGCCGGCCACCACGTGCCAGCCCGGCGGGTGCCCGCTGCCCGCTGCTGGGGCCACGTGCTCGCGGCCGGCAGCGGGCGCGGCAGGGGCCGGCTCGTCCGTGACGGCGACCGGCACCAGGACGACCCGGTCGAAGCGGTAGGTCGACGCCACGAGCTCCGCGACGGGGCGCGACGGCGCGAGGAGGATGCGCTCGCCGTCGGGCCGCTCGACCATGACGTCGGCGAACGCGCCGAACGGCGACGTGTCCCAGCGCCCGACGACGACCCGCGTCCCGGACGCCGTGCCCCAGCCCGCGATGCGGCCGCGGAACCGCAGGACGCTCGACATCCCGGCAGCGTAGGCCGCGCCCGGCAGGCACGCCCCCGTTCGGCGCGCGAGCCGTCGCCCGGGGCGGGACGCTCGGGGGAGGCGGCGACCGCCGTCGGGCAGCAGGAGGTGACCCGTGCCGAAGACGACGCGCGACGGCGACGCGAAGCAGTCCGAGATCCCCAGCACGCTGCAGCGCTCGGACGAGAAGGCGCAGCGCACGTTCGCGAAGGCCTACGACGCCGCGATGGAGCAGTACGGCTCCGAGGAGCGCGCGCGGCGCATAGCGTTCGCCGCGCTCAAGCACACGCACGAGAAGATCGGCGACCACTGGGAGCCGAAGGACGAGCCCGGCCCGTCCGACGAGCGCGCCGCGGAGGGCGGGCTCGACGCGAGCGCCGAGACCGCGGGCGGCGTCGACGCGAACGCGACCAAGGAGCACCTGCTCGACGTCGCGCGCCGGCTCGACGTCGACGGCCGCTCGACCATGACCAAGGACGAGCTCGTCGAGGCGATTCAGCGCGCCAACGACCGCGCGACCCGCCGCGCCCGCGGCGACTGACCCCCACCCCGCGACCACGCGAGGTAGAGCCGTGGTCCCCGGGCGTCGGCGCGTCCGGGTCAGGCGGGCCGACGGCGGTGGGGGACCCGCACGCGGTCGAGGTCCTGCGCGACGGTGAGCTCGCCGTCGAACATCTCGCGGGCCTCGCGCCAGAACTCCGTCGGGTCCGGGTAGCGCTGCGAGAAGTGCGTGAGGACGAGCGAGCGGACGCCCGCCTCGGCCGCGACCGTCGCCGCCTGCCGGGCCGTGAGGTGGCCCCAGCGCTCCGCCTGCTCGCGGTCGCGGTCGAGGAAGGTCGACTCGATGACGAGCAGGTCGACGCCGTCCGCGAGCCGGTGCACGGCGTCGCACAGGCGCGTGTCCATGACGAACGCGAACGACTGGCCGGGCCGGGGGCCGCTCACGTCGTCGAGGGTGACGGTCCGGCCGTCGGGCGTCGTGACGCGGCCCGCGCGCTGCAGCTCGCCCACGACCGGCCCCGCGAGCCCGTGGCGGGCGAGGAGCGCGGGGTCGAGCGACCGGCCGTCGGGCTCGTCGAGACGGTAGCCCACGGCCTCGATCGTGTGGTCGAGGCGCTCGGCGCGGAGCGTGAAGCCCGGCTCGGGGCGGCCGGGGACGGGCGGGACCACGCCGTCCGTCGTGAGCGGCTGGAGCTCCAGGTGCCCGCGGCGGTAGTGGGCGCTCGCGTCGAGCAGGTGGTTCACCCACCGCTGGCCCGACGCCGGGTAGGTCACCCCGATCGGGTGCCGCACCCCGTCGCCGCTGATGCGCTGGGAGACGCCCGCGAGCCCGAGGCTGTGGTCGCCGTGCAGGTGGGTGATCGCGATGCGCGTGAGGTCGGTCGCCGACACCCCGGCGAACGTCATCTGCCGCTGGGTGCCCTCGCCGGGGTCGAAGAGGATCGCCTCGTCGTCCCAGAGCAGCACGTACCCGTTGTGGTTGCGCGTGCGGGTCGGGACCATGCTGGCCGTCCCCAGGACGACGAGCTCGCGGCGGGACATGCGCCCAGCGTGCCACGCCGCGCCCGCTCCCGGGCTCGTAGGGTGGCAGGAGACCCCCCACCCGAGAACCGGAGAACCATGCGCCTGCTCCTCGTCCGTCACGGACAGACCCCGTCCAACGTCGCCGGCCTGCTCGACACCGCCCTGCCCGGCCCGGGCCTCACCGCCCTCGGCGCGCGCCAGGCGGCGGCGGTCCCGGACGCGCTCTCGAGCCGGGTGGTCGACGGCGTCGCGGTGTCCACGCTCGTGCGCACGCACCTCACGGCCGCGCCGCTCGTCGAGCGCCACGGTCTGGAGCCGCTCGAGCTCGACGGCCTGCGCGAGGTCGACGCGGGCGACCTGGAGATGTCGGCCGACCACGACGACCACGCCCTCTACCTCGAGACGGTCTTCGCGTGGGGGCGCGGCGAGCCCGCCCGCCGGGTTCCCGGCGGCCCGGACGGCACCGAGTTCCTCGACCGCTACGACGACGCCCTCGCGGCCGTCGCGCGGACCGGGTGGGAGACCGCCGTCGTCGTGTCGCACGGTGCGGCGATCCGCGCGTGGGCGTGCGCACGCGCCGCGGGCGTCGACGTCGACCGGCTCGCGTGGACCCCGCTCGCGAACACCGGGCTCGTCGAGGTCGAGGGGGACCCGGCGTCGGGCTGGCGGTTCGTCGGGGTGAGCGACGGGCCGCTGGGCGGCGCGTTCCTCGACGACCTCGTCGCGGAGGACCCCACGGGCGAGTCCGTCGACGAGGAGGAGCGCCGCGCCGCGGCGGACGACTGACCTCTACCACCCGGTCGGAATGACGCAATGATGAGATCATTGCGTCATTCCGATGCATCGCACGGACCTGGCGGTCGTCACGTTCGTGACATACGCTCGACGGATGGCCGACGCACCGCTGCCCGCGCCGAACGAGCGCGCGCTCGAGTCCGACATCGTCACGGACCTGCGCGAGCAGATGACGTACGGGTCGTACCTGCACCTCGACACGCTGCTCGCCGCGCAGGAGCCCGTGAGCGACCCGGAGCACCACGACGAGATGCTGTTCATCGTGCAGCACCAGACGACGGAGCTCTGGCTCAAGCTCGTGCTGCACGAGCTGCTCTCCGCGCGCGACCTGCTCGCCGCCGACGAGCTGGGCGCCGCGCTCAAGCGCATCGCGCGCGTGAAGCACGTGCAGCGCACGCTCACGGAGCAGTGGTCCGTCCTCGCGACGCTCACGCCGAGCGAGTACGCGCAGTTCCGCGGGTTCCTCGGGTACGCGTCCGGCTTCCAGTCGTGGCAGTACCGCGCGGTCGAGTTCCTGCTGGGGAACAAGAACGCACGGATGCTCGACGTGTTCGACGCCGAGCCCGACGCGCGCGCCGAGCTCGCCCGCCTGCTCGCCGAGCCGAGCGTCTACGACGAGTTCCTGCGCCACCTCGCGCGGCACGGCCACGACGTCCCGCAGCGGGTCCTGGACCGCGACGTCACCGTCGCGCACACGCTCGACGACGACCTCGTCGAGGTCTTCCGGCGCATCTACGACGACCCGGAGACGTACTGGTCGGCGTACGAGACGTGCGAGGAGCTCGTCGACCTGGAGGACAACTTCCAGCTCTGGCGGTTCCGCCACATGAAGACGGTGCTGCGCATCATCGGCACCAAGCGCGGAACTGGCGGGTCGAGCGGCGTCGGCTTCCTCCAGCGCGCCCTCGACCTCACGTTCTTCCCCGAGCTGTTCGCCGTCCGCACCGAGATCGGGCGGTCGTGAGCCTCGGCCGGGCGGGCGACGGTGGCACCTGGCTCCCGCCGCTCGCAGACGCGCACGTGCATCTCGGCCTGGTCGACCCGGTCGCGGTGCGACGCGGCGGGATCGCGGTCGTGCACGACCTCGGGTGGGTGCCCGACGCCGCGCGCACGTGGCCTGGGCGTCCCGGCTTCCCGGCGGTCGCGTTCGCGGGCGCGTTCCTCACTGCCTCCGGCGGCTACCCGTCGGACCGGTCGTGGGCGCCCGCCGGGTCCGTCGAGGAGGTCGGCTCGCCCGACGCGGCCGTCGCCGCCGTCGACCGCCAGCTCGCCGCGGGCGCGTCGTTCCTCAAGGTCGCCCTGCACGCCGACGCCGGCCCGGTGCCCGACGACGCCACGCTCGCCGCGCTCGTCGGCCACGCCCACGCGCGGGGCCGGGACGTCGTCGCGCACGTGGAGGGGCGCGGGATGGCGGCCCGCGCGTTCGAGGCGGGGGTCGACCGGCTGGCGCACGCCCCGTTCAGCGAGCGCCTGCCCGACGACCTCCTGGCGGCGATGGCCGGCCCCCGCCCCGCCGACCACGCCCCAACGCCCGGTCGAGCACGGGATCACCGACGAAAAACGGTCGAGAACGGCCCTGACCCCGTGTTCGGCGGGGTGGGCCGGGTGGGTCCGGTGGGTCCGGTGGGGCGGGTGAGCTGGGTGAGCACGCTCGACGTGCACGGGTGGGGGAGCCCGACGACCGAGCAGGACGTCGCGATCGACAACGTCCGACGGTTCGTCGCGCTCGGCGGGTCGGTCGTCTACGGCACCGACCTCGGCAACGGCCCGCTCCCGCCCGGCGTCAACGCTCGCGAGCTGCGGGCGCTCGCGGAGGCCGGCCTCGATCCGCACGCGCTCCTCGGCGCGATCGCGCACGACGGCGCCGCGCCCGACCCCGACGGCGCCGCGACCTGGGTCCCGGGCGACCCGCCCGACCTCGACGACCCCGACGACGTGGCCGCGTGGTTCGCGCGCGCCGTCGTCGTGGCGCGACCCGAGCCCCACGGTGCGCCGCGCGCACCCCGCACCCCGGAGGACCGGCGATGACCGACCCGACCGACGCCACGACCGCCCGCACCGACCACGCCGCGCGGTCGGCCGCGCTCGACGCGGCCGACCCGCTCGCGCGGTTCCGTGACGCGTTCGTCGACTCCGAGGAGGTCACGGCCTATCTCGACGGGAACTCGCTCGGCCGGCCGACGCGCGCGTCGGCCGAGCGGCTCGCGCGGTTCGCGACCGACGTCTGGGGCGCGCGGCTCATCCGCGGCTGGGACGAGGAGTGGTACGAGCTGCCGCTGACGCTGGGTGACCGGATCGGTGCGGTGACGCTCGGCGCGGCGGCGGGCCAGACGTTCGTCGGGGACTCGACGACGGTGATCCTCTACAAGCTCGTGCGCGCCGCGCTCTCGGCGCCGCAGGTCGCGGGTCGCGACGAGATCGTGCTCGACGCCGGGAACTTCCCGACAGACCGGTACGTGCTGGAGGGCGTCGCGCGCGAGCACGGCGCGACGCTGCGGTGGATCACGCCCGAGCACGACGGCGGCGTGACCCCCGCGCAGGTGGCGGAGGTCCTCTCCGACCGCACGGCGCTCGTGCTGCTCAGCCACGTCGCGTACCGGTCGGGGTACGTGAGCGACGCCGCCGCGATCACGGCGCTCGCGCACGACGCCGGCGCGCTCGTCCTGTGGGACCTGTGCCACTCCGCGGGTGCCGTCCCGGTCGAGCTCGACGCGTGGGGCGTCGACCTCGCGGCGGGCTGCACCTACAAGTACCTCGACGGGGGTCCCGGTGCGCCCGCGTTCGGCTACGTGCGCGCCGACCTGCAGGGCGCGCTCACCCAGCCGATCCAGGGCTGGATGGGGAGCGCGGCGCCGTTCGAGATGGGCCCGGCGTACGCGCCGCACGACGGCGTCCGGCGCTTCCTCTCGGGGACGCCCGCGATCGTCGGGATGCTCGCGATGCAGGACATGCTCGACCTCGTCGACGCGGCCGGGATGCCGGCGGTCCGCGCGAAGTCCGTCGCGCTCACCGAGCACGCGACGGCCCTCGTGGACGACCTGCTGCTCCCGCTCGGCGCCCGGTACGCGTCGCCGCGGGACCCCGAGCGTCGGGGGAGCCACGTGACCGTCGACCACGACGCGTTCGAGGCGACGCTCCCGCTCCTGTGGGAGCGCGGCGTGATCCCCGACTTCCGTCGCCCGAACGGCCTGCGCCTCGGCCTGTCCCCGCTCTCGACGAGCTTCGACGAGGTGCGCGTCGGCGTCGAGGCGGTGCGCGACACCCTGGCGGAGGTCCTCGACGGCCGGCCGAGCGGGCCGACCGCGCCGGGTGCGGCCGGGCCCGCGTGATCCTCGACGACCTCGACTCCCGGCCGGGGAGCACGACGTCGTTGCTGCGCACCGTCGTCGGGCTGTACGTCCGGGACCTGGGGGGTGCGGTCGCGGTGGCGGACCTGGTCGAGCTGCTCGGCGCGCTCGGCGTCCCGCCCGCGGGGGCGCGCAGCGCGGTCTCGCGCGTCAAGGCCAAGGGTCTGCTCGTGCCCGAGACGCTCGACGACGGCCGCGCGGGGTACCGGCTCGCCCCCGACGCCGGGCCGATGCTCGCGCGCGGCGACCGGCGCATCTTCGGCTATCGGCAGCAGGGCGACGACGACCCGTGGTGCCTCGTGTCGTACTCGTTGCCCGAAGAGCGGCGCGACGCGCGGCACCAGCTGCGCCGTCACCTCGCGTGGATCGGCGCCGGCAGCGTCGCGGACGGGCTGTGGATCACGCCCGGTCACCTCGTGGACGAGGTCGAGGAGATCCTCGTGGCGCTGGAGGTCCGGGACGCGGCGACGGTGTTCCTCGCGGGGCCGCCGCGCGTCGCGGGGTCGTTCGCGGACGCGGCGGCGCGGTGGTGGGACCTCGACCGGGTCGCGGCGCTGCACCGCGCGTTCCTCGCCCGGCACGACGACGCGGGAGCCGACGGCGCCCCGTCCGCGCGAGCGGACGAGCCGCGCGACGCGTTCGCGCGGTGGGTGCGAGCCGTGGACGACTGGCGGCCGATCCCGTACGCCGACCCCGGGCTGCCGTCGGCCGCGCTGCCCGCCGACTGGCCCGGGACGGCGAGCGTCGCGCTCTTCGGCCGGCTCGGGCACGGGCTCGCGGACGCCGCGTCACACCACGTCCGGGTCGTCGTCGGGCACCGAGGGGAGCACAGTGAGGGGATGAGCGACGTGACGCACGACCTTCCGGCCGCGGTGCGGACCCTCGTCGAGGCGACGAACGCAGGCGACACCGCCCGGTTCCTGACCGCGTTCACCGAGGACGCCGTCCTCGACGACTGGGGCCGCCGCTTCCGCGGCCGCACCGAGCTCGCGAGCTGGGACAGGACGGACAACATCGGCAAGCGCTCGCACTTCGACGTCTCCGGGCTGCGGCCGGGGGCGACACCCGACGAGGTGCTGCTCGACCTCACGGTCTCGGGGGACGGGTACAACGGGCCGGGCACGTTCACCGTCCGCCTGCGCGACGGGCTGATCGCGAGCCTCGTCATCTCCTGACGTGGTGCGGCGCGCACGCGCTGCCCCCCGCGGGGCTCGTCGGGAGCCCGACATGACCGACAGGTCCGGCTGCCCGTGCGCACGGTGAGGTGGGGTCGATCACACCGGCACGACTTCACCCGGCACGCGTTCTGGACGCTCGTCCAGTTCGGCCTACGGTGAGAGGGACGGGCCGGTCCCGGTCCGTCGGGACCGACCTCTTCCCCCACCCGATGGAGCTGTCCGCTCGATGCTGCCCTCACGTCTGTTGCCGCAGTCAACCACTCGTTCCGGCCGACGCCGCACCGCTGCCGCAGCCGTCGTCGCGCTGGCCGGCGCCGCGCTCGTGCTGCCCGCGTCGGGCGCCGTCGCCGCCGACGCACCGGTGAACCCGTTCGACCTGGCCGGGGGGTTCAGCGTCTACGCCCGCGAGGACGCCCACCTCGGCAACCACGAGACGGAGGGCTCGGTCGCGGTCGGCGGGGAGCTGTCCGTCCGTGCCGACGGGGGCATGTACGCGATCCTCCACCAGGCGGCCGGGACGGCCGACTACACGATCCCCACCGTCGACGGCGACCCCACCCGTCTCCTCGTGGGCGGCTACGCACCGACGTCGGGGACGGTCCAGATCACGAACGGCGGGGCGCCCGCGGACCGGGGTGCAGCGCTCCAGGGCTACCTCAAGGTCGTGGGCGACGACCCGGCGTTCGGCACGTACCAGCGCGCCGACTGGGTGCGGTACCGCACGTCGCTCGACGACTCGCCCGCCGTCGACGCCACGAACCAGAAGTGGCCCGACGGCGCCGCGACGGTGGCGACGGAGCGCGGCTCCGTGGCGGCGTACGTCGAGACGGGTGCCACGGGGGCCGCCGAGGTCCGCCGGTGCCTCGCCGACCTCGTGCCGAGCGGCGCAGCGCACGTGCTCTCCGTGACCGAGGACGTCGGCGACCGCGTCGTCCTCTCCGCGCTCGAGGCCGGGCGGCCGAACGTCGTCGACTACACGGCGATCGCGGACGCGTACACCGTGCAGTTCGCCGACGGCGTGCTCCCGTCGGCCGACGCCCCGCTGATCGTCTCCGTCCCCGCCGGGACGACCGACCTCCAGGGCTCCGTGTTCGGCGAGGCCGGCAAGGCGGCCTCGTTCGTGATGTGGGACCTGTCGCGGCTCGACGGCCCGGTCACGCTCGGTGCCGGCGGGGCGCGCCTGGACGGGTCGGTGTACGCGCCGACCGCCGACCTCACCGTCGAGGCGTCCCCGCTCGACGGGCAGGTCGTGGCGCGCGACCTCACGCTGCTCGGCGGGGAGGCGCACGCCTACCTGTTCGCCGGGTCGATCCCGTGCGGCACCGTGCCCGCCGAGAGCGGCAGCCTCACCGTGACCAAGCGGGTGGTGGGCGACGCCGCGTCGGTCGTCCCCGCGGGCACCGCGTTCACCGTCGCGTACGTCGTCGACGGGGCTGCCGGCGAGCTGACGGTCCCGGTGGGCGGATCGGCGACGCTCGACGACCTTCCCGTCGGGGCGGAGGTCGTGCTCGGGGAGCCCGGCTTCCCGGCGGTCGAGGGTGTGGAGTGGGGCGAGCCGACCTGGCAGGTCGACGGCGGCGCGGTCGAGCCGGGCGACGACGGGACGGTGCGGCTGGAGGTCGCCGCGGCCGCGGACGTCGCCGTGACGCTGACCAACACCGCCGACCGGCCGCTCGAGCCCACGCCCGCGCCGACTCCGACGACCCCGACCGTGCCCACGGACCCGACCGTGCCCACGACGCCCGACGTGCCGGGCACGCCCGACGTGCCGGGAGCACCGGCCGACGGTGGCACGGGTGGACTCGCGACGACCGGCGTGCAGGCCGCCGGTGTCGTGATCGCCGCGCTCCTGCTCGTCGCGCTCGGCACGGGCGTCCTCGTCCTCCGGCGGCGCCGGGGCGCGTGAGCCGCCTTCTCCTCGTCGCAGGCCTCGACGCCGCGTCCCCTCCGGGGGACGCGGCGTCCTGCGTCTGCCGGGTCATGCGGAGGACGGCCATCTGGCCGCCGCCGCGCGTTCACCCCGACGACGCACGGCCGCCATCCCCGCTGCCTACGGTGACAGCGCTTCCCACCACGGGTCCGACGCCGCCACGGTGGTCCGACGGTCGTCGCCGCGCGGACCCCTGACCTGCGAAGGAACCCATGAAACCGCACGCCTCCCGGCCGCCCGGCGCGCTCGCGCGCGCGGCGGCGTCGGCGCTCGCCGTCTCGCTCGTCGGCACGGCGCTCGTCGCCGCGACCGCGACCTCGACGGCCGCCGCCGACGAGTCCCTGCTCTCGACGTCCGGCACGACCTGGCGCTACCTCGACGACAGCACGAACCCGGCTGGATCCGCCGCGGACCAGCGCGTGTGGACGACGACCGCGTTCGACGACTCCGCGTGGAAGTCCGCGACGGGCGCGTTCGGCGCGAAGCGCGGCGCCGCGACGGGCATCGGCGCCGCCTTCCCGATCACCACGCTCCTCACCCAGTACATCGAGGGCACGACGACGGACGTCCCCACGTTCTTCTTCCGCACCGACGTGGAGCTCACGGCGGCGGACCTCGACGGCGTCCCGGCGTTCGAGGGCGAGATCGTCTACGACGACGCCGCGATCGTCTACGTGAACGGCGAGGAGGTCGTGCGCCTGGGTGACGACGACCGGAAGATCACCGAGAACCTCCAGTACCACGGCAACGGCCGGACGGACCCGGTGACGGGCACGTTCGTCGTCCCGGCCGACGCGTTCGAGCCCGGCGAGAACACGATCTCCGTCGCGCTCTACCAGGACGCGCCGACGAGCTCGGACATCTACCTCGACGTCCGCTCGCTCGTCCCGACGCACGGCGAGGTGCGCGACGTCGCCCTGAACGTCGGCGCGGACGAGACGCAGGCCAACGTCGCGTGGTTCTCGACGCTGCCCGGCGCGGGCGAGGTCCGGTGGGCCCGGGCTGACGAGACGGGCGGCGAGGTCGACTGGCGGACCGCGGCGACGTCGTCGTCCCGGGACGGCGCGGCCGCGGACGGCGCGACGTACCACCACGCCACGATCACCGGGCTCGAGGAGGACGCGGCGTACGTGTACCGCGTGGGCAGCGCGGCGACCGGCTGGTCCGCGCCGTCGACGTTCACGACGGGGACGTTCGGGGACGAGTTCTCCGCGCTGTTCGTCGGCGACGCGCAGATCGGTGCGAGCGGCAACGCCGCGAACGACGCGGCACGCTGGGCCGCCAACCTCGACACCATGACGGAGCGGCACCCGGACACGGCGTTCCTCATCTCCGCGGGCGACCAGGTGGAGAACGCGGGCAGCAGCCAGCAGTACGCAGGCTTCCTCGCGCCGCGCCAGATGCGCGAGCTGCGCTTCGCCGTCCAGGACGGCAACCACGACACCGCGTCGGCGCTCTACGACCAGCACTACGCGATGCCGAACCTCTCGGCCGAGCAGCGCCGCGACTACTGGTACGCGTACAACAACGTCCTCGTCGTCGCGATCGACTCGAACGACTCGTCCGCGACGCAGATCGCGGGGCACGAGGCGTTCCTGCGCGACGTGGTCGGCACGCACGGCGACGCGTACGACTGGGTCGTCGTGACGTTCCACCACTCGCTCTACAGCCAGGCGTTCCACTCGCGCGACACGGACGTGGTGCGCATGCGCGAGGCGCTCTCGCCCGTCTTCAGCGACCTCGGCGTCGACCTCGTCCTCGCGGGCCACGACCACATCTACACGCGCTCGTACCTCATGGAGGGCGCGACGCCGGTCGTCCCGGCCGCGGCGCCGGCCGAGGGCGACGTCCTCACCCCGGACGAGGACCAGGTCCTCTACCTCACGGGCAACTCGTCGTCGGGCTCGAAGTTCTACGACTTCGACGGCGCCAAGCCGTGGACGGCACGCTGGGAGCAGTCGCGCGAGGCCAGCTACTCCGACCTCGACGTCACGCCCACGTCGCTCACCGTCACCACGTACGCGACCGGGTCGCAGCGCGTCGTCGACCGGGTGACGCTCCAGCGCGAGGACGAGGCGGGCCCCGCGCTCGCCGTCGAGACCAGCACCCGCTGCCTCGCGGGCACGGCGTACGTCGCGGTCCGCGCCACGAACACCGGCGACGTCCCGGCCGACGTCACCCTCGCGACGCCGTTCGGCACGCGCACGGTCGCGGCGGTCGCGCCCGGCAAGGCGGCGTACCAGTCGTTCTCGACGCGGGCGGTCGCGGCCGACGCCGGGTCCGTCACCGTCACGGGCACCCTGCCCGACGGCGGCGCCCCCTCCGCCCAGGACGTCGCCTTCCCGGCGGTCTCCTGCGGCTGAGGCTGTGCTCGTCCGGCCGGTGGCGCGAACGCGCCGCCGGCTCAGGCGGGGTCGTCGAGAGGCTGCACGACGACCCCGCCGAACCGCGCCTCCTGCGCGCGGAGCGCGACGCCGTCGATCCACACCCTCCCCGCGAGCACGTCGGCCGACGCGGGCGAGCCGTCCGGGCGCTGCGCGGTGTACCCGCCCGTGATGGTCGCGTTCGCCAGCACGACGGGACGACCCTCCTCGTCGGTGACGTCCTGGGCGCACCACCCGCACACGTGGCGCGGGTAGCGGGGGTTCTCGCGGAGCAGCGTCCCGCACAGCGGGCAGTGCTGCACGGGGCGCGCGTCGCCGTCGGGCAGGACGAGCGCCTCGGAGCGCACGAGGCCGCCCTGGGCGGTGCGGCGCGCCAGCGCCGTGAGCACGCGGCGGTCGATCCCGGGCCAGCCGTGGACGGCGGTCGCCCACTCGTCGGGCACCGCGCGGGCGCCGTACCGCGCGCCGAGCAGGCTCCCGGCGATCGCCGCGACGGTGTCGGTGTCGCCGCCGACGGCGACCGCGGCCTGGAGCGCCGCCACCAGGTGGTCCCGGCCCGCGAACCGCGAGCGCTCGGGCGGGGACGTCGTCGCGATCGCGCGCCACGCCGCCTGGAGCGCGGTCACCGTGAAGCCGTTCTGCCGGAGGTCGGCCTCGGGCCGGGCGGACTCCGCGTCCGCGACCCACGCCGACCAGCGCGCCGCGGCCTCCGGGTCGAGCAGGTCGAGGCCGGCCCGCACGTCGAGCCGCTGCTCCGTCACCGCGACGCGCACCGCCTCGGACCACAGCACGCACGACTCGGCGGCGAGCGGGTCGGTGTGCGTGATCTCCGCGACGGCACGCGCCGCGCGGGCGGTCGCGTCCCGGTCGCCGAGCGCGACGAGCCCGACGACGCCCGTCCGCATGAGTGCGCCGTTCCCCGCCGTGCGGTCGGTCGCCGCGTGCAGCGCCGCGGACGCCTCGCGCAGCCGTGCGGCGGCGGGACCCCGGCGGGCGGCGGCGTCGCGCAGGACCGCGGCCGTCTGCGTCCCGACGTCGGACGCGCCCCCGGTGCGCCACGCCTCGAACGCGGCGGCGACGTCGTCGAGCGGCGTCGCCCCGAACGCGTCGGGCACGGGGGAGAGGACGTCGTGCGCCGCCGTCACGCGCGCGACGCACACCGACATCTGCGTGTCGTCGCTCCACTCGCCGGGCGCGTACGGGCCGAGCCCGCCCCCGCGCATGACCGCGACCTCGTCCCGGTGCCCGGGCCCGGGCGGCCGCGCGAACTCGTACGGCACGCCGAGCGCGTCGCCCGCCGCCTGCGCGAGCAGCACGCCCGACGCGCGGTCGAGCAGGCCGTGGTCGAGCGGGTCGAGGGGTGCCGGGCGGGGAACGGGCGTCGTCGTCACGTCGCGATCGTGCCACGATGACCGCATGACGACGCCCGACGACCTCGCCGCCCTCGTCGCCTCCGTCGAGGCGGACGAGCGCGACCTCGTGCTCCGCACCTTCACGCACGACGACGCGTGGCGCCTCGGCTGCCTCCTCGTCGAGCTCGCCGACGAGCGCGACCTGCCCGTGACGATCGACGTCCGCAAGGGACCGCAGCAGGTGTTCCACGCCGCGCGCGCGGGCACGACGCCCGACAACGACACCTGGGTCGAGCGCAAGGTGCGGGTCGTCGAGCGGTTCGGGGCGTCGTCGTACCTCGTGGGCCTGCGGGCCCGGGCGAAGGGGACGTCGTTCAACGAGAAGCACGACCTCCCGCTCCAGGAGTACGCCGCGCACGGCGGCGCGTTCCCCGTCCGCGTGGAGGGCGTCGGGATCGTCGGCGTCGTCACCGTGTCCGGGCTCGCCCAGGGCGACGACCACGCGCTCGTCACCGAGGCCCTGCGGTCGTTCCTCGGCCGCGCGGGCGCGGCCGAGGGCTGACGACCTACTCGCAGGCCACGCCGTCGCCGTCGCGGTCGAGCTTGGGGGCGTAGCCCGGCTCGCCGCGGAGCAGCGGGGCCGCGCCGGCGGCCCGCACCGCGTCGCAGTTCTGGTAGTACGTGGACGTGCTGCCGCCGGTGTCGGCGATGCCCGCCGGTGCGCTGGGCCGGGTCTGCTGGGCCGAGCGGGCCGCCGCGGCGGTCGCCTCCGCCTGGGCGACAGCGGCCTCACGACCCTCGACGTCGGTCACCCGGGTCGCCAGCTCGGCCTCGACGGTCGCGACCGCGCCCTCGCGCGCCGCGACCTCGGCCTCCGACGACTGGAGCGCCGTCGCCCGCTCGTCCAGCTCGGCCTGGGTCGCCTGCGCGGCGGCCGTCTGCTCCTCGAGCGCGGTCCGCTCGGCGTCCAGCTCGGCACGCTCGCCCTCGACCGCGTCCTGCTCGTCGGCCGCCTGCGCGACGAGGGTCCTCGCCTCGTCGAGCGCCCGGCCGGAGCTGCCCTGCCCGACCAGCAGCCCGACGACGAACAGGGCGACGCCCGCCGCGGTCAGCAGGGCTGCCCGGCGCCCGCGTCGAGGCCGCGTGGCCCCGGTCGACGGCCCGGTGGTGGTGTCCTCGACCCAGAAGGTCCAACCCTCCGGCGCGGACGGCCAGGCAGGGTCCGGGGTCCAGCCCGGCTCGGGGCGCCAGTCGCCGGGGGCCACGGGCCAGCCGGGAGGGGCGTTGAATCTCAGGGCCATGCGTCGTCCTCGTCTCGCGGTCGCCGCATCGACGTCGACGGGCACGACCGAAGCCCCGGGGGGCGTGAGGTGAACGCTAACCCGCGGCCGGTCGTCCGGGGGAGGGGCTGACGGGGTGAAAGGAGGGCGGACGGCCGTTCGGGGACGGCGGTCCTCGTGAGCCGTGCGAGAGGGTGCCCGTACCGGACGGGGCCGGCACCACGAGGGTGCCGGCCCCGCCGTCCGACCGCGCAGGGGCGTGCGCGGCCGGGTCGGAGGGTCGGCGCGACGTCGGGCGTCGCGCCGGCGGCGCGGCGTCAGGCCGCGCGCGTGACCTCGATGCGCTGGGGAGCGCGGCCGGCGAACACGCCGGCGACGGTCACGGTGAGCACGCCCGCGTCGTAGGACGCGCGGACGGCGTCGGCCTCCGCGGTCTTCGGCAGGGTGACGGTGCGGCGGAACTCGCCGAACCGGACCTCGCGGACGCGGCGTCCGGCCGGGGCGACCTCGGCCGCCTCGTCGGTGCTCGCCTCCGGCTGCTCGCCCTCGGCCCGCTCGGCGTCGTCGGACGCCTCGTCGGCCGGAGCCTCGACGACGCGCTGGTCACGACGCTCGCCGCGGACGACGAGCCGGCGACCCTCGAGCTCGACGGTGACGTCGCGCTCCGGGTCGACGCCCGGCAGGTCGAAGCGGGCGACGAGGTCGTCGCCCTCGCGGTACACGTCGGCGGCGGGCGCGAAGCCCGTCGGGGCGACGCCCGCGCCGGACGGGCGCGTCCAGAGCTGGCGCACGAGCCGCTCGGTGGGGAGCGGACGGAACGGCGCCACGGTGTAGGTGCTGATCATGGTGGTCCTCCAGGTCGGTCGTGCCACGGGGGCCGTGGCGTCTGACCTGTGCAACCTTGAGCGTGCCCCGCTCAGTCCCGAGTTCGCGCACGACGAACGGGCTCAGCTGCGGCGCGCCGCCCGGCGGGCCTTGCGCGCGGACGCGGCGCGCTCCTCGGCGGCGTCGAGCCGCTCGTCGACCGCGTCGAGCGCCTCCCGCGCGGCGGACTCCGCGTCCCGCGCGTCGCTCAGGCGGGCGCGCAGCGCCTCGCGCTCGTCGGCGAGCCGTGCGAGCTCGTCCTCGACGCGCGCGAGCTCGTCCTCCACCTGCCCGACGGCGTCGCCCGCCTCGCGCGCGCGGGCGTCGGCGTCGTCGCGCTCGGCCTCCAGCCGGTCGACCTCGGCCGCGCTCTCCTCGACCTCGCGCTCGGCAGCCTCCTGGGCGTCCTCCTCGGCATCCTCCAGGGGCTCCGCACCGGTCGTCCCGCCGTCGTCCCCGGCCCCGGCGCCGCCTGTGCGCGCACGCAGCTCGACGACGTCCGCCGGCTCGCCACCCTCGTCGACGATCCCGAACCCGACGTGCTGGAGCGCCTGCGACAACCGGCCCGCCCGGACGAGCGCCCCCGCGTCGGGGTCCATGACCGCCGCCGTGAGAGTCTCCGCGAGCCGGTCGAGCGCCGTCCCGGACACCGCACGGCCCGCGATCTCGCCCGCGTCGCGCACCTCCCCGACGACGCGCTCCACCCGCTCGCGCCGCAGCCGGTCGAGCGTGCGCAGGCGCGTGCGGTCGCGGTCGGCCGTCGCGTCGCGCAGCTCGTCCCCGAGGCTCACGAGCGCGGCGACGTCGTCCGGCCGCTCGCGCGCCACCTGGTTCACGACCCATGCCGCCACCGTCGGCTTCGTGAGCCGGCCGACGCGCTCCGCACCGACCGCGTCGCCCGACGCCTTGATCCGCTTGGCGGCGGCCGTGCGCGCGACGACGAACTGCTCGAGCGGCAGCGCGAAGAGGTCGTCGACGAGCGCGTCGACGTCGACCGCGTCGTCGCCCGCCGCGTCCGCCGTGCTGCGCGTGCTCATGACGCCCAGCGTCGCACCCCGGCCTCGGGCGTGCGCCCGCTCGCGCCCTCGTGCGCGGCGAGCAGGCGCTCGAACGCCGCCTCGGTGACGACCGGGACGCCGTAGCGGCGCGCGGTGCGGGCCTTCGTCGAGAGGGAGTCGGGGTCGGCGGCGACGAGGAGCCGCGTGCGGCGCGTGACGTACGGCCAGGGGGAGAGGCCCGCGGCGCGGACGTCGCGCTCCCAGGCCTCGCGCGTCCGCGACATCGAGCCGGTGAGCACGACCTCGTCGCCCGCGGCCAGCACGAACGCGGGCCGGACCGGGACCGCTCCATCAGGGACCGCGGCCCCCGGGGCCGCAGCGCCCCCGACCGTCTCGACCAGGCGCGTCCCGAGCGCCGCCTCGACGGCTCCCGCGACGTCGTCGGCGTCGAGGCCGAGCTGCCCGGCGACCTCGTGCAGCGCCGGGTCGTCGCGCAGCGCGGCGCCCTCGTCCCGGTCGCCCGCGGCGGTCGTCCCGTCGAGCGCGTCGAGCTCGGCCCGGGCCAGCGCGGTCAGGTAGTCGCGGTGCACGGCCTCGACCGTCGCGCGGTCGAGCCCGGCGTGCCGGGCCTCCGCGAGGAGCGCGGCCCGCTCGGCGTGCGAGACGTAGCGGTCGAGGAGCGCCTCGTCGAGCAGGCGCAGGTACGTGCTCACGTCGCGCCGGGCGTCCGTTCCCGGGGCGCCGGGCGCGTCCGGAGCCGCAGGCGCGTCGGCGAGCGCCGCGAGCCAGTGCCCGCGGGCGCGGCTCGCGCCGCGCAGCACCGGCTCCGCGCCGGGCAGGACGGCGGGCAGCGACCAGCGCACGCCGTCGGCGGCGGCCCGTGCGACGGCCCAGCACTCGTCGTCGGCCGCGACGTCGAGGTAGTACCCGAGCAGCCCCGCGGTGGCGCGCGCGTCTCCGAGGGCCGAGTGGACGCCGTCGTGCACGACGCCCACGGCCGCGCAGCACGCGGCCAGCGCCCGCGAGCCCGTGAGATAACGGCTCGCGAGCTGCTGCGTGCACAGGCACGCGACGGGGTCGATGGCCGCGGCGATCCCGGCACGCCCGATCTCGGCGCGCAGGAAGCGCGTGTCGAACGCCGCGTTGTGGGCCACGAGCACGCGCCCGGCGAGCAGGCGCAGGAGCGCGGGCGCGACGCGGTCGAACGTCGGGGCGAGCGCGACGTCCGCCGCGGCGATGCCGTGCACGTGCTGCGGCCCGAGGTCGCGCTCGGGGTTGACCAGGGTGGACCACTCGTCCTCGACGCGACCGGCGTCGTCCACGAGGACGACCGCGACCTCGGCGACGCGGTCGCCGAGGCGGGGGGAGAACCCCGTGGTCTCGAGGTCGACGACGGCGAATCCGGGCACGCGCACAGTCTGCCCGACGTCGCCCACGTCCCACTCCGTCGCCACGGCCGTCACCACGGCCGTTACGGTCGTGTGAACTCCTCACGCTCCCGCCGCCCAGGGGTTCCGCGCACGGCCCGGGAGGCATACGCTCGCGAGCACACGAGCCTCCGCAGCGTCGCGTCTCGTGTGCGACTCGGCCGCACCCCGACACGACCGGGGGTGGTCCGCGGGGGCCACTGTCGAGGAGGATGCGTGAGACCACGAACGATCGTCCCGTCCGCAGCGGTAGCGGGCCTCGTGCTCGCGGCCCTGACCGCAGTTCCCGTCGGCGCCGAGCCTCTCGGCGCCGCGTCCGGCACGGCCGCCGGCAGCCTGCGGGCCGCCGTCGGCCCGCCCCCGCTCGAGGACCTCGTCACCGGCGACGCGGTCATGCAGCGGCTCCAGGACTTCCAGGACATCGCGGACGCCAACGGCGGCAACCGCGCGCTGGAGACGCCCGGCTACGAGGCGAGCGCCGTCTACGTCGAGGACGCCCTGCGGGCCGCGGGCTACGAGCCCGAGCGCCAGTACTTCACGTTCGAGGACCTGGAGATCGACGAGCTGTCCCTCACGGCGGCGGGCGTCGAGGTGACGTCGGACGTCTACCCGGCCGAGTTCGCCCCCGACACCCCGGACGACGGCGTCACCGGCCCGATCGTGCAGCCCGCCGACGCGCTCGTCCAGGGCTGCACCGCGGACACGTGGGACGGGGTCGCCGTGAGCGGCGCGGTCGCGCTGATCAGCCGCGGCTCGTGCCCGTTCGCCGACAAGGCGCTGTACGCGGCGCAGGCCGGCGCGGCGGCCGTGATCCTGTACAACAACACCGACGGGGCACTGAGCCCGACGCTCGGCGCCGAGAACGACGCGTGGGTCCCCACGGTCGGCATCACGCAGGCCGCGGGACAGGAGATCCTCGCCGCGATCGCGGGCGGCGCGGAGCCGGTCGCGACCTACGACCTGCAGACCCACGTCGAGGAGTTCGAGACGTTCAACGTGCTCGCCCAGACGCCGGGCGGGCGCGACCACAACGTCGTCATGGTCGGCGCGCACCTCGACGGTGTCGAGGACGGCCCGGGCATCAACGACAACGGCTCCGGCTCCGCCGCGATCCTCGAGGTCGCGGTCCAGCTCGCGGCCGCGACCGACGGCGGCCAGGACGTCGAGAACGCGGTCCGGTTCGCGTGGTGGGGCGCCGAGGAGGTCGGCCTGCGCGGCTCGACCCACTACGTGAGCGACCTCGCCGCGAACGACCCGGCGGCGCTCGACGACATCGCGACGTACCTCAACTTCGACATGGTCGGCTCGCCGAACTACATCATCGGCGTGTACGACGCGAACGAGTCGACCTACCCGGCCCCGGTCGAGGTCCCGCCGGGCTCGGCCGAGACGGAGTCGGTGTTCACCGACTACTTCGACGGCATCGACCAGCCGTGGGTCGACACCGAGTTCTCGGGCCGCTCCGACTACCAGGCGTTCATCGAGAACGGCGTCCCGGCGTCGGGCCTGTTCACCGGCGCCGACGGCTCGAAGACGGCCGAGGAGGTCGCGATGTTCGGCGGCACCGAGGGCATCTTCTACGACCCGAACTACCACTCGCCGGCGGACACGATCGACAACGTCGACGCGACCGCGCTCGACATCATGTCGCGGGCGATCGGGCACGCGGTCGCGGCGCTGTCCGAGGACACGTTCGCGATCAACGGCGTGGGCAACCCGCGCGTCGACGCCGTCGAGGCCGAGGCGCGGTGCCTCAACGGCACGGCGTACGTGGCCGTGCGCGGCGCCAACGGGGAGGACGCCCCCGCGGACGTCAAGCTCGTCACGCCGTTCGGCGAGAAGAAGTTCAGCGCCCTCGCTCCGGACAAGAACGCGTACCAGTCGTTCAGCACGCGCGCGTCGTCCGTCGCGGCGGGCACCGCGACGGTCGCGGCCTACCAGTGGCGCGGCGGCGACCAGGTGTACCAGCGGTACGACGTGGCGTACGACGCGATCGACTGCGGCTGACGCAGTCGACCTGACGGGCGGGGCCGTCCTCGGCGGAGGGCGGCCCCGCCCGGTCTACGCTGGCCCGCGGTGCGCCGTCGGTGGCGCGACGGACAGGGGGTCACGTGGCGAAGGAACCGTTCCTCACGACGACGGACGACGAGCCGGGCGAGGGTCCCGACCTGCCCGGCACGACGTCGGGAGACGACCGCGGCGCCCTCGCGCGGCTGCTCGGCGAGAGACGCCTCCTGCGCGTCCCGGCGCTGCCGCGACACACGCTCCCGCGCCCCCCGTTCTCGCTGCCCGGCGCGCTCCCCGGCCGTCGTGCGCGGCGCGACGACGGCGACCCGGCGCCCGAGGCGGTTCCCGAACCCGATCTCGACACCGCGCTGGAGGACGCGCTCGTCGAGGCGCTCGCGGACGACGCTGCCGTGGCCGACGGCGTCGACGGTGGCCCGCTCGACGCCGCCGCGGGCGACGGCGGGTTCGACGAGGTCGTCGCGGAGTGGGTGCGGCGCGCGATCGCCGCCTACCCTCGCCCGTCGTACCCGCTCGAGCGCGAGTGGGACGTGTCGGTCCAGGGGGTCGTGCGGCTCGTCCCGTACGTGCCGCGGTTCGCGACGGCGCCGCTCGCCCTGCTCGACCGGTTCGGTGCCGTGACGATCGGCCCCGGACGCGTGGGCCTCGACGGCAAGGACGTGGACTGGGACCGCGTGGTCGAGGTCCGCACGGCGCCCGCGTGGACGTGCCTGTCGGCCGAGGCGCTGGAGGTGAACCTCGCGCAGTACGTCGTGGCGCTGCCCCCGCTGCCCGGCCGCGCGTGGGTGCTGAGCAAGATCAGCGAGCTCCTGCTCTCGCTCTACCTCGCCGTGCTGCCGCCGGACGCGGACGGCGAGGACGTCCTCGCCGACGCGCACGCGCTCCTCGGCGCGTCCGGCGGCTCGGACGTGGCCGACGCGGACGCGTCACCGGACCGGATGTTCGACCGCGTGGTCACCGAGGTCGTCTACCGGCGGCGGTTCGGGACGGGCGAGGCGCAGGCGAGCACGACGTCGGTCCTGCTCCAGCTCGCGCTGCGCGGCGCGACGGACACGATCGTCCGGACGGCCGAGGAGCGCGGGGTCGACGTCGTGCACGTGCGGGCCGAGGAGACGAGCATCGGGTCGGTCGTGGCGCGCGCGGCGACGTGGCGCCGCACGGCGCTCGACCTGCGCGAGCGGGTGGACCGGCGCCTCGGGCGCTGACGGCTACCGGTCGAGCGCCTCGAGGACCGGGGTGTCGCCCGCGGTGAAGCGGATGAAGCGCCCGACGGTCGACGGCGTGCGCAGCGCCTGGGCGACCACCATGGCGACGTCCGCGCGCGAGACGCGGGAGGCTGCGCCGTCGGGCACGTCGTCCGCGCCGTCGAGGCCGTCCGGGCCGTCGCCGACGACGCGGATCGCCCCGGTCGGGTCGTCGTCGGTGAGCGTGCCCGGGCCGAGGACGGTCCAGTCGAGGTCGGTGCCGCGCAGGTGGTCGTCGGCGGCGAGCTTGGCGTCGGCGTAGGCGAAGAAGCTCGAGTCCGGGTCGACGCCGTGGTCGGGCACCGACCCGATCCACGACACCATGACGTAGCGCGGCACCCCGGCGGCGACGGCGGCGTCCATCGTGCGGCCGGCGGCGTCGCGGTCGACGGCGTACGTCCGCTCCGGGCTGCCGCCGCCGGCACCGGCCGACCAGACGACGGCGTCGAACCCGTCGAGCGCGGTGGTGATCTCCTCGGTCGAGGCGTGCTCGACGTCGAGCAGGAGCGGCTCGCCGCCCAGCCGGCGGACGAGCGGGAGCTGTTCCTCGGCGCGCACGATCCCCGTGACGGTCGCGTCGTGGTCGACGAGGATCGGGACGAGCAGCCGGCCCACCTTGCCGTGGGCACCGACGAGGGCGATCTTCATGCGGCGGACTCCTGTCTGTGGAGGGTGAGAGTCCACCGTCCTCCGCCGCCGTCCGCGCCGCCACCCGAAGCAGGTCAGGAGCGCGTCACGGGCACTGCTTCGCGTTCGGTGCGGCGTCGAGCGTCACGGTCTGCGACGTGCGGACGAGGTCCCCGCCCGCCGGGTCCTGCGCGCACACGGTCCAGCCGTTGGCCGCGCCGGGCAGGGCGCCGGCCCGCGCGTCGCGCGCGTCCACGACGACGACCGTCACCGCGCCGCGCTTCTCCAGGTCGGCGCGGGCCTGCTTGAGCCGCGTCTCGACGAGGTTGGGCATGGAGAACGCCGGCTCGATCTCGACCGAGACCTCGACCCCGTCCGAGCTGCCCGGGCCGCCGGGACCGCCCGTGGGCTCCTCGGTCGGGTCCGGCGTCGGCTCGACGGTCGGCTCGGGGGTGGGCGTCGTCGTCGGCGACGACGTGGGCGACGGCGACGGGCTCCCCGGGCCGCCCGGCAGCCCGTCCACGCGGCACCCGGCGAGCGCGGTCACGGCCACGACGGCGAGCACGACCGCTCGTGCGCGTCGCGGTGCTCCCACGGCCTGCGGCCGCGTGCCGTCGCGCGTGCCGTCGTCGTGCTTCCTGCTGTGCGTCCGGCCCGTCGTCGACGACGGAGCCGGGATACGTGCTACCACCACACTGCCCCCGGTTGCCCCCTGAAACTGCTTGCGCACTCGAGGGTACGCGACGGGCGCACGGTGCGCGGCCCGAGGGCCGGCACGCGACCGGAGACCTCGCGAGCGCGCCGTCGCCCCGCGCGGGCGGCGGTCGCCGTCTCAGGGGCGCTTGGGGCCGGTGCGCTTCGGCGGGCGGACGGTCGGCACGTCGCCGACGATCGGGATCGGCCGCCGGTGGAACGGGAAGCCGTAGCGCGTGACCAGGCCCGCGAGCGTCGTCAGACGGTTGCGCGGCCCGATGAGCCCCATGATGTGGACGAACAGCCACGCGAGCCACGCCACGCCGCGCGTGAGCCGCAGCCTCCCGACGACCTCGGCGATGGCCGCGCGGCGGCCGATGACCGCCATGGTGCCCTTGTCGAAGTACCGCAGGGACGTCGTCGGGCGCCCGGCGAGCAGCGCCTCGATGTTCCGCGCGACCTGCTCGCCCGCCTGGATCGCGGGCTGCGCGAGCTGCGGCAGCCCGGCGGGCGAGATCGCGATGTCGCCCGCCGCGAACACGCCCGGAAAGCCCTCGACCTGGAGGTCGTCGCCGACGACGACGCGCCCGCCCTCGCCGCGCGGCAGGCCCCAGTCGTCGACCTCCTCGTGCGGGTGGACGCCCGCCGACCACACCGTGAGGTCGGAGCGGATGCGCGTGCCGTCGGTGAGGACGACGGCGTCGGGCAGCACCTCGGCGACCCCGGCGCCCAGGTGCAGGCCGACGCCGCGGCGGCGCAGCTCCTCCGCCGCGTACCGGCGCAGCCTCGGGTGGAACGACTTGAGCACCTCGCCGCCGCGCTGGACGATCTTCACCTCGAACGCGTCGCCGTGGATCTCCGGGTAGGCGGGTCGCAGGCCCGCGGTGCGGAGCTCCGCGAGCGCCCCGGCGACCTCGACGCCCGTCGCGCCGCCGCCGACGACGACGACCCGCAGGCCCTCGTCCTTGCCGGGGTTCGCCGCCGCCTTCTCGAGGCGGATGAAGAGGGTGTCCCGGATCTTCATGGCCTGGGACCGCGAGTACATGGGGAACGAGTTCTCCTTGGCGCCGGGGGTGCCGAAGAAGTTGGCCGTGACGCCGTTCGCGACGACGAGGTAGTCGTAGTCGACCCACTCGTCGTTGAGGAGGCGGATGCGGCGCGCCTCGTGGTCGATGCCGACGAGGTGCTCGTGCACGACCCGCACGTTCTTCTGCTTGAGCCGCAGCCCGCGCAGGAAGTACGTCACGTCGCCCGGGTTCAGGCCGCCCGTCGCGACCTGGTACAGCAGCGGCTGGAACGTGTTGTAGACGCGGCGGTCCACGAGCGTCACGCGCACGGGCGCCTTCGCGAGCCCCTTGACGACGGCGAGCCCGGCGAACCCGGCGCCGACCACCACGACGTGCGGTAGCGGGGCGGCGGCTGCCGGTGCGGGGGCAGCGGTGACGGGCTCGGGCACGTGGCCTCCTCGGGGCGACGGGGTGGGAGAGCGCCGGTGCCCGCCCGACTGCGTCGCGGACGTCGCCGACGACGTGTGCCAGGTTACGGCGAACCCCGCCCCCACGCCGAACAGGCGCCCGGCCCCCGAGGGAGAGCCTCGGTCACGCGAGGTAGAGCCCCGGACCAGGGCTCTACCTCGGTGCGTTCGGAGTGGGGTGGGTGCGGACCGCGGTCAGGCGCGGTGGCGTTCGACGTCGTCGCGGCCCAGGAGGTCCTCGCGGACGACGCGGCGCAGCACCTTGCCAATCTGCGAGCGTGGCAGCTCCGGCACGACGGCGAGCGTGCGGGGCAGGGCGTAGCGGGCGAGGCGCTTCTCGCCCCACTCGCGCACGGCGGCGAGGTCGACGCGCGGGGGCGAGGCGGCGTCGTCCGCGTCGTCGAGCACGACGACGGCGGCGACGTGCTCGTCGGAGCCGGAGCCCGGCACGCCCACGACGGCGACGTCCCGCACGCCGGGCATCCCGCGCAGGTGCTCCTCGACCTGCGACGGGTAGACCTTGAACCCGCCCGTGACGATCATCTCCTTGATGCGGTCGACGAGCGTGACGAGGCCGGCGTCGGGGCCGTCGAGGGCCACGCGTACGACGTCGCCCGTGCGGAGCCACCCGTCGTCGAGCAGCTGGTGGGCGGTCTCCTCGGGGCGGTTCCAGTAGCCGCGGAACACCTGCGGGCCGCGCACGAGCAGCTCGCCGCGCACGGTGCGCACGCCGTCGTCGGACGCCTCCGACGGCTCGGCGTCGCGCAGGTCGCCCGCGTCGAGCGCGTCGGCGTCGACGACGCGGATCTCGGTGCTGGGGAACGGGAGCCCGAGGGTGCCGGGGCGGCGGTCGTCGGAGCACGGGTTGCCGAGCGAGATCGGTGACGTCTCGGTCATGCCGTAGCCCTCGATGAGCAGGCCGCTCGTCGCGTCCTCCCAGCGCTGCGCCGTCTCCGCCGTGATGGGCATCGCGCCGGCGAACGCCAGGCGGATCGACGTGAGGTCGGAGCCCGCGCCCGGGGCGTCGGCCGCGGCGGTGACGATGCGGTCGAACATGGGCGCGACGCCGGGCAGGAACGTCGCGGGCCGCCGCGCCTGGGCGGCGACGAACGCCTGCGGGTCGAACTTGGGGAACGCGACGAGGGTCGCGCCGACGCGCGCGGGCAGGGTGAGGCAGAACGTCAGGCCGAACGCGTGGAAGAAGGGCAGCACGCCGTAGACGGTCTCGGCACCCTCCTCGAACGAGGCCCACGCCTGGCCCTGGACCACGTTGGCGACGAGGTTGCGGTGCGTGAGGACCGCGCCCTTCGGGGTGCCGGTCGTGCCGCCGGTGTACTGCAGCAGGGCGACGTCGTCGGCGGCGGGGTGGGGCAGCGCCGGGGGGAGGGCCCGCGCCCGCCGGACGAGGTCGTGCCAGTCGGGCACGCCGGCGGGGAGCGGCGTGCGCAGCGCGTCGCGCTGCGCCCGGGCCCGGGCGACGGGCAGACGCAGGGCGAGGCGGCTGCCGCGCGGCAGGTCGCGCGCGATGTCGAGCCCGACGACGCGCCGCAGCCCGGGCACGTGGGTGCGGGCCTCGAGCACGGCCGGGACCGTCTTGGTCCACACGACCGCGACGCTCGCGCCGGAGTCGGCGAGCTGGTGGGCGAGCTCGTCGGCCGTGTAGGTCGGGTTGTGCTCGACCACGACGGCGCCCAGCCGCTCGACCGCGTAGAACGCGACGACGTGCGAGGTCGCGTTGGGCAGCACGAGCGCGACACGGTCGCCGCGTCGGACGCCGAGGTCGTGCAGGGCGCTCGCGGCGCGCTCGACCTGCGCCACGAGCTGTGCGTACGTGGTGGTCGCGCCGAAGAAGTCGACCGCGACGCGGTCCGGCCAGCGCTCGGCCGCGCGGTAGAGAGCGGCCGTGACCGGCTCGTCCGGCACCACGACGTCCGTCGGGACGCCGGGTGCGTAGCGGTCGGTCCACGGCCTCGTCGCCAGAGTGTTCACTACGCCACCGTAACCTACGGTTGCGTAGGTTGTGTGCGGCAGCGGTGTGGTCATCGGTCCTTCGCGTAGGCGAACAGGTCCTGCTCGTGCGTCGTCGCCAGGGCGACGGCGACGCCTGCCGCGCCACCTGCCAGCACGGACAGGACCACGCGCGCACCGAGGACCGTGCCGACCAGCAGGTCACCGTCCCGGCCGAACCACGTGAGCGAGAACGCCGTCCCGACCGCCACCGCCGGAGCGGCCCACAGCGCCGACTCCAGCAGCACGATCGTCCACAGGTCACGTCGTCGCATCCCGTCGTGCAGGGCCGTGGCGAGCTCCACTCGGCGAGCGCGCACGGCGACGAAGGCCACGACGACGGCGACCAGCCCGACGAGGAGCCCGCCGAACCGGGTGACGCGCTCGTGGAACAGCCCAGAGCCGTCGAGCCCCGAACCCAGCGTGGAGTTGAGCTGCTGCACCTGGGGGACGTCGTCGACGTCACCACCCGGCCGGAGCACGGTGAAGAGCAGCGGGTTCAGGTCCGTGGTCATCGGCCACGCCTCGACCCAGCACTCGTCGAACGGTGCGCGGTACCCGGTGACGCTCACCGCCAGATAGCCGTACCCGTCCCGCCGGCCGTCGCGGGGGTAGGTGTAGGTGCCCGCGAGGCGAGACGGCCCGGTCGTCGCGGAGAGCCGGTCGCCGAGCCCGAGGCCGAGCGTCGCGGCGGCGTCGTCGGTCAGGATCAGACCCGGCCCCCCGTCGGTCGTGGCACCGACGACGGCCGGGAACCCTGGGCTCGCGTCGGCGGCAGGCATGGGGGCGCCGGGAAGGGCGACGGCGGCGACGGACTCGTCCGGTCGGACGGTGAGCGCACCCGCCGTGTGCACTCCGGGCAGATCGCGCAACGACTCGCACCGCGCGGCGTCGACCCGGCCCGGTGCCGAGATCGTGAGAATCGACGCACCAGCGGCGCGGAACTCCGTGGCCTGCCTCTCGACCGCGACCACGGTCGAGATCTCAGCCCCTAGCGCGGTGAGAACCAGGACCATCAGCACCAGTGCCAGCGTGACGCAGCGTGCCGTACCTGTGGAAGCGTTGGACCGAGCGCAGTCTCATGCGGCGGCGTGCAGCGTCAGGTCGACGTGGTCCGAGCACGCGTCACGGGTCGCGGCGTCGTGCGTCGCGACGACGATGATCGTCCCGGGTGAGCGCAGCGCATCGAGCGACTCGTTGACGGTGCGGGCGGTCGGCAGGTCGAGCTGGGCGGTCGGCTCGTCCACGAGGAGGAGTCCTGGTTCCGACGCGATCGCTCGCGCCAGCATGAGGCGCTGCGCCTCCCCACCCGAGAGGCGTCGGAACTGCTGCTGCGCGACACCACCGAGCCCGAACCTGCCGAGGAGGTCAGCGGCTCGCCGATCTGCCTCCCGGGGGTGCAGCCCCCGCACGAGCAGCGGGAGTGCGACGTGGTCGTGTGCTGAGCGCCGCGGCGTCCCGTGCGGGTTCTGGAACACCCACCCGGTGCGCCCGACGCCCTCTCGCGTAACAACACCCTCGCTGGGCGCCTCCCACCCGGCGAGCAGGCCGAGGAGGGTGCTCTTGCCCGACCCCGACGGGCCGGTCAGCGCGTAGGCGCGACCCGGCCGCAGGTCGAGGTCGAGCCCGCGGAAGAGCCACGGTCGCCCGGGGAAGCGGTGCCCGAGGCCGGAGACGGTCACGCGCACGGGGTGTCCTGTCGGGGCGACGTCTCGACGACGGTCGGCGGGATGCCGTCGAACAGCACGAACGTCTGGCCGAGCTCGGATCCCACGACCCGCACCGCGTGCGGGACGGTGCCCGTGGTCACGCAGCTGGTCCCGTCCGGTGCGGTGATCACCGCTGACGGGGGGACGACCGACACGTCCACCGGTTCTGACAACCGCAGCTGACCGACCGGGGCCTCGTCGCCCGTACCTCCTTGCTGGAGCGAGGGCGCAGCGTCGAGCCGTGCCAGCAGCGATGGGTCGGTGACGGGGGCCTGCGGCTCGACCGTGACGTCGATCCCGTCCACGCGGAGCGTGCGCGCGCCGGCGACGAGGTCGGACGGCGCACCGTCGCGCAGCGTGACTTCGGCCAGCGTGCCTGGCGTGACGGCGAGCTCTGCTCCGGCTTCGAGCCGGCTCCCTATCGTGGCCGAGCACTCCGAGACGGTGACCGACGGTCCGGGGATCCACAGGATGCGGGATCGCGGGACGGAGGTGAGTGCCGAGGGGGCACCGAGGTCGTCGAGGAGCGTGTTGACCGCACGGAGCGTCTTCCTGCCGAGCGTCCCGGTGATCTCCACGGGGTGCCCCAGGCGCGTCAGCTCCTCCTGCAGCGCCCGCACGTCGTTGCCCTCGGCGCCGACCGGAAGGTCCCGCCAGAGGGGGAGCGTCGTCGCGAGCGCGACGATCGGCGCGTCGTCGAGCCAGAGCGGCGCGGTCCCGGACTCGACGGCCGAGCCGGGACGGCAGTCGAAGCGTGTGACGAGACCGCTACCGGGCGATACCAACCCTGATTCCTCGCCGCGGGCGACGGCGAGCCGCACGGAGCGGACGTCGTCGAACGTGGCTGCCTGGACGGTGAAGGTGGTGAGGGGAGCGGGCGGTCGCAGGGCCGCAGGGACGGCCGGGGAGGCCCACGCGGCACCGAGGGCGATCCCTACGGCGACGAGAGTCAGTCCCCCGAGCACCCACAGTCCGGCCTTCGCCGGGCTGCGCTCAGCCACCGGCCAGGCTCAGGGGGTCGTCCGAGCACGTCATGAGGGCGTCCCGGAGCTCGGTCGTGAGAGCAGCGAGGTCGGAGAAGCGGCCCTCCGTGTCCGTGACGTAGTCGTCCGCGGAGTAGCTGGCAGGGACGACCCCCTTGCCGACGAGGCACTCCGCCATGATGGTCGGGACGTCGAGGTTGGCGGGGTTCGACGCCATGATGTCGTGCAGCGCCCCGACCGTGTCTGCCCCCGACTCGCGCTCGCACACCTTCACCACCTCGTAGGGATCGCCTCCGTCCGGCAGGTGTGAGGCCTGATACGAGCCGTCGGGCTCGAAGCCCGAGAACGTCACGCCCTCGCCGTCGAGGCATGTACGGAACTTCTCCTCCATCTCGGCGTACTCGGCGTCGGTGATCTCCTCGTCGGCGATCGCCTGGCGGGCGAACTCGGACTCGGCGTCGGCGTAGAACGCGGCGAACTCGGCGGCGTAGGGCCCGTCGAACAGGGGAACCTCCGTCGCCGCACCCTCGGCCGCGCTCGGCCCCGCGGACTGCGAGGCGCCGCACGCGACGAGGAGGGGCGAGAACGCGGCGAGCGCTGCCGCGGCGAAGAGCCGCGGCGCCTTGCATCGGGACATGATTCTCCGGTGGCTGGGCGTTCGTCGGGATCGAGCGGACCCGCGCTCCGCCGGTCGTCGCGTCAGCGTGACGACCGGCAGCGCGCGAGCTGTTCTACTTGACGTCGTAGTACGCCTTGTTCCCGAACAAGCGGACCGCGTCCCACTGTCTCGCCCACAGTCCCGCGGCAACCCAGCCGGTGCTCCGGAGGCCGTTGTCCCCGTACGTCGAGGCCTTGTGGACCCTGGAGCCGTGGTGATAGAGCGACCAGACGTCCTTGGCGTCGGCGCCGTGGTCCCACGTGCCGCCCACGGACGGGTAGCTGATCGCCGCGCTGGCAGGGCCAGCGGCTCCGAGCGCGACACCAGCGACGAGCGTGGCGGTGATGACCGCCGTCATGATCTTTCGCATGAGATTCCCCCTCGAAGCGATGACCGTCCGAGGAAGTATCGTGCGGATGGCAGGAGTGGTGAGATATGTCCGTTATATGGACGAACCGAGGTGGTCAGCACGGGAGGTCGCCATCTCGCCGAGCGTGCGGCGCGGCTCGCTCTGACCGAAGCCCTGGCACCTCCGGTGACGCGTCATCCCGCCAGGACGCGGTCGAGCGCAGCGCGCCCCACGGGCCCCCAGCGGGCCTTGCCGCCGGGAAGGCCCCGGTCGCCGTTCTGCCCCATGAGCAGGAGGAAGAGGGCCTTGAGCGCCGCGAGCCCGCGGGCACGCCGGACCGCTGCGTCGTCGGTCGGCGCGTAGGCGTCGAAGAACCGCGCCGCGAGGCCGGCGGGCAGCAGCACCCAGGCGGCGGCGAGGTCCCAGGCCGGGTCGCCCGCGAACAGGTCGCCGAAGTCGACGACGCCCGCGAGCGTCCCGTCCGCGACGACGACGTTCGCCGGGTGCAGGTCCCCGTGCACCCACACGGGCGGGCCCTCCCACCCGCCGGCGGCGACGGCGTCGGCCCAGACGGCGCGGACGGCGGCGGAGTCCGCGGGGGCGACGGCGCGCAGGAACCCCTCGAAGCCGTCCGTGACGTCGCGGGGGTGGGCGCCCCGGTCCGTGGACGACGGCGCGTCGGCGGGCGCCGGCACGTGCAACGCCCGCAGGAAGCGGGCCAGCGCGTCGGCGGTGTCCTCGCCCCGGGTGATCGTGCCGTGGTCCAGCGGCTCGCCGGGCACCCAGGTCATGACCGTCCAGTGCCGCGGGAGACGCGCGGACGGCTCGCCGTGCCGCACGGGCACGGGGACGGGGAGCGGCAGGCGCGGGGCGAGCACGGGCAGCCACCGCCGCTCCTTGAGCTGGAGCTCCGGCGTCGGGTCCATGCGCTGCACCCGCACGGCCAGGTCGTCACCGAGGCGCCACATCTGGTTGCCCCAGCCGCCCGCGACCTCGCGGAGCGGCAGCCCGGCGAGGTCCGGGTGCTGCTCCGCCAGCGCCTCGCGGACGAGGTCGGCGGTGATCGCGGTCTCCGTGGTGCTCATGCCCGCCCACGGTACCGACGCGTCGGCACCTAGGCGGCGACGTCGCCCTTCAGGGCGTCGCGTCCCGCGACGGAGTGCCGGTAGCCGTAGAACCCGTAGATGATCAGCCCGACCGCGACCCAGCCGAGGAACCGCAGCCACGTGAGCGTCGTGAGGTTGGCCATGAGCCACAGGCACGCGACGCCGGACACGATCGGCAGCACGGGCGACCACGGCACCTTGAACGAGCGGTGCAGGTCGGGCCGGGAGCGGCGCAGGATCGGGATGCCGAAGCTCACGAGGACGAACGCCGAGAGCGTCCCGATGTTGATCATCTCCTCGAGCAGCTCCACCTGGGACAGCCCGGCGATGAGCGCGACGACGACCCCGACCCCCACCTGGAGCCGGACCGGCGTGCGGTAGCGCGGCGACGTGCGGGAGATGCCGCGGGGGAGGAGCCCGTCGCGGCTCATCGCGAAGACGATGCGCGTCAGGCCCAGCAGCAGCACCATGATCACCGTCGTCAGGCCGATGAGGATCCCGACGGAGATGACCCGCCCGGCCCAGTCGGCGCCGACGAGCACGAACGCGGTGGTGAGCGACGGCGCGTCGGACTCGGCGAGCTCGGTGTACGACACCATGCCCGTCACGACGAGCGTGACGAGGATGTAGAGCACCGTGACGATCGCGAGGCCGCCGAGGATGCCGCGCGGCAGGGTGCGCTGCGGGTCCTTGGCCTCCTCGGCCGTGGTCGCGACGACGTCGAACCCGATGAAGGCGAAGAACACGAGCGCCGCCCCGGCGAGGAGGCCCATGACGCCGTAGGTCGTGGGCTCGAGGCCGGTGAGGAACCCGACGAGCGGCTGCTCGAGGTTGCCCTGCTCGGGCGCCGGCTGCGCGGGCGGGACGAACGGCGTGTAGTTCGAGGCGTCGACGAAGAAGAACCCGACGACGATGACGAACAGGGTGATGGCGACCTTGATGACCGTGAACACGCTGTTGACGCGCGTGCTCAGCTTGGTGCCGAGCGCGAGCAGCGCCGTGAACACCGCGACGATGAAGACCGGGCCCCACTCGAGGTCGACCGGGCCGAGAGGGATCGTCAGCGGGAGGTCGATGCCGAACAGCCCGAACGCGTCGCCCAGGTACACGCCCCAGAACTTCGCGATGACCGCGGACGCGAGCAGCATCTCGAGGATGAGGTCCCACCCGATGATCCACGCGACGAGCTCGCCCATGGTCGCGTACGAGAACGTGTACGCGGACCCGGCGACGGGCATCGCGGACGCGAACTCCGCGTAGCACATGACGGCGAGCGCGCAGACGATCGACGCGATGACGAACGAGACGATGACGCTCGGGCCGGCGTAGTTGGCCGCGGCCGTCGCGCCGACGGAGAAGATGCCGGCGCCCACCGCGACGGCGACGCCCAGGACGGCGAGGTCCCACGCCGTCAGCTCGCGCTTGAGCGAGCGCTCGGGGTCGTCGACCGCCGCGAGCGAGTCCTCGACGGACTTGCGGCGGAACAGGCCGGTCCTCGTAGCCACGGTGCCTCCCGGCGTCGGTGTCAGGTCCGTCCCATTGAACCGGCCCTCCGCCCCGGTCGCGCGGCAACGGCGCCCCGCGGGCGGCACGGGCCCGGCGGGCGCCGACGCCCGCGTCGTCCGTGGCTCAGGCGGGGTGCCAGCGCGCTCCCCAGCGTCGCGTCAGGCGCCCGCCCGACGTCGCCGCGTGGGCCCGGACGCCCGCCTCCACGGCGTTCGCGACGCCGTGCGCGGACGCGTCCGTGTCGGCGAGGAAGCGCACGGTGACGCGCGCCTCGCCGCGGACGACGCCGACGTCGTACGCCTCGACGGTCGTGAGGGCGCGCGCCGCGGCGGCGGCCGCGGGCAGTACGGCCTCGGGGTCGGCGCCCGGGTGCAGGAGGCCCACGGCCAGGGTCACGCGGTAGGACGGCACGGCTCAGGCCGCGCCCGGCCGGGGCGCCGCGTCGCTGAGGACCGCCACGAGGAAGTCGGCGTCCGGGGTCCAGGGGCGCAGGTCCCACGTGGCCAGGGCGAGGTCGAGGTGCAGCCCGGCCTCCGTGGCGTCGGCGAGGAGCTGCTCGGGCGGGTACCCGCGACCGGTGCCGAAGCCCACGACGGCGCGCCCCCCGGGTGCGAGGTGGGCGCGGAAGCGGCGCAGCACCTCCACCTCGGTGCCCGGCGCGAGGAACGTCACGACGTTGCCCGCGCACACGATGAGGTCGAACGGCTCGGTGACGCCGTCCGCGGGCAGGTCGAGCTCCGCGAGGTCACCCACGCGCCAGTCGGGTCCCGGGTGGTCGGTCCGCGCGGCGTCGATCAGGACGGGATCGACGTCGACGCCCACGACGGCGTGCCCGCGCGCGAACAGCTCGGCGCCCACGCGCCCCGGCCCGCAGCCGGCGTCGAGGACCCGGGAGCCGCGCGGCAGCATGGCGTCGACCAGGCGGGCCTCGCCCGCGAGGTCGGCGCCCCGGGCGGCCATGGCCCGGAAGCGTTCGACGTACCAGGTCGAGTGCGAGGGGTCGGCGGCGGTCTTCTGCTCCCAGCGCGAGGGACGGGTGGCGCTCATGCCGCCGACGCTACCCGGGCGTGGGAGAGTCGGTCCCGTGACCTTGGTCCCCACCACCCTCGGCGTCGACCTCGGGACGAGCGGGCTCAAGCTCGTCCTCCTCGGCCGTGACGGGTCGGTCGTGGCGGAGTCCGAGGCGGCGTACGACGTCGAGCACCCGCGTCCCGGCCGCTCCGAGTCGGCCCCGACGGCCTGGACGACGGCGCTCGGCGCCGCCCTCGACGACCTCGCCGCCCGCGCGGCCGGGCTCGGGGAGGTCGCGGTGCGCGCGGTCGGCGTCGCGGGCCAGATGCACGCCGCGGTGCTCGTGGACGCGGCGGGGGACGCCGTCGTGCCCGCCGTCCTGTGGACGGACGCGCGCGCGACCGCCCGGCTCGACCGCTGGCGCGCGCTGCCCGACGCCGTGCGCGCGCCGCTCGCGAACCCCCTCGTGCCGGGGATGACGGGGCCCGTGCTCGACTGGTTCGCCGCGCACGACCCCGTGGCGCTCGACCGCGCGGCGCACGTGCTGCTGCCGAAGGACGTCGTGCGTGCGTGGCTCGTCGACGACGCCGCCCTCCCCGTCGCGACGACCGACCGGTCCGACGCCGCGGGCACGCTCCTGTGGGACGTGCCCGCGGACGCCTGGGCGGCCGACGTCGTCGCGCACCTCGACCTGCCGGCCCGGCTCCTGCCGGGCGTGGCGCCGTCGGACGCCGTCGCCGGGACCACCGCCCGGGTCGCGCGCTGGTTCCCGGCGAGCGGGACCGCGGTGCCCGTCGTGGTGGGCGGCGGGGACACCCCGGCCGCGCGGCTCGCCGTCGGGGCGCCCGGGCTGCACGTCAACCTCGGCACGGGCGCCCAGGTCATGGCCGCCCTCGACCAGCCGCAGCCCGCGCTCGACCCGGTCGTGCACACCTTCGCGGACACCGGGTCCGGCCCGGCCGCGCGCTGGTACCGCCTCGCGGCCGTGCAGAACGCCGGTCTCGCGCTCGGCTGGGCGCTGCGCGTGCTCGGGCTGGGCTGGTCCGACGGCCTCGCGCTCGCGCGGACCGTGCCCGACGGCGCGGGCGGCGTGACGTTCCTGCCGTTCCTCACCGGGGAGCGCGGCGGGGTCGCCGGACCCGGCGCGCGCGGCGCGTGGACCGGGCTGCGCGAGGACACGGGACGGTCCGAGCTCGTGCGCGCCGCCGTCGAGGGGATGGTGTTCGCGGTCGCGGCGGCGGTCGACCTGCTCGAGACGGCGCCCGGCGCGGTCGTCGTGACGGGCGGCGGGTCGCGCGACCCGCTCGTGCGCCGGCTCCTCGCCGATGCGCTCGGCCGGCCCGTCCACCGCGTCGGGCTCCGCAGCGCGACCGCGGTCGGGGCGGCGCTGCTCGCCGCGCGGGGCACGGGCGACCCGGTCGAGCCGGTCGTCGCCACGGACGAGCCGGAGCTGCCGGGCCCGGGGCGGGCGGACGTCGTCGAGCACCTCGCGCGCTGGCGGGAGGCCACGGCGGCCCTCGGGTGACGCACGCGGGGCCGACCCTGCGAGAATCGGGGGATGTCCACCGCACCAGCCGTGACGACCGGGACCGCGCCCGTCACGGACCTCGCCTCCAGCGCCCCGACGGGCGAGATCCTCGCGGTGTGCCGCGTGCACGCCCTCCTGCCGGACGCGGGGCCCGTCGGCGTCACGGCGATCGACAAGCGGCCCGTCACGGGACCGGTGAAGGTGCGCCGGCTCGGCCTCTACGCGGACCTGCAGGCCGACCGCGCGAACCACGGCGGCGAGGAGCAGGCGGTGTACGCGTACGGGCAGGACGACGCGGACTGGTGGGCCGGTGAGCTCGGTCGCGACGTCCCGCCCGGCCTGTTCGGCGAGAACCTGCGTGTGGAGGGCATCCCGGTCACGGCGGCCGTCGTCGGCGAGCGCTGGGCCGTGGGCACCGCGCTCCTCGAGGTCACCCAGCCGCGCACGCCGTGCTCGACGTTCGCGCGCCGCCTCGGCGAGGACCGGTGGGTCAAGCGGTTCACGGTCGCGAACCGCACCGGCGCGTACCTGCGCGTCGTGCAGCACGGCGAGCTGCGCGCGGGCGACGCGGTGACGGTCTGCTACCGGCCCGAGCACGGGGTGACGCTCGCCGACTGGTTCGGCGCCTGGAACGGGCGCGGTGCGGACCCGGAGCGCGCGGCCGGGCTCGCGCGCCGCCTCCTCGCCGCCCACCTCGAGGGCGACGTGACGCTCACGGACGAGCTGCGCGCCCGCGCCGAGATCGCGGCCGGACGCCGGATCGAGGACTGAGCGTCAGCGCTCCGCGCGGGGGATGCGCGGGCCGCGCCGGCCGCGGGGCGGCTCGTTCGGCGGCCACTCGCCGTCGTCGGAGCCGTCGTCGGCGGTGAAGAGCAGGTCGTGCAGGCGCACCTGGACGTTCTCGACGTCCGGGACGTCGTGAAGGTTCAGCCCGGGCTTGTCGGTCGCGTCGGAGATGACGAGCGTGCCGCAGCCGAAGATCCGGTCGATCGGGCCCTTCTCGTAGTTGACGTCGTTGATCCGGTAGAGCGGGATGTCGCGGCCGGTGCGCGTGATGATGCCCGAGCGCATGGCGATGCGCTTGTTCGTCACCGTGTACTCGGTGGTGCGCCAGCGCAGCCACGGCACGAACACCCAGACCACCGCCGCGACCAGCGCGACGCCCGCCACGACCCACCGGACGACGTCGTTCGGGACGAGCAGGACTGTGACCACGACGGCGGCGACCAGCACGAGCAGCAGCACGAACGGCCAGAACAGCGCCTTGGCGTGCTCCTTGAGCTCCATGACGACGTGCTCGCCCTCGGTGAGGTGCTTCTCGCTCAGTCCCATGGGCAGCATCGTGCCACCCGCGCTACCCCTGCGCGGCCAGGTTCCAGCCCTCGACCGTGCGCAGCCCGTGCCCGTGGCCGAGGAGGCAGATCGCCGCGGTGCCGAGCTCGAACCGCGCGCCCAGGGCCGGGTCGAGCCCCAGCCAGACCGTCGCGAGGACGCGCAGCAGGTGGCCGTGCGCGAACAGCACGACGTCGCCGCCGTCCTGGAGCGTCGGCTCGACGCGCCCGAGCACCCGGGCGGCCCGTGCGGCGACCTCGTCGAGCTCCTCGCCGCGGTGGCCGTCCGGCGACGCGAGGACGTTCACGCCGTCGCGGAAGAGCAGCCACTCGCGCCCGAGCTGCTCGCCGACCGCGACCGAGGTGCGGCCCTCGACGGGCCCGTAGTCCCACTCGGCGAGGTCGTCGTCGGTCGTGGCCGCCGGGAAGCCTGCCAGGTCAGCGGTCCGGCGCGCCCGCTCCCGCGGGCTCGTGAGCACGACGGCGGGCCGCCGTCCCCGCCGGTCGGACCACCCCTGGAGCCACACGCCCGCCGCGACGGCCTGCTGCTCGCCGGCGACGGTGAGCGGGACGTCCGAGCGGCCCGTGTGGCGCCCGGTCGCGCTCCACTCCGTCTCGCCGTGGCGGACGAGCACGAGCTGCGGGTCGGGGGAGGGGGCGGTCGCGGTCACGGGTCGGCCTTCCTGCGTCGGGGTCCCTCAGCAGGATGACCCCGGCGGGCGGACGACGCGCGGCGACGGACCGGGTCTGCCGGTGCCGGAGGGCCCGGCCGACGGGGGCGGCGGGGGTCAGCCGGGGATGCCGTCGAGGCCGTTGACCGCGAGGAAGGCGACGAGCGCGCCGAGCAGGACGACGGCGAAGCCGGTCGCGACGAGCAGGACGGTACGGGGGCGGACGCGCACGAGGACTCCGGGCCTGGGGGACGGTCGGTCCTCCTCATTCTCGCGCAGCGTCGCGGCGGTGCGGTCCGCGGGTACGGCCCGCCCGGGTGGGCCGGGGTGCGGCCGCGGGGGTGCGGCCGCGTTGACACGCCCCGCGGGGCCCGGCAGGGTGGCCGGACGCGTGGTCGGGACGACCGCGCGGACGACGACGTCGGCGACCGCGCCGCGGCGGGACGCCGACGGTGCCGGTCCGGGGGAGGAACCGCGATGGTGCACGAGACGGCGGACGGGCGGACCGCGTACGGCAGCCCGGAGTTCGACTGGTCGATCCTCACGGTGCCGACGGCGCTCGCCGTCGTGCGGGGGCAGCTCGGCTTCTCGTGGCTCGAGCTGAGCGACCGGCTCGCGACGCTGACGCAGGCGGAGCTCGAGTGGGAGCCGGGCCCGGACGCGCTGCGGGTCGTGCGGCGGGGCGCCGAGCGCACGCCGCGCACCCTCGGCGCGGGCGAGTGGGTGATGGAGTGGCCGGAAGGCCCGGACTCGCCGCAGCCGCGCACGGTCGCGTGGCTCGTCGCGCACCTCACCGAGGCGTTCTTCGAGCGGTGGGAGTGGACGTTCGGGCCGCACGAGCGGCGCCGGGACGCGGTGACGTTCTCCGGGGAGGTGGGCCCTGCCGTCGCCGGGCTGCGGCACGAGGTCGACCGCTGGCGCGCGGGCGTCGACGGCCTGCCCGACGACGGGGCGTTCACGGTCGGGCTCAGCCAGGCGACGGAGATCGACGCGCAGGCGCCGTTCGCGCACCTCGTCGCGCACATGAACCGCGAGCTCGTGCACCACGGGGCCGAGATCATGGTGCTCCAGGACCTGTACCGCGCGGCGCACGGCACCGACTGACCGCTCGCTGCGGGAATCGCGCGGGCGTCCAGATGGTTGAAGCGTCACATGACCACGAACAGCCCGGCCCCGACGGACGCGGCGGCCCCCACGGTGAAGATCGACATCTGGTCCGACGTCGCGTGCCCCTGGTGCTACGTCGGCAAGCGGCGTCTGGAGACGGCGCTCGGCCGGCTCGCGGAGGCCGGTGACGGTCCCGAGGTCGACATCGAGTACCACTCGTTCGAGCTCGCGCCCGACACGCCCGTCGACTTCGACGGCACCGAGGTCGACTTCCTCGCCGGGCACAAGGGCATGCCGCGCGCCCAGGTCGAGCAGATGCTCGGGCAGATGACGCAGCTCGCCGCGGCCGAGGGCCTGCGCTACGACTTCGACGCGCTCCAGCACACGAAGACGCTCACGGCCCACGAGCTGCTGCACCACGCGAAGGCGCACGGCAAGCAGGTCGAGATGAAGGAGCGGCTGCTCAAGGCGTACTTCGAGGAGGGCCGGCACGTCGGCCGCGTCGAGGAGCTCGCGGACCTCGCGGCGGAGGTCGGGCTCGACCGCACCGAGGTCGTCGCGGCGCTCGAGGACGGGCGCTGGGCCGACGACGTGCAGGCCGACATCGACCAGGCGCGCGCCTACGGGATCAACGGCGTGCCGTTCTTCGTGGTCGACGGCCGGTACGGCGTCTCGGGTGCGCAGGACCCGGCGGTGTTCGTCCAGGTGCTGCAGCAGGCGGTCGCGGAGCGCGACGCGGCCTGAGCCCCGGCGTCCTGCAGGACGTCGGGACGCGCCGCGAGAGCGACGCATCTCACACCGTGTGCGGTAGAACTGCGACTCGGTATCACCCAGACTGGACGCAGCCCGCACCGACGCCGGCCCACACGTGCACCGGCGCCCGTGAATCCCACGAGGAGGCCTCAGATGACGGACACCACCACGAACCTCTACCACTCGATCGCGAACCCGCGCCGCACGACGCTCATGACCGTGAGCGCCGCGGACGCCGCCGCCCCGCACCGTGAGCCCGCACCGGGCCTCACGCTCGTGGGCGCCGACGACGCCGCGGTGTGCGTCGACGGGTCGTGCGCGCTCCCCGAGTAACCATGGGTGCATGAAAGAGTCGCCGGAACGGAACGTTCCGGCGACTCTTTCCTGCACTCAGCGAGGGGCGGGGGTCGGTCAGTTGCGGCGGTGGTCCTGGATCGACAGGCGCGGGCCGCGCCGCGGGGCCTGCGCCCGGCCCGAGACCTCGAGGAGACGCACCACGCGGTAGCGGTGCGGGGCGTACGGGGCCAGCAGCTCGAGCATGCGCTCGTCGTCGACGCGCTCGCCCACGAGCGCCCACCCCACCGCCTTCGCCAGGTGGTAGTCGCCCACGGACACGGCGTCCGGGTCGCCCAGCGCCCGTTGCGCGACCTCGGCCGCGGTCCACACGCCCACGCCGGGCACGGCCTGCAGCCGGGCGTGCGCGGCCGGCGCGCCCTGGGCGTCGCGCAGCCGGTCGCACTCCTCCAGGCGCCGCGCGACCCGCGCCGCCGCGACGACCGTCCGCGCGCGGCCCGGGTCGACGTTCGCGCGGTGCCAGTCCCACGTGGGGACCCGCGCCCAGGTGGCCGCGTCCGGCACGACGAGCATCCCGGCGTCGCCCGCAGGACCCGGGGCGCGCTCGCCGTGCCGCCGCAGGAGCCAGCCCCACGAGCGCCACGCCGCGACGGACTGCACCCGCTGCTCGAGGATCGCCGGCACGAGCGCCTCCAGCACGCGGCCCGTGCGCGGGATCCGCAGTCCCGGGCTGCGGCGGTGGGCGTCGCGCAGCACGGCGGGCGGGGCGAACCCCGCGTCGTCGTCGTCCTCGCCGAGCAGGCGGGGCAGGCCGTCGAGCACCTCCGCGGCGCCCGGCCCCCACGCGTGCCCGACGACGTCGCACGGCCCCGTCTGCACCAGCCGGTAGGCGGCGGGCCCGCTCTCCGCGCGGGTCGTGCGCCACACGTCGCCGGAGGGCGTGCGGCGGAACGTCGGGTCGTAGGGGCCCCGCGCGAGCCGGTCGAGCGTGAGGTGCAGGTCGAGCGGCCGCCCCGACCGGAAGCGACGCGCGAGCGGGGTGTCGGGCTGCGTCGTCGGGCCGGGCTGCGCGAGGTCGCCGACCACGCGCTCGGCGGGCACGCGGCCCGTGCTCGGCAGGACGGTCACCCGTCCATCGTCGCACCCGCCGCCGACGCCCGACCCCGCCGCCCGACCCGGCGCCAACCCACCACCCCTCCGCCGAGCACGACGTCGCTGGCGGTATGGGCCCTCTGGCGACAGCACGGTCGTGCTCGACCGGGGGCAGGGTCGTGCTCGGCGAGCCGGGTCGGTCGAACCGAGCCGGATCAGTCGAACAGGGTGTCCATGTCCCACGCCGGCTCGGGCGCGGCCTGCCGGGGTGCGGGTGCACCGCGCTCGGCCGCGGCCGGTGCGGGCACGCGGCCCGGTGACCGGGTGGGGTCGCCGAGCTCGGGCACGAGCGTGCCGTCGAGGTCCCCGCGGCCCGCGGCCCAGTCCTGGGCGGCGAGGCCCGCGAGCTGGTCCGCGCGCTCGTTGAACGGGTCGCCCACGTGGCCCCGCACCCAGCGGAACCGGACGGGCCCCGCGCGCTCGGCGATGACCCGGTCGATCGCCTGGACGAGCTCGAGGTTCTTCACGGGCTGGCCGCCCGCCGTCCGCCACCCCTTGCGCTTCCAGGCGACCACCCACTCGGACGCGCACTTGATGGCGTACTGCGAGTCGGACTCGATGAGCAGCGGCTCCGCGCCCGGGTGCGCGCGGACCGCCTGGAGCAGCGCGGTGAGCTCGGCGACCTGGTTGGTCCCGCTCACGGCGCCGCCGGAGTCGAACGTGCCGTCGTGGTTGATCCACGCCCACCCGATGGCGCCGCCCGGGTTGCTCAGGCACGAGCCGTCGGTGCTGACAGTGATCACAGCGCTCCTCGATCACGGACGACCCCGCCCGCCGGCTGCGGCGCGGGGAGGCGAATGCGTCGGCGCCATTGTCCCCCGCCCGGGAGGGTCGTGGTGCACACGTCCGACGGCGCCCCTCCGGGAAGCTCGCTCGGGGTCGCCTCAGGGGAGAACCGGGGGGATACCCCATGGTGCGGCGGGGCGGCGCCGTCGAGGCTGGGACGCATGGTCGCGTGGGTCGTGGAGCTGTGGGGACAGGTCGAGTCGTGGCTGCTCGCGCTCGTGGACTCGGCGTGGGCGCTCCCCGTGCTCTTCGCGACGACCGCCGGCGACGGGTTCTTCCCGCCGATCCCGGGCGAGACGGTGATCGTCATGCTCGCCGTCGCGGCCCAGTCGGGCGGCGGCGTCGCCTGGGGGCTCGTGCTCGCGGTCGCCGCGCTCGGCGCCTGGTGCGGCGACCAGCTCGCCTACGCCCTGGGCCGCGCGCTCGGCACCCGCGCCCTGCCCGCCCTGCGGGGCGCGCGCGGGCGGCGCGCCGTCGAGTGGGCCACGCGGTCCCTCGACCGGCGCGGCGCGTCCGTCGTGCTCGGGGCGCGGTTCGTCCCCGTCGGGCGCACGGCGGTCAACGTGACCGCCGGCGCGGTCGGGTTCTCGCGGCGCCGGTTCATGGCGCTGTCCGCCGTCGCCTCCGTGGCGTGGGCGACGTACTCCGTCGTCATCGGGACGCTCGCCGCCGCGTGGGTCGGCGACAGCCCGCTGCTCGCCGTCGTGGTGGGCGTCGTCGGGGGCATCCTGCTCGGCGTCCTCGTCGACACCGCCGTCCGGTTCCGTGCGGCGCGACGCGAGCGGGCCCTGGCCCCGGTGCCCGGCCTGGCGCCGGTCGCGACCGCCGCCGCGGTGACGGGCAGCGCGCCCGAGGAGACGGACCCCGCCCTCGTCCCGTGCCCCGGCGCCGCGAGCTAGGGCTGCCGGCCCGCCGCGCGAACGGCCGTACTGCCGGGACGACCGGGACGCACGAGGGCCCCGGTCGTCGACCGGGGCCCTCCGCGCGTTCTCGCGACGCGTCGGTCAGGACACGCCGAGCAGGTCGATGACGAAGATCAGCGTCTTGCCGGACAGGCGGTGCCCGCCGCCCGCCGGGCCGTACGCGAGCTCCGGCGGCACGACGAGCTTGCGCCGCCCGCCGACCTTCATGCCCGGGATGCCCTGCTGCCAGCCCGCGATGAGGCTGCGCAGCGGGAAGTTGATCGACTCGCCGCGGTTCCACGACGCGTCGAACTCCTCGCCCGTCTCGTACTCGACGCCGAGGTAGTGCACGTTCACGGTCGCGCCGGGCGTGGCCTCGGGGCCGTCGCCCACGGTGATGTCCTCGACGACGAGCTCGGTGGGCGCGGGACCCTCCGGGGCGTCGACCTCGGGACGGGACAGTCCGTTCTCTCCAGTGGTCATGCTCCGATCCAACCACGGCGCCGGGCGGCCGGTCCGGCGCGCGGACCCGCACCCGCCCGGCACCCGGCGGGCGAAGCGCCGAGGTTGGGGTCGTCCGCAACCCCGGTCGGGGGCGCCCCGCACGGCCCGTTCGGCGACGCGCAACACCGCGAGCCCGAAAATCGCCATCATGGAGGCATGCCCACCACACCTGAGCCGCCCTCCGGCGTGCCCGCCGACCCCTCGCACCCGGACGCTCCCGGGGCGACGCCGACCGCGGTCCCGACGACCGCCGTCGGGCACCGGCCCACCGCGCAGGAGGTGCGGCGGTGGCGTCGCTTCCTCGCCGACGAGCGCGCCGAGGCCGCGGTGTACCGGGACCTCGCGAGCCGCCGGACGGGCGAGGAGCGGGACATCCTGCTCGCGCTCGCGGAGGCGGAGCGCCGCCACGAGCAGCACTGGCTCGACCTGCTGGGCGAGGACGCGGGACGGCCGCTGCGCGGCGACTGGCGGACCCGCACGCTCGGGTGGCTCGCCCGGCGCTTCGGCGGCGTGTTCGTGCTCGCGCTCGCCCAGCGGGCCGAGGCGCGCTCGACGTACGCGACCGACGCCGACGCGACGCCCCGGATGGCGGCCGACGAGCGGATCCACGAGGAGGTCGTGCGCGGCCTCGCGACGCGCGGGCGCAACCGCATGTCGGGGACGTTCCGCGCGGCGGTGTTCGGCGCGAACGACGGCCTCGTGTCCAACCTCGCGCTGATCCTCGGCATCGGCGCGTCCGGGGCGTCGAACAGCACGGTGCTGCTCTCGGGCCTCGCGGGCCTGCTCGCGGGGGCCCTCTCGATGGGCGCGGGGGAGTACGTGTCCGTGCGCTCGCAGCGCGAGCTCCTCGACGCGTCGACGCCGAGCCCGCAGGCGTCGGCGGCGCTGCCCGACCTCGACGTGGACGCGAACGAGCTCGCGCTCGTCTACCGGGCGCGCGGCATGGCGCCCGCCGAGGCCGAGGAGCACGCGGCCGACGTCCTCGCGACGTACACCCAGCAGACCGTGATCGCGCCGCCGCCCGGCGTCGACGAGCACGAGACGCACGGGACCGCGATGGGGGCGGCGGTCTCGTCGTTCCTCTTCTTCGCGTCGGGTGCGCTCATCCCGGTCGTGCCGTACCTCCTGGGGATGACGGGCTTCCTCGCCGTCGGGGTGGCGGCGCTCCTCGTCGGGATCGCGCTCCTCGCGACCGGCGCGACCGTCGGGCTGCTCTCGGGGACGTCCCCGCTCACGCGGGCCCTGCGCCAGATCGCCATCGGGTTCGGCGCGGCCGCGGCCACGTACGCGCTCGGCCTGGTGTTCGGGGCGACCGTCGGGTGAAATCCGGCGCGTCGAGTGGTGAGCGTCACACTCCCGTGCCTACCGTGACCTCGGACGGGCTCCACGGCCCGCCCCTTCGCTGCACCGACGACCCACGGGGCACACGATGGACGCGACGCACGACGCGCAGGGCAGGCGCGCACCGGCCGCCCGTCGCTGGCTCGTGCGCGCGCTCGTCGCCGGAGGCGGCCTCGGTGCCGGCCTCGCGTTCGCCGTCGCGACCGCGGGCGGTGCGTCCGCCGCGGACGACCCGCTCGGGCTCGGCACGGCCCTCTCTCCCGTCACGTCGACGGTGCAGACCGTCGTCGACCCCGTCGTCCAGGACGTGGTGAAGCCCGTCGTGCGCGACGTCGTCGCCCCCGTGGTCCAGCCCGTCGCCCCGGTCGTGGAGCAGGTCGTCGCCCCCGTCGCCCCGGTGGTCGAGGAGGTCGCGCGGCCCGTCGCTCCCGTGGTCGAGCAGGTGGTCGAGCCCGTCGCCCCCGTGGTCGAGCAGGTCGTCGAGCCGGTGGCGCCCGTCGTCCAGCCGGTGACCGACGCCGTCGCTCCCGTGACCACGCCGGTGCTCGACGCCGTCGTGCCGGCCGCGACGCCCGTCGTCGAGGCGGTCGCCCCCGTGGCGAACCCCGTGCTCGAGGCGGTCTCGCCCGCGCTCGACCCGGTCACCCCGGTCCTGGAGGCGCTGACGCCGGTCCTCGACGTCCTGGCCCCCGTGACCGACCCGATCCTCGGCCCCGTCACGGGCCCGCTCGCTCCGCTGGACCCGCTGACGCCGCTGCTCCCCGGGACGCCCGGCACGGGCGGTCCGGGCACGGACGACCCGGTGGTCGACGGGCCGTCGACTCCTGGCCCGGGCACGGCCGACCCGGGGAAGGTCGTCGTCGCCCCGACGGTGACCGCTGCCCCCGTGCCCCCGCCCGCCGCACCCGCGACCGCCGTGGCCCCCGCGACCACGGCGGACCGCGACGGCCCCGGGGCCTCGGACGCGCGCGCCCGGACGGTGCCGGTCGACGTCGCACCGACCGGCGCGCCGCCCGGTGAGGCGCTGCCCTCCGACGCGCCGGCCGGCCTCGGGGACCTCCCCTCCGAGGGCGGTCCCGGCACGACCCCCTCGCCCTCCGGCAGCGCGCAGCGCGCCGGGTCGGGCGGCGAGCTCGCGGCGGTCGGCAGCGGCGCCGACGCCCCCGCGCTCTCTTCCTGGACCGCCGTCGTGGACGACGCGCGGTCGAAGCACCCCTCGACCTTCTTCGAGGTCCCCGTCTCTCCTGCCTGACGAGGCTCGCGTCGCGCCCCGAGCGCGGCACACGCGACCCGGCGCCGTCGTGCGCCAGCCACTTCTGAGCAGGAAAGAGAAACGATCATGCACACCTTCGTCCGGCGCGCGCTGCGCACAGCGCTCGTCACAGGCGGCCTCGTGGTCGTCGGGGCCGGAGCGGCCCACGCAGCCGAGGGCGACCTCCTCGGCGATCTCGGACTGGACGTGTCGGTCGAGGCTCCGCTGAGCCAGGTGACCGAGGTCCTGCCCGACGTCACGGTCGACGTGCCCGTGCACGTCCCCGTGACCGTGTCCGACGTCGCGGTGGGCGCCCTGGGCGACGCCGCCGTCACCCCCGAGCCGGCGCCTGCGCCCGCACCGGAGCCCGCTCCGGCGGCTCCCGCGGACGTGGACGTCGACGTGCCGGTGACCATTCCGGTGGACGTGTCCGGGGTCGCTGCCGGTGTCCTGGGTGACGCCGTGGTGACCCAGGCTCCGGCCGAGCCGACGCCCGCGCCGGAGCCTGCTCCTGCGCCGGAGCCCGCTCCCGCCACGGGGGCGGACCCGGCGGACATCGACCTCGACGTGCCGGTCACGGTTCCGGTGGACGTGTCGGGGGTCGCTGCGGGCGTCCTGGGTGACGCGGCGGTGACGCCGGCTCCGGTGGCGCAGCCGTCGGCCCCTGCGGCCGGTGATGGCGCCGAGGGCTCGACCGGTGGGACGGCGTCCGGGGTGGACGTCGACGTGCCGGTGACGGTCCCGGTGAACGTGTCGGGGGTTGCTGCCGGTGTCCTGGGTGACGCCACGGTGGCCCCGGCTCCGGTGGCGCAGCCGTCGGCTCCTGCGGCCGGTGACGGGACCGAGGGCTCGACCGGCGAGGAGGCGTCCGGCGTTGACGTCGACGTGCCGGTGACGGTTCCCGTGGACGTGTCGGGTGTCGCCGTCGGCGTGGGCGGAGACGCCACGGTCGGCGGCGGGACGGCCGGCGAGGGCTCGGGCGACGGCACCGGCTCGGCCGGCGGCACCGACGGCTCGGGCCTGCTCGACGGCGTCCTCGGCGAGGACGACCTCGTCGACGACCTGCTGGGCGACGGTCTCCTCGGGGGCGGTCTGCTCGGCGAGAGCGACGGCCTCCTGGACGGCGTGCTCGGCGAGGACGGTCTCGTGGACGACCTGCTCGGCGGCTCGTCCGGCGACGGTCTGCTCGACGGCGTGCTGGGCGAGGACGGGCTGCTGGGCGACGGCGGCGTGCTGGACGTCGTTCTCGGTGAGGACGGCGTCCTCGGGGCGCTGCCCGACCTGGACGTCGACCTGCCGGTGACCGTGCCCGTGACGGTCTGCGGCGTGGGTGTGGGCCTCCTGGGCGACGCCTCCGCGGGGTGCCCGACGGCCGCCGTCGTGCCGACGGACCCGACGGACCCGACGGACCCGACCGACCCGACGGACTCGACGGACCCGACGGACCCGACGGACCCGACGGACCCGACGGACCCGACGGACCCGACGGACCCGACGGACCCGGGGACGAACGGCGGCACGGTGACCCGGGTGCTCGACCCGGTCAGCACGGGGACGGGCGTCTCGGCCGCCACCGCAACCGGTGCGGCGACGGCCGCGTCGGGCGCCGTCACGGCGTCGGGCCCGACCGCCCTCGCCACGACGGGCGCGGGCGGTGACCTCGGTCTGCTCGTGATGGCCGGGCTGCTGACACTGCTCGGTCTGTCGCTCCAGCGCTTCCGCCGGAAGTCCTGGGTCGCGGACCCGGACGCCTACACCCCGGTCTTCACCGACCGGAGCTGACGTCCAGAGACGGCAGGACCGCCCGGGCCGTGCGCCCGGGCGGTCCTCGCCGTGCTGCGGAGTCGCCGGTCGCTAGACGACGAGCCCCAGGAGCAGGACGACGACGAGCGCCACGACGGACAGCACGCACTCCATGAGGGACCACGTCTTGAACGTCTGCCCGACCGTCATGCCGAAGTACTCCTTGACGAGCCAGAAGCCGGCGTCGTTGACGTGGGAGAGGAACACCGACCCGGCCCCGATGGAGAGCACGAGCAGCGCCGCGTGCGTCGGGGCGAGGTCGGCCGCGATCGGCGCCATGATGCCCGCGGCGGTGATGGTCGCGACGGTCGCGGAGCCGGTGGCGACGCGGATGAGGACGGCGACGATCCAGCCCGCGAGCAGCGGCGTGATGTTCGCGTCCGAGATGCCCTTCGCGACGACGTCCCCGACGCCCGAGTCGACGAGCGTCTGCTTGAAGCCGCCGCCGGCGCCGACGATGAGGAGGATGCCCGCGATCGGCGCGAACGACGAGTCGACGAGCTTGCTCACCTGGTCGCGGGTGCGGCCGAGCGCGGAGCCCAGCACGACGAGCGAGGCGAGCGCGGTGATGAGCAGCGCGACGAGCGGCGTGCCGATGAACTCGAAGACGCGGCCCCAGCCGGTGTCGATGGACCCGGTGACCTCGACGAGGGTGCGGGCCAGCATGAGGATCACCGGCAGCAGGACGACGCCGACGGACACCGCGAAGCTGGGGCGCGGGGCGTCCTCGTCGCGCTCGGTGATGCCGAGCACGGACGTGGGCGGCGGGAGCGGGACCCAGCGCGCGAGGGGCTTGGCGAGCAGCGGTCCGGCGACGATGACGGTCGGGATCGCGACGAGCAGGCCGAGGCCGAGCGTGAGACCGAGGTCGGCGCCGAGCGCGTCGATCGCGAGCAGCGGCCCGGGGTGCGGCGGCACGAGGCCGTGCAGCGCGGACAGGCCGGCGAGCGCCGGGATGCCGACGAGGATCGGGTTCGTGCGGACGCGCTTCGCGACGAGCATGACCACGGGGACGAGGAGCACGACGCCGACCTCGAAGAACAGCGGGATGCCGATGACGAAGGCGATGAGCGCCATGGCCCACGGCAGGCGCTGGGTCGAGGTCTTGCCGAGGATCGTGTCGACGATCTGGTCGGCGCCCCCGGAGTCGATGAGCAGCTTGCCGATGATCGCGCCGAGCGCGATGAGCACGCCGACCCCGGCGACGGTCGAGCCGAGCCCGGCCGAGAAGCTGGTGAACGCGTCGACGAAGTCGATGCCCGCGACGACCGCGAGCACGGCCGAGCCGATCATCAGCGCGAGGAACGGGTGCAGCTTGAGCCACACGATGAGCACGACGATCGTCGCGATGCCGACGACGGCCGCCAGGATGAGCTGGGCGGTGCCGGCGTCGGTGGCGGGGGAGTCCTCCGCGGCGCGCGCGACGGTCGCGAGCGCCGGGGCGTGCTGGGCGAGGGTGGCGATCACGGGCGCGCCTCCGTCCCGCGCGCGGGCGCGGCGCAGTCGGCGCGGCGCTCCAGGACGAGGTCCGCGATCGCGTCGGGCGCGAGGGTCACGTCGACGGTGAAGCCGGGCTCGTCGTCGGCCAGGGGCTCGAGCGTGGCGAGCTGGGACGGCAGGAGCGACGTGGGCATGAAGTGCCCGCTGCGGTGCTGCATGCGCTCGGCGAGGAGCTCGGGGGTGCCGTCGAGGTGGACGAAGCACACCTCGCCGCGGGCGGTGCGCAGCAGGTCGCGGTAGGTGCGCTTGAGCGCGGAGCACGTGACGACGCCGGACCTGCCGGCCTCCGCCTCGCTGCTCAGCCAGTCGCGGATCGCCTCGAGCCAGGGCCACCGGTCGTCGTCGGTGAGCGGCGTCCCGGCGCTCATCTTGTCGATGTTGGCCTGCGGGTGGAAGCGGTCGGCCTCTGCGTACTCGGTGCCGAGGCGCTGCGCGAGCAGCGTCGCGACGGTGGTCTTGCCCGAGCCGGCGACGCCCATGACGACGAGGTGCTGGGGCAGGGGGTGGTGCTCGGTGTCGTCGGGCCGGTCGGTGGAGCTGACGTCGGTGTCCATGTGTCGACTTCCGTGTCGGGTGGGGGCGTCCGGTCGGGTCGGGGCGCTACGGCCCCGGCCGTCCCGGTGGCGACCGTCGTGGTCGTCCTCGGCCTCCACTGTGGGGCATTGGTAGCACCTTTGGCAAGTGATTGATAGCACCATTGGCCGCCACTAGGCTGCGAAGCATGGCGACGACGGTCCTGCACACCACCGTGCTCGACTCGCTCGGACGTCGCATCACCAGCGGCGACGTCCCCGCGGGCACGCCGCTGACCCTGGAGTCGATCGGCTCCGAGTTCGGGGTGTCGCGCACCGTCGCGCGCGAGGTCATGCGGCTCCTCGAAGGGCTCGGCCTCGTCCGGTCGAGGCGCCGCGTCGGGATCGTCGTGCTCGGCATCGAGGACTGGAACGTGCTCGACCCGCGCGTCATCCGCTGGCGGCTGGAGGGCCCCGGCCGCGACCCGCAGCTCCGCACGCTCACCGAGCTGCGGCACGCCGTCGAGCCGCTCGCCGCCGCCGGAGCCGCGCTCCACGCCACGCCCGCCGAGCGCGCCGAGCTCGTCGCCGCCGCCGGGCGCATGCGCCTGCTCGGGGAGGCGGGCGACCTCGAGGAGTTCCTCGCGCTCGACGTCCGGTTCCACGAGATCCTGCTCCGCGCGAGCGGCAACGAGATGTTCGGCGCGCTCGCGGGGGTCGTCGCGGCCGTCCTCAGCGGCCGGACGCACCTCGGCCTCATGCCCGCCTCGCCCGTCCCCGAGGCCCTCGACCAGCACGAGGCCGTCGCGCGCGCGGTCGCGGACGGCGACCCGGAGGCCGCCGAGGCCGCGATGGCCGCGATCGTCGGCGAGGTGCGCACCGCGCTCGGCGGAGTCCCGCCCGCTCCCGCCTGAGCGGCACGCCCCGGTCCCGTCGAGGGCTGACGGGTCCCGCGGGCTCAGCGGGCGTGCACGCGGACCTCGGCCGCCTTGACGACGAACCACACGCGCTCGCCCGGCACCAGGCCGAGCTCGGCGACCGCGCGCGGCGTGAGGTCGGCGGCCAGGCGCGGCGCGTCGTGCCCGACGGCGGTCGTCGCCCCCGCGGTCGGGTCGCGCGGGTCGGCGCCCACCGCGCGCCCCCACACGCGCAGGAGCGGCCCGTGCGGCTCGACGCTCGTCACGACGACCCGGTACGCGTTGCGCGGGCTGCCCTCGGGCGTCGTGCGGTGCACGGCGACCGCGCGCGGCTCGAACACCGCGACGGCGCCGTCCCCGACCCCGAGCGGCTCGTCCGCCGTCCCGCGCACGCGGACCTCGGTGCCGTCGACGGCGACGGTCACCTCGCGCGCGAGGGTCTCCGCGCCCGGGGCGTCCGTCGCTCCCTCCACCAGGTCCGTCCCGTCCGCGGTCCCGCCCGCTCTCTCTGGCGCACCACCGCCCGCCGTCCGCGCCGGCTCCGGGACGGCGACGTGCGCGACGCTCCCCGCGAGCAGGTTGACGCCCGCGAGGCGCGCGGCGAACCGCGACCGCGGCCGCGTGAGCACCGCGTCGACCGGGCCGTCCTCGACGACGCGGCCGCCCTCCAGCACGACGACGCGGTCCGCGAGGAGCAGCACGTCGAGCAGGTCGTGCGTCACGAGCAGGGTCGTGCGTGGGTGCTCGCGCTGCGCGTGGTGCAGCACGGTCCGGACGTGCTGCGCGACGCCGACGTCGAGCGACGCGAGCGGCTCGTCGAGCAGGAGCACGCGCGGGTCGGTCACGAGCGCCCGGGCGATCGCGACGCGCTGCGCCTGCCCGCCCGACAGGTCGGTCGAGCGGCGCCGCGCGAGGTCCGCCGCGCCGACGCGGGCGAGCGCGTCGCGGGCCTCCCCGCGGGCACGGGCGCGGGGCACGCCGCGGGACCGGAGGCCGAACGCCACGTCGTCCTCGACCGACAGGTGCTCGAACAGCAGCGGGCGCTGGCTCAGCCACGCGAGGTGACGACGGCGCGGCGGGAGGCGCGAGACGTCGTCGTGCCCGACGGTGACGCGCGCACCGGGCGCCTCGCCCCGCGTGAGCAGGCCGGCGACGACCTGCACGAGCGTGGACTTGCCCGCCCCGTTCTCACCGAGCACCGCCACGACCTCGCCCGGCGCGACGGTCAGGTCCACGTCGAGCCCCCGCTCCGGCACGACGGCGCGCACGGCCAGCGCGGCGGGGGGCGCTCCCGTGTGCAGGACCGGCTTCCCGGAGGTCTCAGGCGTCCGGCCGGCCGGCCGGGGAGCGGAGACGACGGCGCGGGGGCGCGGGCCGCCGTCGGGCGACGAGCCCCGGACGCCTCGGCGCGGGCGGGCGCCGGGGCCCCCGAGCACGCCGGGCCCGTGGACGACGGCGGTGATGAGGACCGCCACCACGACGAGCACGAACGACAGCGCGACGGCGCTGTCCGGGTCCGCGCTGCGCTGGAGGTAGATCTCGAGCGGCAGCGTCTGCGTGACGCCCTGGAGCGCGCCCGCGAAGGTCAGGGTCGCCCCGAACTCGCCGAGGGCGCGCGCGAACGCGAGCACGGCACCCGACAGCAGCCCCGGCAGCACGCGGGGGAGCGTGACCCGGCGCAGGACGGTCGTCGGCCGGGCGCCGAGCGTCGCGGCGACGTCCTCGAGGCGCGTGTCCTGCGTGCGCAGGGCACCCTCCAGGCTGAGCACGAGGAACGGCAGCGCGACGAACGTCTGCGCCAGCACGACGGCCGTCGTCGTGAACGCGACCTCGACCCCCAGCACCTCGAGGTGCCGGCCGATCAGGCCCCGGCGCCCGAACGTGTGCAGCAGCGCGATCCCGCCGACGACGGGCGGCAGGACGAGCGGCAGGAGCACGAGGGCGCGCGCGACGCGCTGCCCGGGGAACGTGGTGCGCGCGAGGACGAGCGCCATGGGCGTGCCGAGCACCACGCAGCACGCGGTCGCGGCGAGCGCGGTGCGCAGCGACAGGCCGAGCGCGTCGAGAGCCGCCGGCGAGGTCACGAGCGCCCAGAAGCCGCCGGTCCCGTCCGGACCCGGCGCGAGCTCCACGCGCCCGACCATCGCCACCACGGGCACGACGACGAACAGCGCGCCGAGCAGCGCGGGGACGAGGAGCCAGCGGGGCAGGCCGCGCATCAGGACCCGGCGGGCGACGCGGGCGTCACGGCGCGGAGGCGTCCGGCGCGCCGAACCCCGCGGCGGCGAGCGCGGCCTGCCCGGCGTCGCCGGTCACGAGGTCCACCCATGCCTGCGCGAGCGCGACCTGCTCCGGGCCGGCCTCCTCGGCCGCCGCGACGAGCGCGATCGGGTAGACGTTGAGCGCGGCGTCGGTCTCGGGCACGTCCACGACGTCGACGTCGTCGCCCGCGAGCGTCGCGTCGGTGACGTAGACGAGGCCCGCGTCGGCCTCGCCCGACGTCACCTTGCCGAGCACGTCGGTGACGCTGGCCTCCTCGCTCACGCGGTGGACGGTGACGCCCGCGGCCTCGGCGACGGTGTCGGTCGCGCTGCCGCACGGCACCTCCGGCGCGCACACGACGACCTTGACGTCGTCCCGGGCGAGGTCGGCGAACGCCTCGACGCCCGCGGGGTTGCCGGGCGGCGTCACGATCGTCAGCGTGTTCGTCGCGAACGCGACGGGGTCGGCGGCGTCCCCCGCGTCCACGACGCGCGCCATGGAGCGCTCGTCCGCGGACGCGAAGACGTCGGCCGGCGCGCCGGCGAGGATCTGGTCGCCGAGGTCGGACGACCCGGCGAACGACAGCGCGACGGTCACGCCGTCGTGGTCGTCCTCGAAGTCCGCCGCGAGGTCGGTGAACACGTCGCGCAGCGACGCTGCGGCGAGCACGGTGAGGGTGCGGTCCTCGGCCGTCGTGCGCGCGGGGTCGGGGGTGGCGCCGTCGTCGGTCCCCGCCCCCGTGGCGCACGCGGAGAGGCCGGCGACCAGGGCCGCCGCCGCGAGCGCCGCGACAGGGCCCCGGGCGGGACGGCGGGTCGTCGTGCGTGCGGGCGCGCTCACGCGGCTCCTCCGGGGGTCTCGACGATGACGGTCGTCGCCTTGACCACCGCGACGGCCAGGCTGCCGGGCTCGAGCCGCAGCTCGCGCACGGCCTCCGTGCTCATGAGGGACACGACGCGCTGGCCGCCGCAGAGCATCTCGACCTGGGACATGACGGTGTCGCTCACGACGTCCGTCACGATCCCCACGAACCGGTTGCGGGCCGAGCGGGCGACACCCGACGGGTCGGGCGTCGGGTGCGACTGCGCGACGGCGAAGCGCGCGAGCTCCGCGCCGTCGACGACCTTGCGCCCGGCGTCGTCGGCGCTCGCGGCGAGGTCTCCGGCGTCGACCCAGCGGCGGACGGTGTCGTCGCTGACCCCGAGCAGGCTCGCGGCCTCGCGGATCCGAAAGTGCGGCATGAGAGCGACTCTAGACCCGCATCTGCGGAGTGTCCTCCGACGGAGGGTGTGCTGGGCTTCGGGGTCCGGCTGGGGAGGTGCAGTCTTCCCGCTTCCCGGTGGACGCCCCTGGCGTGGGGCTAGGCGACGTGCAGCTGGCACTCGGGGCACACGAGCACGGCCGAGGCAGCTTCGTCGCGAGTGATCGGGCAACGATGGGGGCACAGGATGCTCACTCGGTGCGGGACACGGGAGCCGGGGATCGAGCCCCAGGCGATGATGTGCAGGACGCGGGCGCGTGCTTGGCCACCGCAGCCCGGACAGTCCACGGCGATCCACTTCTCGATGACGCTCATGGCGGCTCACGCTCTCGGCGTAGTCTCTGCGCCCCTGACGGTTGCGGTACGCCGTCGTGGCCCGGGAGGTCCTCCGGAAGCGGGCTGCTTCACGACCGGCGTTCCCCGCGACACGTGGTCGCGTCTCTCACGATGCGCCCTCCGTGGCCAGCTCGCCACACCGGGGGCCGGAGCAGACGGGCGAGTCGTCAGGTGCGCCAGGTGGGGTCGAAGTCCGGGTGCTGGGCGTAGGGCGTGGCGAGGGCTCGCAGGATGCGGTCACCGACGAAGGCGACGCCGCTCTGGGCGCGCTCGTCGGTGTCACGCTCGAGGTCGGCAGTCATGTCGTACCCGGTGGCCTCGTAGGCGAGGGTGATGATGCGTCGTTTCATCGCGCACTCGGTCAGGAGCCGTGAGCGTGACCACGGCGCTGGAGGTCCCGGCTCGTCATCGAGGGTCGCGCACGCTGCCTCGTCCTCGTCGATCCGAGCGAGGAGGAACTCCGTCAAGGCCATCTGCTCATCCTCTCACCGACGGCTGGGCAGGCTTTCGTGGACACAGCGAGCAACCCGTCCAGGTGTAGTGTCGAAGTGTGGTTGATCGCCGGATCGGCCCACGCGACGCCGATCGAGAAGGCTCTCGGACGCCGGGCGAGATGGACGCCCCGGACGAGGACACCTCGGGCGCGCGATGGGACGACGACGGGGGTTATGAACCCGACCTGGAGGACGCACCGATCTCCTTGAGTGGGGCGCCTGACGCCTCCCCGACTGCCGCGACGGCAGCGGATGCGAGCCGGCCCGCCGGTTCCGAGCATCGGACGTCACCATGAGCACCACCACCCCTAATGCCACGTCCTTCGGCCGGGTGCAGGACACCGCACTGCAGCTGCGGGGCGTCCTGGACACTGCGCTGCCGCGCGAGCTCGGCACCGACGCGGAGCCTCCCCTCTACACCGTGACCGCCGTCTTCTCCCGCCGCGTGTCGGGTCCGGAGCAAGCGTTGCTCGAGCTGCCCGCCGTCACGACGTTGCTCGCCGATCATGGCTATGCGGGGGTCAGGCTACGGGTGGAGGACCGGCGCCTGCTCATCGAGAACACGAACCTCGCCATGCTCTCCGGCGGGCTCGCCCACGAGATCGCGACGGTGATCCGGGACACCCAGGAGGCGATCGCGACAGAACGGACCAGGCGGGCGGACGAGCTCGAGGCCTGGCGCGCGGCCGAGGCGGTGCGTGCCGCGAGCGTGAAGGCCGAGGCCGACCGTGTCCGCTTCGAGTGAGGCGCCGCCGCCCCAGGTCCTGACGGTCCGCGCGCTGCCTGCGGCGCGGGCGACGGCTCGGGACTACTCGGTGCTGGCGAAGATCGTGCGCGAGTCCGGGCTGCTGCGTCGGCGGTACGGCTACTACTGGACCCGGCTCGTCCTGACGGTCGCAGCGTTCGGTGCCGTCTGGGCCGGGATCGTCCTCATGGGTGACTCCTGGTGGCAGCTCCTGCTGGCCGTGGTGCTCGCCCTCGTTCTCGCCCAGCTCGCGTTCCTGGGTCACGACAGCTCCCACCGGCAGGTGTTCCGGTCGCGGGCCTGGAACGACTGGACCGCTCGCATCCTCGCGAACGCGCTCGTCGGGCTCAGCCACGCCTGGTGGACGATGAAGCACGACGCGCACCACGCGGCCCCGAACCAGGAGGGCCATGACCCGGACATCTCACCGGGCGTGATCGCGTTCACGCCCGCCGTCATCGCGAGCCGGCACGGCTGGCGAGGGTGGCTGGCACGTCGGCAGGGCTGGTACTTCTTTCCCCTGCTCGCCCTGGAGGGCCTCAACCTGCACGTCGCGAGCGTGCGCCGGGTGCTCGGCCGTCGGCCCGTGCCGCACCGTGGCGTGGAGGTCCCGGTCCTGCTCCTACGGCTCGCGCTCTACCTGGTGGCGCTGGGCCTGCTGCTCCCCCCGACCGTCGCGGGGGCGTTCCTGGCCGTGCAGCTCGCGGTGTTCGGCGTCCTGCTCGGGGGCGCGTTCGCCCCGAACCACAAGGGCATGCCGATCGTCCCGGCGACCGCGGACGTCGACTTCCTGCGCCGCCAGGTCCTCATGTCCCGCAACATCCGCGGCGGCCCGGTCGTCGACTTCTTCATGGGCGGTCTCAACCGCCAGGTGGAGCACCACCTGTTCCCGAGCATGCCGCGCCCGAACCTCAAGCGTGTCCAGCCCCTCGTGCGCGAGTACTGCTCCCAGCTCGGCGTGGCCTACACCGAGGTCGGGTTCTTCACCTCCTACCGGATCGTCGTCCAGTACCTCAACGACGTCCCCGGACGTGCTCGCGAACCGTTCTCCTGCCCCCTGGCAGCCAGCCTCGGCCGCTAGGAGCACCGGGCCGCGCGTACAGCCGCTCCCAGGTTCGTTCCCAGGTTGAGGGCGTAGGGTCGGGCTATCCGCGGCGAACGTGCCCCATATGAGGTGCGCGGGCCCGGAACCGCAAGGAGGCCACCATGGCCACCACCCCGCTCAGCTCCGCGACGAACGGACAGCCCACCGCCGCCGTGTCAGGCAGCCATCCCGACTCACGCGTGTCCCGCACGTCGGGCAACCCGACAAGAACTCCCCGAACCCGCACCGGAGCAACCTGGGTCGGCCTGTGCGTCGCCGCCCTCGTCCTGGTCGCACTCATCGTGTTCATGCTCCAGAACACCCAGCTCGTGATCGTCTCCTTCCTCGGCTGGCAAGGTTCCGTCCCGCTCGCCCTGGCCCTGCTCATCGCAGGCATCGGCGTCGGGATCGTCGCCCTCGTCGTCGGTACCCTGCGCATCCACCAGCTCCGCCGACGCCTCGCACGCCAGGTCTAGCACCGCGGCGCACGATGACCGACGACCGAGAGACCTCGATCCACCGACCCGCCGACCTCGTGGGCGAGATCGACGCCTCCCAGCGCGAGATGGAAGACGTCATCTCGGTCGTCGACCAGGGGGCGCCCGTCGAGCTCGTCCTCTACGTCGCCGCACGCGCGCGCCTCGACACGGCCGTCGCCGCATGGAACCAGCGTGTGGGAGCCATCCAGCCACCACCTCGGTGACCGCGAGCCTGACGCACCGCCTGGTGCTCGAGCTCCAGGTGGAGCACGTCGGTCGCGAAGACGTCAACCGGGGGAGCGCGCCCGACCGTCGGTCCTCGCAGCGCTGGGCGGTGCAGCGTGGGTGAGACCGCCGTCGTTCCTCGCGGTATCGAGCAAGCGGGTCGTCGGGCGAAGCGCGATCACGGGACGTGCCGTCGTCAGGACTGACGGCTGGGCGACGCTGGTCGGGCGTGGCATGGTCGATCGGCTACGCGGAGGGTCGCGTGGTGCTCCACACGAAGAGGTCCGACGCTCCTGCGAGCTCGAGCACGTCTCGGGCGTAGTCGCTGCAGCCCAGGATGATCGGCCGCAGAGGTGCGCTGGCGGCAAGCAGGAGGAGGCTGACACCGGCGGAGTCCAGGAACGTGACGCGCGAGGCATCGATGTGCAGCGCCCCATGGGCCGGGCTCGGGCGAGGTTGCGCGGACTCGACGACGGCGTAGTCGATCTCGCCCCACAGCTCCCACGAGTCGGGGCTGGATCGCAGGCCTCCGTGCAACGGGACGGGAGGATACGTGGCCGGGTCGCTCTCGTGAGCCATGCGGGTGCCTTTTTCCGTCGAGGCCGGCCGACGCGGGAACACTGTCGGCTCCCAACCTCTCACACTCGCTGCTTCGGCGGGGGTCGGTCACCCGTCCCTCTTCACCCCGTCGTTTCGTACGACGTGCTCGTCTCGAGCTTCCGGCTCGGTTTCCCCGAGCGCCTCTGGGGTGAGGGTGCTTCAGTACAGGCATGGACCAGATCTCCGACGACGAGCTCGTCGACGCCTACGAGTATCTGCTCGCGCGGTTCCTGGTGCTGCGTCAAGAGCACCAGGACGTCGAGGTGGAGGGCCTGGGATACAACACCATCAAGGAGAACCCGGTCGGGTCGGCGGAGTTCGTGAACCCCAACCTGGACGTGGCCTACCTGGAGGCGTGGATCGCCGTGGACGGCGACCACGCCGTCCTGCTGGACGTCCCGGACGCACGAGGCCGGTACTACACGGTGCAGGTGCTCGACGGGTGGGGCGAGGTGGTGGCGAACATCAACGACCGCACCGTCCCGGAGCACCCCTTCGGCACGGTGGCGTTCGTCCTCGCAGGCACCGAGCCCGAGATCCCGGACGGTGCGCTGCGTGTGGAGCTGCCCGCCGCCAAGGCCAAGATCTTGGCCCGGGTAGAGCTCCAGGACACCCCAGAGCGGGCGGTCGCCCTCCAACGCGCCTTCCGGATCGAGGCCCCGGACGGGATCAGGGTCGAGCCCGCGCACCCGGTGCCCGACTTCACCAACGCCCAGCTCCTGGGCGCGGAGATCTTCACCGAGGCCGCCGGCGTGCTCGCGACCCATGCCGACTCGATGCCGTCCGCCCCGCGGCACCAGGCCGCCGTCGCGCGCCTCGCGGACCTCGTCGCGTCCGAACCAGGTGGTCGGGCACGCGTCGACGAGGCGATCCGGACCAAGGCCATCCCCCACTTCTTCGCCGGCGCCCAGCAGTTCGGCACACACCGCGACGGGTGGTCCGTCTCCTACGCGGTCGGGCGTTTCGGCGACGATGTGTTCGCCCGTGCGGTCATCGACTACGGAGGCCTGTGGGCGAACGTGCCTGAAGAGGCCATCTACTTCATCGGACAGACCGACTCTGGCGGCAACATGCTGGACGGATCGTCTACCTACGAGATCCGGTTCCCCGTGCACGCGCTCCCCGGGGACGTCGTCGACGGCTTCTGGTCCCTGACTCTCTACTCCGTGCCGGAGTACCGCGTCGTTCCCAACGCCCTCGACCGCTATGAGCTTGCCTCCAGGATGCCGCTCGAACCGAACGACGACGGCTCGCTCTCCCTGTGGCTCGCCCCCGAGCTTCCGAGCGGCGCACCCCAGGCGAACTGGCTGCCCACTCCACGGGGAGCCGGTTTCTCGCTCAACCTGCGCATGTACGTCGCCGACCAGACGGTCACCTCCGGACGCTGGTTCCCGGCCCCGATCGACAAGCGCGCGGACGGCTGAGAGCGGCGAGCCGTCACGCCGTCATCGACGGCCGTGTCGCTCCGCGCGGCGGCCTGCGCGATCGGGGGTCGCTCGTCTGTCCTGCGTCGGGTGTGGCACGCTCGGCGCGTGAGCGAGACGACCACCCGGGACGACGTCCGCGTCGTCGTGGAGGACCCGACGACCCCCGACGTGCTGGCGCTGCTCCAGGAGCACCTCGACGACATGCACGCGACGTCGCCGCCCGAGAGCGTGCACGCGCTCGACGTCGAGCGCCTGCGCGCACCGGACATCACGTTCGTCACGGCGCGGTCCGCGGACGGCCACCTCCTCGGGTGCGGCGCGCTGAAGCAGCACGACGCGACGCTGGGCGAGCTCAAGTCGATGCGGACGACGGCGGCCGCCCGGGGCCGGGGCGTCGCCGCCACGGTCCTCGCGCACCTGCTCGACGTCGCGCGCGACCGCGGCCTGGACCGCGTGAGCCTGGAGACGGGCACCGAGGACTACTTCGCGGCGGCGCGGCGGCTCTACGCGCGTCACGGGTTCGTGCCGTGCGCGCCGTTCGCCGACTACACGGACGACCCGAGCAGCACGTACCTGACGCTCTCGCTCGCCTGACGGCGCCGCCCTGCACTGAGGTAGAAGCTCCGGTCGTGAGGTAGAGCCCGCCGCGTTCTACATCGCGACCGGGGGCTCTACCTCGCGACTGTGCGGTGGCGGGGGAGCGCCACGCGTCATGCGTCGATGCGCAGGCGGGCCCCTAGCGCGACGGCGGCGACGACGGCCGCGCCGGCCACGAGGACGAGGTCCTTGAGCACGTACTGGCCCATGAGGGTCATGCCGTGGCCGAACAGCTCGCCGGCGAACAGCACGATCGGCGAGAGGATCCCGGCCATCGCGACGGCGAGCGCGAGCAGCCCGGCTCGCAGGAGGCGGCCGGTGAGGAGGGTCAGCCCGATGAACGTCTCCAGGACGGCGGTGAAGATCACCGCCGCGGTCCCGCCGACGAGGCCGAGCGTGAGCGTCTCGACGGTGCGCGCCGCGATCGCGGCCGCCGGGCTCGCGCCGGGGACGAGCTTGAGGACGCCGAACCCGAGGAACACGAGACCGAGGGCGACGCGCAGGGCGGGCACGGACCAGCGGGTGAGGACGCGCGCGGTCGCGGCGACGGCGGCGTCCACCCGGCCCGCGAGGCGTGCGGGCACGAGGGCGGCGCGACGACGGCGGGCGGGCGTGGCGTCCGCCGCCGACGGCGCGGACGGGCGGGTGGCGCGGGGACGACCGGCGGTCGTCGGGGCGGTGGTGGACATGCGGGAACCTCTTCCAGGGACGGTCGCGGTCGGGGTTGACCGCCCCAGGAAGGAGGGCACCGCGGGGCGTCCTGGGGACGGCGTCGGGCCGAATTCACCCGCCGACGGGCGCCGACCCGGGTCACCCGGACCGGCCGGACCGAACCCCCGAGGGTCAGCGCGAGCGCGGGCGCTCCGACGGGTCCCAGCCCGGCCGCGGGGCGCGTGCGGCGACCGACGCGTCGCGCGAGCGGTACACGACGTACGGGCGGAACACGTAGGGCACCGGGGCGGAGAACGCGTGCACGAGCCGCGTGAACGGCCACAGGATGAACAGCAGGTTCGCCGCGACGATGTGGAGCTGGAACGCCGCGGGCACGCCCGCCATGAGCTCCGGCTGCGGCTGGAGGTACCAGAGCGAGCGGAACCACGGCGAGATGGTCTGGCGGTAGTCGTACCCGAGGCCGTCGGCGAGGAGCTGCGTCTGCACCGTGGCCCACGACCCCAGCAGGATCGACGCCGCGAGGAACACGTACATCGTCTTGTCCATGCGCGTCGTCGCGCGGAAGACGGGGCCGGACGTGCGGCGACGATAGATGAGGATGAGCAGGCCCGCGACGAGCACGACGGCCGCGACCGACCCCATGTACGTCGCGACGAAGTGGTAGGCGACCTCCTGGATCCCTACCGCCTCCGTCCACGACTCGGGGATCACGAGCCCCAGCAGGTGCCCGAGGATGACGAACAGCAGGCCGAAGTGGAAGAGTGGCGAGCCGAGGCGCAGCAGCCGCTTCTCGTAGAGCTCGCTCGACCGCGTCGTCCAGCCGAACTTGTCGTACCGGTACCGCCAGACCGAGCCCACGACGAACACCGCGAACGTCACGTACGGGAACACGACCCACAGCAGGACCTCTCCGGTGCTCACCCCGTTCATCGCACCGCACCTCCCGTCCGGTCGGGCGCGCCCGTGCCGTACGGCTCGAGCGCGAAGGGCTCCATGCCCACGAGCTCGGCGGGCGGCCCCGCCGTCACGAGCTCGACGTACCGCTGCTGCGTGCGCTCGTCGAGCGGGGGCAGCGTGAGGCACACGGCCTCGACGAGCCCCGTCCACGGGCTGCGCGCGCTCTCGAGCGCCGTGCGCAGCACCTCGATGCCGTCGCGGTGGGACGCGAGCAGACCGGCCGCGATCGTCGCGTCGTCCCCCGTGGTCCGGGCCGAGAACTCGAGCACCGTCGGGAGGTAGTCGGGGAGCTCGGAGCCCGTGACCTCCCATCCGGCCGCGCGGTACGCCTCGACGAACGCGACGAGCGCCGTCCCGCGTCGGCGCGTGTCGCCTGCCGCGTAGTACGACAGGTACATCGAGCACTTCCGCTTGAGGTCGAACGTCGCGACGTACCGCGCCTGGAGCTCGCGCAGGCCCGGCCCGCCCGCCGCCGTCAGGACGTCGCAGAAGTCCTCCAGGCGCTCGCGGACCGGTCCGGGCAGGCCCGGGGCGGACGCGCGGACGGCGTCGACCGCGGCGAGCACGTCCTCGTCCGGGTAGGCCAGCAGCAGCGACGCGGCCATGTGGGCGGTGCGGCGCTGGGCGGCCGACGTCGCGACCGGGGCCAGGTGGTCGGGCTGCGGCCCCCGAGGCCGTGCCCCGGGCCGCAGCGCCGGGGTCGGGAGCAGGGAGCGCGCCCTCATCGGGTGCCTCCGTCGGGCTCGACGCCGGGACCGCTCCCGGGCGCGGGACCGCCCGTCGGCCCGCCGGGCGCCGGCCCACCGGGCGCCGGGGGACCGGGGATCGTGTCGTGCCGCGCGTCCTGGCGCCCGCCTGGCAACGAGCCCGGGCCGCCCGGCGTGACGCCGCCGGGCGCGCCCGACACGTCGCCCGGCTCCGGCCCCTCGCCCGGCGGGAAGAGGCCGGGCGGTCGCCCGTTGCCGTCCCAGTTGAGGAGGTTGACGCGACCGGGGGTCGACGGCCCGTAGGGCGAGTCCGCCGTCTGCCGTGCCTGGAGCACGTGGAAGTTCTCGACCGCGACCGGCACCGGGCTGCCCGACGTCTCGCCGAACGGGCCGCCGCCCGTGAGGCCCATGCCGCCCATGCCGGGGCCGCCGTCGTAGTCGAGGGAACAGGACAGCTCGTCGAGCTCGCGCGCGATCTCGGTGTGCGCGGTCGGGATGACGTACCGGTCCTCGTACTTCGCGACGGCGAGCAGGCGGTACATCTCCTGGACCTGGGCACCGGTCATGCCGACCGCGGCCGCGGTCTGCTCGTCGGCCTCGCGGCCGAGGTTGATGTCGCGCATGTACGACCGCATGGCCGCCAGGCGGCGCAGCACGCGCTCCACCGGGGCGGTCTCGCCCGCCGTGAACAGCCCCGCGAGGTACTCGAGCGGGATGCGCATCTTCGAGATCGCGGCGAACAGCGTGCGCCCGTCCTCGCCGTCGTTCCCGGAGGCGGCGACGACGTCGACGACGGGGGACAGCGGCGGGATGTACCAGACCATCGGCAGCGTGCGGTACTCGGGGTGCAGGGGCAGCGCGACCTCGTAGCGTGAGATGAGGTCCCAGATCGGCGAGCGCTGGGCGGCCGTGATCCAGTCGTCGGGGATGCCCTCCGCACGTGCGGCGGCCACGACCTCCGGGTCGTTCGGGTCGAGGAAGACGGCGCGCTGCGAGGCGAGGAGCTCGTGCTCGTCCTCCACGCTCGCGGCCTCGGTGACCTTGTCGGCGTCGTAGAGGACGAGGCCGAGGTAGCGCAGGCGCCCGACGCACGTCTCCGAGCACACGGTCGGCAGTCCGACCTCGATGCGCGGGTAGCAGAGCGTGCACTTCTCGGCCTTGCCGGTCTTGTGGTTGAAGTAGACCTTCTTGTACGGGCACCCGGTGACGCACATGCGCCAGCCCCGGCACTGGTCCTGGTCGACCAGCACGATGCCGTCCTCGGCCCGCTTGTACATGGCGCCCGACGGGCACGACGCGACGCACGCCGGGTTGAGGCAGTGCTCGCAGATGCGCGGCAGGTAGAACATGAACGTCTTGTCGAGCTCGGTGGCCACGTGCTCCGACATGTGCTGGAGCACGGGGTCGTCCTGCATGGTCGCGGTCGAGCCGCCGAGGTCGTCGTCCCAGTTCGCGGACCACGAGATGTTGATGTCACCGCCCGTGAGCAGCGACTTCGGCCGGGCGACGGGCGTGTGCTGCCCCTGCGGCGACGAGAGCAGCATGTCGTACTCGTAGGTCCACGGCTCGTAGTAGTCGTGGATCGAGGGGAGCTTCGGGTTGGAGAAGATCGTCGCGAGCTTCTTCAGGCGGCCGCCGGCGCGGAGCTTGAGCCGGCCCTTCTTCGTCCGCACCCAGCCGCCTTGCCAGCGCTCCTGGTCCTGGTAGGTGCGCGGGTACCCGAGCCCGGGACGCGTCTCGACGTTGTTGAACCACACGTACTCCACGCCCGTGCGGTTCGTCCACGCCTGCTTGCACGTCACCGAGCACGTGTGGCACCCGATGCACTTGTCGAGGTTCATGACCATCGACATCTGCGCCATCACCCGCACGACGTCACCCCCTCCCGGCCGGCCGGCCCGAGGCCGCCTGCTGCGTCCGTCCGCGTCACGAGTACCGCACCTCCTGGCTCCGGCGCCGGACGACCGTCATCTCGTCGCGCTGGTTCCCGGTCGGCCCGAGGTAGTTGAACGCGTACGACAGCTGGGCGTACCCGCCCGCGAGGTGCGTCGGCTTGAGCAGGATGCGCGTGAGCGAGTTGTGGATCCCGCCGCGCAGGCCCGACGTCTCGGCGAGCGGGACGTCGATCGTGCGGTCGGTCGCGTGGAACATGTAGACCGTGCCCTCGGGCATCCGGTGGCTGACGATCGCGCGCGCCACCACGACGCCGTTGCGGTTGTACGCCTCGACCCACTCGTTGTCCGCGACGCCGATCTTGGCGGCGTCGGCCGGGCTCATCCAGATGCCGGGCCCGCCGCGCGAGAGCGACAGCATGAAGAGGTTGTCCTGGTACTCCGAGTGGATCGCCCACTTGTTGTGCGGGGTCAGGTACCGCACCGCGACCTCCGCGTGCCCGGCGGACCCCGGGTAGCCCGACGGCGAGGTGTCGCCCACGACGGGCGAGTCGCCGAACAGCCGGTGCATGTCGAGGGGCGGCCGGAACACCGGCAGGTGCTCCCCGAGCTCGATCATCCAGTCGTGGTCGAGGTAGAAGTGCTGCCGGCCCGTGAGGGTGTGCCACGGCTTGAGCCGCTCCACGTTGACGACGAACGCCGAGTACCGGCGCCCGCCGTGCTCCGAGCCCGACCACTCGGGCGAGGTGATGACCGGCGTCGGGCGGGACTGCACGTCCGGGAACGTCACGCGCTTGCCCTGCTCGTCGCGGGCGAGGTCCGCCAGGGGCGTGCCCGTGCGGCGCTCGACGTGCTCGAAGCCCTGCACGGCGAGCCGACCGTTCGTCGTGCCCGAGAGGGCGAGGATCATCTCGCACGCGTGCGTGTCGCGGTCGAGGCGCGGACGTCCGGCGGCGGGGCCGTCGGGCACGAGGCCGTTGCGCCGGCCGAGGTCTGCGACCTCCGGCCCGGGCGAGAACTGCACGCCCTTGGTCGCCATGCCCGCCTTCTCGGTGAGGGGGCCGAGCGCGGCCATGCGCGCGGCGAACGCCGGGTAGTCGCGCTCGACGACCACGAGCTTCGGCATCGTCACGCCCGGGACGAGCTCGCGCTCCGTCACGGGCTGCCCCGAGTCGGTGAGCGCGCCGTGCGGGACGGCCATCTCGTCCGGGGTGTCGTGCGCGAGCGGGGCGGCGACGAGGTCCTCCCGCACCCCGAGGTGCGTCACCGCGAGCTCGGAGACCTTCGCCGCGACGGTGTGGAAGATGTCGAAGTCCGTGCGCGTCTGCCACGGCGGGTCGATCGCCGGGTTGAACGAGTGCACGAACGGGTGCATGTCCGTCGAGGACAGGTCGTGCTTCTCGTACCAGGTCGCGGCGGGGAGCACCACGTCCGAGAACAGCGTGGTCGACGTCATCCGGAAGTCGAGCGTGACGAGCAGGTCGAGCTTGCCGCGCGGCGCCTCCTCGCGCCACGTCATCGACCGCGGGCGCCGCTCGGGGCCGGACTCCGCGGCGTTGACCGCGGCGTCCGTCCCCAGGAGGTGCTGGAGGAAGTACTCGTTGCCCTTGCCCGACGACCCGAGGATGTTCGCGCGCCACACCGTGACGACGCGCGGGAAGTTCGCCGGGTCGTCGGGGTCCTCGCACGCGAACCGGAGGTTCCCGGCCTTGAGCTCGTCGACGACGTGCTGCGCGGGCTCCTTGCCCGCCGCGCGGGCCTCGTCCACGAGGTCGAGCGGGTTGCGGTCGAACGTCGGGTAGCTCGGCATCCAGCCGCGCTGCGCGGACTCGACGAGCGTGTCCGCCGTCGTGCGCCCGGAGAACTGGCCCTGCGCGAGCGGCGACGCGAGCGCGTCCGCGGGCAGGCCGTCGTAGCGCCACTGGTCTGTCGCGAGGTACCAGAACGCGGTGCCGATCATCTGGCGCGGCGGTCGTGACCAGTCGAGGCCGCCCGCGTACTGGGCCCACCCCGTGACGGGACGGCACTTCTCCTGCCCCACGTAGTGCGCCCACCCGCCGCCGTTGACGCCCTGGCAGCCCGTGAGGGTGGTCAGCGCGAGCATCGCGCGGTAGATCGTGTCGGAGTGGAACCAGTGGTTCGTGCCCGCGCCCATGATGATCATCGAGCGCCCGCCCGAGTCGAGCGCGTTCTGCGCGAACTCGCGCCCGATGCGCGCGGCGGCTGCGGCCGGGACGCCCGTGAACCGCTCCTGCCACGCCGGTGTCGCGGGCGTCGCGTCGTCGTCGTACCCCGCGGGCCACTCGCCCGGCAGGCCGAGCTCCGGCCGGTTCACGCCGTACTGCGCGAGCAGCAGGTCGAGCACCGTCGTGACGAGCCGCCCGCCGACGCGTCGCGCCGGCACGCCGCGCACGACGACGCCCGCACCGCCCAGGTGCGCGCCCGCGTCGTCGCCCGGTGCCGGGTCGAGGTCGAACCGCGGCAGCCCGACGGCGACCGTCTCGTACGAGTGGTCGGCCGAGGGAGAGCCCGGGTCTGCCGGGGGAGAGCCCTGGTCGGCCGGGGGAGAGCCCAGGTCGGCCGACAGCGGGCGCTCGGGGACGGTGTCGCGGGTGGGAGGCGTCTGGGGGGAGCCCCAGAAGACGCCGTGCGGGTCGGCGACCGAGAGCAGCGGGTCGATGTCGCCGAGGTCGAGGTTCCACCGCCCGGCGTCGGCCTCGCCGTAGCGGTGGCCGAGGCTCCCGTGCGGGACGCGCGGGGTGCCGTCCGCGTCGAGCACGACGGTCTTGAAGCGCGCGTTCGCCGAGGCGGCGTCGTCGTCGCCGGGGCGCCCGACGCCGTCGGGCAGGTCCGCCGCGGTGAGGAACTTCCCGGGCACGTAGGTCGTGCCCGACCCCGAGCCGCCGTCGTGCTCCTCGAGCACGACGAGGTGGGGGAGGTCCGTGAAGCGGGCCGCGTACTCCGCGAACTGCGGGGTGCGGCGCTGCGCGTAGTGCTCCGTGAGGATCACGTGGCCCATGGCCTGGGCGAGCGCGCCGTCCGTGCCCGGGTGCGGGGCGAGCCACTCGTCGGCGAACTTCGTGTTGTCCGCGTAGTCGGGCGACACGACGATCACCTTCTGGCCGCGGTAGCGCGCCTCGGTCATGAAGTGGGCGTCGGGCGTGCGGGTCACGGGGACGTTCGAGCCCCACATGATGCAGTACGTCGAGTTCCACCAGTCCGCGGACTCCGGGACGTCGGTCTGGTCGCCGAAGACCTGCGGGGACGCGACGGGCAGGTCGGCGTACCAGTCGTAGAACGACAGCATGGTGCCGCCGAGCATCTGGACGAACCGCGCGCCCACCCCGTGGGAGACCATCGACATGGCGGGGATCGGGGAGAACCCCGCGATGCGGTCGGGCCCGTACGCCGCGATCGTGTGCACGTGCGCCGCGGCGACGATCTCCGCCGCCTCGTCCCACGTGGCGCGCACGAGGCCGCCCTTGCCGCGCGCCGCCTTGTAGGCGCGGGCGGTGGCGGGGTCCGTCGTGACCTTGCGCCACGCGAGCACCGGGTCGCCCGTGGCGGCGCGGGCCGCGCGGTAGGCGTCGAGCAGCGCGCCGCGCACGTAGGGGTAGCGCACGCGCGTGGGGGAGTAGGTGTACCAGGAGAACGCGGCGCCGCGGGGGCAGCCGCGCGGCTCGTACTCGGGCGAGTCCGGCCCCACGGAGGGGTAGTCGGTCTGCTGGGTCTCCCACGTGATGATGCCGTCCTTGACGTACACCTTCCACGAGCACGACCCGGTGCAGTTCACGCCGTGGGTCGAGCGCACGACCTTGTCGTGGGACCAGCGGTCGCGGTAGAACACGTCGCCCTGGCGGCCGCCCGTGAGGAACACCTGCCGCAGGTCGTCGGACACCGTCCCGCGCTTGAGGTGCTTGCCGAGCCGCAGCAGCGCGTCCTCGACCGGTCCCTCCGACGTCGTCGTCATGCCGCGCTCCCGCTGCCCGCCGCGGCGGAGACCACCGGGCGCCACCAGAGACGGTGCGCCGGCGGCGGTGACGGCACGGACAGGTACGACATGAGGCCTCCTGGGCGAGCAGGTGCGGCGGTCGGTCCACTGCCACTATGCCCAGGCCGTCCGGATCGCGCGCGGTGAGCGCGCCCTGCGGTCCCCTCCCCGCCGGGCAGGGCCCGGCTCGTTACCGTGGCGCCATGACCGCACCCACCGGACGGCCCGCGGACGCGACCGTCGCCGTCGTCACCGTGTCCGACCGCTGCTCGCGCGGCGAGGCGGAGGACCGCTCGGGACCGCTCCTCGCGGGGCTGCTCGCGGCGGCGGGCTGGGCGGTCGTCACCGACCTCGTGCCCGACGGCGTCGCCCCCGTCCGCGACGCGGTCGCCCGGGCCGTGGCGGGGGGTGCGCGCGTCGTGCTCACGACCGGGGGGACGGGCGTCGGGCCGCGCGACCTCACGCCCGAGGGCACCCGCGAGGTGCTGGCGCAGGAGGTCCCGGGCATCGCGGAGGAGCTGCGTCGCCGCGGCGCGGAGCACGTCCCCGCGGCGGTGCTGTCGCGCGGCGTCGCGGGGGTCGCGCCCGGCCCGCACGGGCGCGCGCTCGTGGTCAACCTCCCCGGCTCCACCGGCGGGGTGCGCGACGGCTGGGCCGTCCTGGAGCCGCTGCTGCTGCACGTCCTCGCACAGCTCGACGGCGGCGACCACTGACGACCAGGCGTTCCTGGCGAGCCGACCAGGCGGTCGTGGCGGGTCCTGGGACCGTGACGAGCCAGGACCGCCTGCTCGGCACAGGGCGGGGCAGCCGGGCGGGGCAGCCGGGCGGGGTCAGCCGCCGGCGAACGGGGGGAGGACGTCGACCGTTTCGTCCTCGGCTATCCGGGTGTCGTCGCTCGCCGCGCGGACGCCTCCCACGAGGAGCGAGCAGCGCGGCAGCACGTCGGCGAGCGCCGCGTGCCGGGCGACGACGGCGGCGTGCAGCTCGCCGACCGTCGCCGCGTCGACGGTCTCGGTCTCGGTGCCGGCGGCGTCGCGCGCGCCGGCGAAGTAGCGGACGGTCGCCATCTCTCAGTCCTGCGTCTCGGCCGGGGCCGCGGTGCCGGGCAGCTCGGGCTCGGGCGTCCACGCGAGCGCGAGCTCGGTCGCCCGGTCGAGCACGTCCTGCACGCTGCGGCCCGACCCGTCGTGCACGGCGAGCCCGGCGACGTAGCCCGCGACGAACGTCGTGAGAGGCGCGGCGGGGCGCTCGATGCCGTGCGCGGCGTCGCGCGCGAGGTCGAGGACCGCGCCGATGTCGACGACCTCCGGGTCGAGGTCGAGGTCCTGCGCGAGCGCGTCGACCCAGCGTTCGAGGTTCGTCATCGTGGCCTCCTGCCGTCGTCGGGGGTGCCGGCGGGCGGGGCGCCGGGCACCGCGGGCGCGCCTGCGGCCAGGCGGCGCTCCTGCTCGCGGGCATCCTCCCACGTGTCCACGTCGTCGGTGGCGCCCGTGTCGTCGGGGACGCCGATCGCGGGGAGACCGGCGAGGAGCTGCCGCACCGACGCGCCCTGCACGGTCGGCAGCGCGGCGAGGGCGGCGTCGAGCGCCGCGCGCTCGTACAGACCGACGAGCCACTGCGCGCGTCCGTCGCGCACCGCGTGGACGGCGACCTCGCCGCTCCGGCGGCGGGCGGCGGCGAGCAGCGCGGGTACCGCCTCGGCGGCGCGGGGGACGTCGCACGCGAGCACGAGCACCCAGGGTGCGCGGCCGTCGTCGGGCAGGGCGGCGAGCCCGGCCGCGATCCCGGCGACGGGCCCCCCGAACGGCGGGTCCTCGCGCGTGCGGACGTAGCGCCCCGGGGCGGCGAGCTCGTCCGGCCCGACGACGACCGTCCGCGCCGCCCCCACGGTCGCCGCGAGCGCGTGCTCCAGCAGGGGCCGACCCCCGACGACGAGGCCGGGCTTGGGCGTCCCGAGCCGCTCCGCCCGCCCTCCGGCCAGCACGACGGCGTCGAACGCGAGGGACGGTTCGGCACCCCGCGCGGGGATCGGCAGCTCGAGGTGCCGACCCGGCCCGTCGGGTGCCGACCCGTCGTCGGGGCGGGCCGTCACGGCTCGCGGTGCCAGTCGCCGGATTTGCCCCCGGTCTTCGCGACCAGCCGCACGTCCGTGAGCTCGACGGACTTGTCGAGGCCCTTGACCATGTCGACGACCGCGAGGCCCGCGACCGCGACGGCGGTGAGCGCCTCCATCTCGACGCCCGTGCGGTCCGCCGTCCGGACGGTGGCGGTGACGTCGACGCCGTGGTCGCCCACGACGAGGTCGACGACCGCCCCGTGGACGCCGATGACGTGCGCGAGCGGCAGGAGCTCGGCCGTCCGCTTGGCGCCCGCGATGCCGGCGATGCGCGCGACGGCGAGCACGTCGCCCTTGGGGACGGTCCCGTCGCGCAGCGCGGCGACGATCTCCGGGGAGCACCGCACGGTCCCGGTCGCCGTCGCGGAGCGGACGGTGGGCTGCTTGGCGGTGACGTCGACCATGCGCGCGTGCCCGCGCTCGTCGAGGTGCGTGAAGCTCATGCCGCCACTCTCGCACGCGGCGCCGCGCGCGGACGGTCGGGGGATCGGGTGCGCTCGCGGCCCGCAGCCGCGAGGATCGGCCCATGCGCAGCTCACTCCTCGACCACGCCGAGCGCTCCGTCGAGCCCGGCAGCTTCCAGCTCCAGAACGACCGCATGCTCAAGGTCGACCTCCGCGGCACGGGCGGGTTCTTCTTCGCGAAGCAGGGCTCGATGGTCGCCTACCAGGGCGACGTCGACTTCGCGTACGAGGGCAGCGGCGGTCTCGGCAAGATGTTCAAGAAGGCGTTCACGGGCGAGGGCATGTCGCTCATGAAGGTCTCGGGCAGCGGGGACGTCTTCCTCGCGCAGGACGCGGACCAGGTCTTCGTGCTCCACCTGGAGGACGAGGGCGTGACGGTCAACGGCGCGAACGTGCTCGCGTTCGAGAGCTCGCTCGCGTGGGACATCAACCGGGTCGAGGGCGCGTCGATGCTCAGCGGCGGCCTGTTCAACACGACGTTCACCGGGACCGGGTCGCTGGCCGTCACGGCGTTCGGCACGCCCGTCGTGCTCGACGTCGACGTCCCCACCTTCGTCGACATGCAGGCCGCGGTGCTGTGGTCCACGTCGCTGCAGTCCTCGATCCGCAAGACGGCGAAGCTCGGTGCCGCGATCGGGCGCGGGTCCGGCGAGGCGTACCAGCTCGCGCTGTCGGGGCGGGGGATCGTCGTCGTGCAGGCGTCGGAGGGGCACCCGCCGCCCGCGGCGAAGTGATCGAGGCCGGCCCCGGGCTCAGAGCAGCAGCACCTGCACGGGGTCGCCCGGTGCCACGGCCGTGACGTCGGCCCCGACGACGGCGAGCGCGTCGGCGTGCGCGAGCGCGCTCACGCGGTGCGAGCCGGAGCCGCGCGCCGTCGTGCGCTCGTCGGGGTGACGGCCCGCGGGGACGACGTGCGCGCCGTCGGGCTCGGTGTGGCGCACGAGGACGAGCTGCTCGCGCCCGGCGGGCGAGGACCACCCCGCGGCGGCGACGCGCCGGACGAGCGGGCGGCCCGTGCCGGGCACGCCGCGCAGCCGGTCCACGACGGGCCGCACGAACAGCTCGAACGACACGTACGCGCTCACGGGGTTGCCCGGCAGCGCGAGCCACGGCACACCCCGCCAGCGTCCGAGACCCTGCGGGCGGCCGGGCTGCATGCCGACCGCGACGAGCCGGGCGTCGGTGACCGCGTCCTGCCACGCCGTGCCCGCGCGGGTCGCGGGGTCGAGCACCTCGCGCACGACGTCGAACGCGCCCGCGCTCACCCCGCCGGTGCTGACGAGCAGGTCGGGCGGGGCGCCGTCGAACGCGTCGAGCAGCCCGTCCAGCGTCGTGACGAGCGCCGCCGCGGAGTCGCCCACGGCCCCGCGCCGCACCACGTGCGCGCCCGCCGCGCGGGCCGCCGCGGCGAGGAGGACGGAGTTGGAGTCCGGGAGGTGCCCCGGTCCCGGCATGGTCCCGGGCGCCACGAGCTCGCTGCCGGTGGAGAGCACCGCGACGCGCGGCGCGCGGTGCACGCGCACGGTCGCGTGCCCGGCGGACGCCGCGACCGAGACGTGCCGCGCCGTGAGCACGGTGCCCGCCGCGACGACGACGTCCCCCCGGCGCACGTCCTCCCCGCGGGGCCGCACGTGAGTGCGCGAGGCGTCGTGGACCGCGACCGTCGTCGGCCCGCTCCCGGCCGCGCCCGGCGTGAAGCGGCCGGTCGACGTGCGCTCGACGGGCACGACGGAGTCCGCCCCGGGCGGCACGGGCGCGCCCGTCATGATCCGGACCGCCTCGCCCGGTCCCAGGTCGCCGTCGAGCCCGGGCGGGCCCGCGTCCCCGGCCGCGACGTCGCCCACGACACGCAGCACCACGGGCGCCGACGGCGTCGCCCCCGCCACGTCCTGCGCGCGCACCGCGTACCCGTCCATCGCGGACGCGTCGAACGCGGGGGCGTCCAGCGCGGACACGACGTCGGCGGCCAGGACGGCCCCCACGGCGTCCTCCAGCGGGGTGTCCGCGGGCGCCGTCGGGCGGACGAGCGCGAGCGCGTCCGCGGTGTGCTGGACGATCGTCCGACTCGGGTCGCGCGTCATGCCCGCACCGTAGCCGAGCCCGGGTGCCGACCTCGGGAGGGTGGGCTACGTTGGGCACCGGAGTCATGAAGCGGCCCGAAGCCCCCCGAACCTTGGGAGGACGACATGGCCTCGATCCCCGTGACCACCCTCAGCCCCGACCAGACGGCGCCCGTGCGCCCCGCAGCGCTCGCGGAGGTGCTTGCCGTGGGCACGCACCTCCTCGTGGGGCAGTACCGCGTCGAGCTCGGCACCGGGACGTGGTGGTGGTCGGACGAGGTGTACACCATGCACGGCTGGGCGCCGGGGGACGTCCAGCCCAGCCTCGACGCGCTGCGTTCGCGCAAGCACCCGGACGACCGCGCCCGCGTCGTGCGCGCCGCCACGGAGGCGATCCGTTCCGGACGCCCGTTCTCGTGCGCGCACCGCATCGTCGACGGGCACGGCAAGGCCCGGTCCGTCGTCGTGACGGGACAGGGCCGACGGGACGCGCGCGGTCGCGTCGTCGAGATCGCGGGGTACGTCGTCGACGTCACCCCGACGCACAAGGAGGCGCTCGAGCGCGAGTCGCAGCGCGCGGTCACGCGCGCGTTCGTCACGCAGGCGGCCGTCGAGCAGGTCAAGGGCGTGCTCATGGCCGTGCACGGCGTCGACGACGTCGCGGCGGGCCAGCTCCTCGCGGAGGCGGCCGGCGAAGCGGGCGTCCCCGTCCAGGAGACGGCCGCGCAGGTCATGCGTGCGCTGAGCAAGGCCGGCGGGGTCGGTCCGACGGCCGAGGCCACGGTCGCGGGCGCGTTCGCCGCCGTCCGCCCGGTCGCGCGGCCCCGCGCCCACGAGGCGCAGCTCGCACGCCGTCGCGAGCCGGCCCGCTCCTGAGCCGGGCGGTCCCGCGCACGACGAGGCGCACGACGAGAACCACACGAGAAGGAGGAACCACATGACCGACGAGACCACCTTCCCGGCCCAGCAGCAGGAGCCCCCGGGCCTCACCGGACGCATGGACCCGGTACCCGACCACGGGGAGCAGTCGTACCGCGGCACCGGGCGGCTCGAGGGTCGTCGGGCGCTCATCACGGGCGGCGACTCGGGCATCGGCCGCGCCGTCGCCATCGCGTTCGCGCGCGAGGGCGCCGACGTCGCCATCGGCTACCTGCCGGAGGAGCAGGAGGACGCCGAGGAGACGGCGCGCTGGGTCCGCGAGGCGGGCCGCACGTGCGCCCTCCTGCCCGGCGACGTCACCGACGAGGCGACGGCACGGGCCCTGCCCGGACGCGCCGCGTCCGAGCTCGGCGGGCTCGACGTGCTCGTCAACAACGCCGGCTTCCAGATGGCGCGGCGCGAGTCGATCGAGGACGTCACGACCGACGAGATCGACCGGGTGCTCAAGACGAACCTCTACGCGCTGCTGTGGATCACGCAGTCGGCGCTCGAGCACCTGGGCGAGGGGGCGGCGATCGTCAACAACTCGTCGATCCAGGCGTTCCAGCCGTCGACGTCGCTCCTCGACTACGCGTCGACGAAGGCGGCGATCAACAACCTCACGGTGAACCTCGCGGCCGAGCTCGGCCCGCGCGGCATCCGCGTGAACGCCGTCGCGCCGGGTCCGATCTGGACGCCGCTCCAGCCGGCCACCCAGCCCGAGGAGAAGATCGAGCAGTTCGGGAAGGACACCCCGCTGGGGCGCGCGGGCCAGCCCGCGGAGGTCGCCCCGGCGTTCGTCTTCCTCGCCTCCCCGACGGACGCGAGCTACGTGTCCGGCACCGTCCTCGGTGTCACGGGAGGCAAGCCCGTGTTCTGACGGGCACCATCCTCACCGGGGGAGCCGCGGACGGTTCGGCCGAGGGCCGCGTCTCGCTCGGGAAGGGTCGGAGGGTGGGCGTCCGCGCCCGCCCGGGGGCGGGTCCGTCGCGAGAGCGACGGCGCCCGTGAGAGGGTCACCAGCCGCCACGCCTTGTGCGGGCGAGACGGCCGCCGCCCCCGCCCCGCCCCGGTGACGCCCGGGCGGGGCCTCCGGCACCGTACGTGCTCCTGTCCACCGCGACGTAGGCTTGCGGCGGAGACAAGGAGAGCACCATGAGCACCGATCGCGGAACGAGCGGCGAGCCGACCCCGGGAGGGTCCGGAGCACCGCTGACCGAGGTCCCCGTCGTCGACCTGATGGCGGAGGAGGCGACGGTGGCAGGCCTCGTGGCGGACGCCGCCCGCGCGCTGGCCGACGAGCCCACGCTGCAGCAGACCCTCGACCGAGTCGTCGAGCTCGCCGTCGCGATGGTCGACGGGTGCGACGAGGCCGGCATCTCGCTCGTGACCCGCCGCCGCATCGAGAGCGCGGCCGTCTCGGACCCGGTCGTCGCGCGCGGGGACGCGCTCCAGTACGAGTTCGACGAGGGCCCGTGCCTCGACGCCATCCGCGAGCACGCTCTCGTGGAGTCCGGGGACGTCGCGGCGGACCCGCGCTGGCCGCGGTGGGCGCCGCGCGTCTCGAGCGAGCTCGGGGTGGGTTCCATGCTGTGCGTCCAGCTCTACACGTCGGAGAACGCGCACGGCGCGCTCAACATGTACTCGGGGTCGCGGGCCGCGTTCGGCCCGGACGCCCACCACCTCGCCTCGACGTTCGCGGCCGTCGCCGCCGCAGCGATCTCGGCCGCGCGGACCGAGGAGCAGCTCCAGTCCGCCGTCCAGACCCGCACGCTCATCGGGCAGGCGCAGGGCATCATCATGGAGCGGTACTCCCTGACGCCCGGCCGCGCGTTCGCCGTGATGAGCCGCGTGTCCCAGGACGCGAACATCAAGCTCGTCGACGTCGCGCGCGAGATCGTCGAGACGCGCCGCATCCCCGGCGTCGGCGCGCCCGAGGGGGACTGAGCCCCGGCGCTCAGCCGCTGGTGGCCGGCTCGTCGACGCACGGCGCCTCGAGCAGCGCGTCGACCCGGCGCCGGACCGACTCGTCGAGCAGCGGCCCGGCCGTCCCATCGCCGTCGAGCACACCCTCCACGAGGCGACGGGCCAGCTCCCGGACCGGGACGTTCACGTCGTTCGAGCGTCGGCGCAGCATCTCGAACGCGTCGTCCGGGGACATGCGCAGGGCCGCCATGAGCACGCCCTTGGCCTGCTCGATCACCGAGCGCGACGCGTCCGCGGCCCGGATCGACGCGGTCGCCTCGCGCCGCGCGGCCTCGGCGTGCGCCGTCGTCAGGTCGACGAAGTAGCCCACCACGTGCGCCCAGGGCAGCTCCGCGCCCGGGTTCTTCCCCTGCGCGGCGACGGCGAGCGTGCGAGTAGCGCCCGTCGCGTCCACGATGCGGTGCATGGACCCGAACGGCTCCCCGGTCCGGGCGGCCTGCGCGAGCTCGCTCGCGACCCGCTCGCGGTCCTCGGGGTGCTTGTGCGACAGCACGAGGGCGGTCGTCGGTACGACCTCGCCCGGCGCGAAGCCGTGCATCTCGTACACCTCGTCGGACCACCACCACGAGTCGGTCGCGATGTCCACGCGGAAGCGGCCGACCGGCTGGGGGTCACCCGGGCCGAGGGCGGCGAGGAGGTCGGCGAGAGCGGGCGGGACGACGTCGTCGGGCTCGGTGGCGTCGGCGGGCAGGGCAGCGTCCATCGATGGGGGTCCCCGGAGATCGAGCAGGACGGAGCCGATTCCTGACCCCAGCAGACTGAAGATTATCCCAGCGTCGGCGCGAGGGAGGAAACCGTGACCACCCAGGTCAGCGACGGGCGGGACGAGTCGGCCGAGGAACGGTCCGACCGGAACTGGGCGGAGCTGCTCCAGGAGCTGCGCGTCATGCAGATGGGCGTGCAGATCCTCACGGGCTTCCTGCTCACGCTGCCCTTCCAGCAGCGCTTCGGCGACCTCGACACCTTCCAGACCGACGTCTACCTCGCGCTCGTCGCGCTGGCCGTGCTGTCGACCGGCCTGTTCGTGACGCCGGTGAGCCTGCACCGCACACTCTTCCGCCGACACCGCAAGACGACGCTCGTGAACCTGAGCGACCGGATCGCGCGGCTCGGTGTGCTCGTCCTCGCGTTCGTCGTCACCGGGACCGTGCTGCTCGTCGTCGACGTCGTCGTCGACCGGACCGCGGCCCTGTGGTCGAGCGGCTGCACTCTCGTGCTGCTCGTCGGCCTCTGGTTCGTCCTCCCGCGCCTCGTCGCCCGCGGCCCGTCCTCTCCGGCCTCCCCCTGACCTCGCGACAGAGACCTCTCGCCACACGAGGTAGAGCCGTGGTCGATCGCGTAGTCCGTGGTGGAGCCGGGCGCCGCCCCGGGGCCTCGCGCCGGGCCGGAGGGTCGAGTGACACCCACTCCGGCGAGCAGGTGGTCGTGGCCTGTCAGTCGACCGGGACGAGCCCCGATCACCTGCTCGCCACCGAGTTCCGGCGCGACCGCGCGGTGACCCGGTGGTGCAGGTGGGGCGGTGCGGTGCGAGCGCACGTGACCCCGCGGGCAGTCGCCCGGGCAGGGGAGGCCCAGAGGTGAGACGACGCCGGGCGGGGTGGGTGGTGGTGCCGCGTCGTGGCGGGCCTGGCGGGAGCCGCGAGGAACGAGCGGCGGATGGTAGACGCGGCACCACCACCCACCCCGCCCACCCGGGGCGACCACGCGCCGTCGGGCATGACTAGGGCTCTACCTCGCGTGACTACGGCTCTACTTCGTATGACTACGGCTCTACCTCGCGTGACCACGGTCCCTCTCGGGAAGGTCAGGACGATGACGCGGTGGCGCGGGCTCGGACGCCCCGACGGACGGGGCCGAGGGTGAACAGCAGGGTCAGCAGGGCTGTGAGGGCGAGCAGGCCGAAACCGAGGCCGTAGGTGCCCTCCAGCTGGTAGACGGCGCCCATGAGCAGCGGCGGGATGAACCCGCCGAGACCGCCCGCCGCTCCGACGAGGCCGGTGACCGCACCGACCTTCTCGACCGGCGCGACCTTCGAGACGAGGGCGAACGTCGCGCCCGACGACGCGCCGAGCGCGGCGGCGAGGCCGAGGAACGCGATCGTCCCGACCGGCACGAGCGACGGCTGGAACGCGACGACCGCGGCGAGCGCCGTGACGACGGCGAAGCACACGACGGACACGGGCACGCCGCCGAACCGGTCGGACAGCGCACCGCCGACGGGCCGCATGACGACGGCGAGCACGACGAACCCGGCGGTGCGGGCCGCGGCGTCGGACGCGGTGAGGTCGTACGCGTTGACGAGGAACGTCGGCAGGTAGACGGAGAACGCGACGAACCCGCCGAACCCGACGGCGTACAGCCAGGAGAGCTGCAGGGTGGCGGGGAGGCGGAACGTCGCCCAGGTGCGGGACCAGAACCCGCCGGCGGGGGCCGCGGCGCGGCCGGGCGGGACGCGCAGCAGCAGCCACGACACGACGGCGAACACCGCGAGGACGGCGGCGACGAGGAGGAACGGGGCGGCGTCGCCCCAGGCGTCGCGGATGCGGACGGTGGTGAACGCGGAGATCGCGGTGCCGCCCATCCCCATGCCGAAGATCCCGACGGCGGTGCCGCGCCGCGCGGGCGGGTACCAGGCGTTGACGAACGGCACCCCGACGGCGAAGGCGGTGCCGCCGAGGCCGAGGAAGAACCCGCCGACGATGAGCCAGACGAAGCTGTCCGCGACGAGCCCGACGAACAGCACGGGGAGGATCGTCAGCGCGCTGACCAGGGGGAACATGATGCGCGCGCCGTACCGGTCGGTGAGCGCCCCCACGGGGATGCGGCCGAGCGACCCGACGACGACCGGGACCGCGACGAGGACCGACACCTGCACGTCCGTGAGGTCGTACTGCTGCCCGTACGCCGCGCCGAGCGGGCTGATGAGCGCCCAGGCCCAGAAGTTCACCGCGAAGCCGATGGTCGCGAGGACGAGCATGAGCGTCGGGGAGGCGGACGGGGACGTCGTCGTCGCGGCGGGGCCGGCGGCCCTGCCCGCGTCCTGCTGCGCCATGGCGACTCCTGGGGGGAGGTGCCCGTCGTCGGGCACGGGGGAGGTCGTTGCGTCGAGCACCTCCACGCTAACGACGCTCCCCGCGCCGCGCGCGGGGAACCCCCCGTACCGTGGGGGCGTGCTCGACTGGCTCTTCGGGGGCGTGGCCCTGCTCAACGTGTACGCGCTCGCCCTCGTGGTGCTGCGCGCACCGCTGTACCGCACGCGCCTGTACCGGCCCATGCTCCTCAACATCGGGCTCTCGATCGCGCCCGTCATCGTGCTGGGGATCGTGGTCGTCGTCGACGCGGTGCTCATCGCGGGCGGTGCCCCGTCGTGGGCGGTCGTCACGTGCGCCGTCGTCGGGTTCGGCGTCTGGCTGCTGCTCCTGCCGAACGCGGGCTACCTCGTCACGGAGCTGAACTACAGCCACCGCCAGGAGGGCGAGGAGGTCCCGCTCTGGTACGACATCGTGGCCGTGCTGACGCTCGCCCTGTCCGGGGTGATGAACACGCTCGTCAACGTGTTCCTCGCGCAGGCGCTGCTCGCGATCGTGCTCTACCCGGACGACGACGCCCCGTTCCGCCGGCCCGTGTCGTGGGTCGTGGTGCTCGTCGTGCTGGCGCTCGTCTCCGTCGGGATCTACCTCGGCCGGTACGTGCGGTTCAACAGCTGGGACCTCGCCCACCCGGTCCAGTTCGTGCGCAAGCTCGTGCGGCACTTCCGGGCCCGGGGCGCCGTGCTGGACGCGCTGCTCTTCGTGCTCCTGCACACGCTGTTCTTCGCGGTCATGTACGCGATCGTCATGGGCCCGGTCACGACGCTCCTCGTGCGCGGGGCCTGACGGCCCGTGAGGTTCCGGCGACGGCTCGTGACGGCCCCGTAGGATGCGCGCCGTGACGTCGACCGCGCCGAAGGCCGCCCGGGGCGTGCCGCTGCTCCGCGCCGTCGTGGGCACGTGGCCGCGCCGCGTGGCGCTCGCCGTCGTCCTGGGGGCCGTCGTCGGCACGACGGCGGCCGGCGGGCTCGCCCGCCACGACGCCGCCGACGCGGGGCCGGCCCGGGCTGCCGCGGGGGAGCCCGTCGCCACGGGACCGTTCGACCTCACCGTGCGCTCGTGGTCCGTGGCGGACACCGTCCAGGTCTCCGCGCTGGAGGACTCCGGGGCGGACGCGTGGCTCGTCGTGGTCGTCGGCGCGCTCGACACGGACCGCGAGTCGCGGCGGCTCGACCGCACCGCGGTGACGCTCCCCGACGAGCTGCCCGGCGGCCTGGCGCTCGCGGGCGACGCGGAGCCCGACCGCCCGGACCCGACGCTGCTCGTGCGTGACGCGTCCGCGTACCCGGTGCTGTCGCCGGGCCTCGCCGACGACGTCGCGCTCCTGTGGCCCGTGACGGTGCCGGGCGAGGGCGGTGCGGTGGTCGCGACGCCCGACGAGCCGCTGACCGTGACCGTCCCGACGTTCCGGTACCGCGACATGACGGTCGGCGGCGGCCGTCGGTGGGCCGAGACGGGCGCTGTCACGCTCGTGGACGTGCCGGCCGGGGACGTCCCGCCGGAGATCGTGGACCCGCCCGAGACGGAGGACGGCTGGTGACCGAGGAGGCGACCGCCGTGGCAGCGGACGGGCCCGAGCCGCCGGACCGGCGCCCGCGGCGGACCGGCCGGGCCGTGACCGTGGCCCTGCTCGTCCTCGCGGTGGGGGCGGGGGCCGCGGTGTCGCGCGTCGACACGTGGTGGCCCACGCTCACGCCGACGACGTCGCGGGGCGCCGTGGGCGAGGTCGTGACCGCCGGTCCGGTGCGCGTGCGGGTCGACGACGTCCGCACCGGCACGACGCTCGACGACGGCGCGGGCCCGCTGACGACCGACGGCGTCTGGGTCGTCGTGGACCTCGCGGTGTCCGGGACGACGGGCGAGGCGAGCATCGACGTGGTCGAGCTGCGCGACGCCGTCGGGCGGGACCACGAGGCGTCGCACCGCGTGAGCAACCAGGTGCTGAGCACGTTCGCCGACCCGGACGTCCCCGAGGCGGGGACCGTCGCCGTCGAGGTGCCCGCGCGGGCGCTGGAGGGCGACCTCGTGCTGCGCGTGCTCACGGAGCACCAGGACGCGGACCTCGACCGTCCGCAGGCGATCGCCGAGGTCGACCTCGGCCGCGTCGCGCCGCCCGCCGCGGGGGACTCCGTGGAGACGGTGCGGCCCGCCCTCGTCCCGGGCGGGTGGGACGCGTGAGCGCCGGCTGGTGGCGGACCAACCGGTGGTGGCTGCCGGTGCTCGTCGTGGCGCTCGGAGCCCTGGGCTGGCTGACCTGGCGGTCGGACGAGGTGCAGGCCTGGTGGTCGGGCGAGCCGCGCGTCGCGCACGCCGCGGACGCCGAGGGGTGGGCCCAGGTCGGGGACGTGCGGGCCCGGCTCGCGGGCCTCGAGGCGGTCGACGGGCTCGACGACGGGTACGGCGGCCGGATCGAGGCGCCCGACGGCTACACGCTCTGGGCGGCCGACGTGTCGCTCCGCTCCGACGCGCCGGCCGCCCCCGAGGGCGCGGAGGAGACCTTCTCGTCGTGCGCGGTGCTGCTCCGGGACACGGCCGGCCGGGAGTTCGCGGCGGGCGCGTCGGCGCTCGCGGGCATGCCGTACCCCGAGGCGCCGGTCTGCACGGGTGCCGTCTCCAGCCGCAGCACGCAGTACTTCCTCACCCCGGACGACGCCGAGCCCGCCGAGGTGCGGCTCGTCGAGCCGAGCCTCCTGCCGGCGTACTGGTCCCTCCCGGTCGCTGACGTCGGCTGACCGCCGCCCGGCGGGGTGCCGCGTCAGCGGGCCGAGGCCGCGCCGACCGCGGTCGGCGCGCTCTCCGTCCCGGTGCCGGTGACAGGGCCCGGCTCGGCCCGCCGCGCCGCGCGCCGCGTGCGCAGCGCGGACGGCAGGCCCAGGCTCGCGAGCAGCGCGTCGGCCGCGGCGGCGAGCAGGACGGTCGTGAGCACCTGCACGACGACGGTCCCGACCGTCTCCAGCGGGCCGACGAGCGCGCGCCACGCGACGATCCCCGGCTGGCCGACGACCGCCTGCGCGGCGGTGAGCACGACCTGCTCGGCGAGCGTGAGGAGCGCGAACGCGACGCAGAAGAGCAGCACCGCGCCCCAGCGGCTGCGCCACAGCATCCCGAGCGCGCCGACGAGGCCGCCGAACCGCCGGCCCGGGTCGAGCATCAGCGCCCAGGCCCGCTGGGCACCGCTCTCGCCGAGCGTCCGGTTGAACCGGTCGACGGCGCGGGCCGTCCGTCCGGTCGCGTCGCCGTCGCCCGGCACCGCGTGGGCGGGGTCGACGACGTCGATCGCCTCCACGCCGTACACGATCGTCCCGAGCGTGAGCCACGCGAGCGGGACCACGAGCCCGGTGACGACGCCCGCGACGAGGAGGGACGTCGTCGGGCCGACGGCCTCGACGAGCGGCTCGAGCGCGTCCACGCGCGCGACCACGCCGTCCCACCAGGTCGTCACCTCGACGACGACGACGCGCGTCGACCACCACTCGCGGACGCGACCGACGAGGGCCGTGACGGTGAACGCGCCGACGACGATCCACACGACCTCGCAGTAGCCCGCGGCGATGCGCACCGCGGCGGAGCGGGCGCTGCGCCGGGCGTCGTCGTCGCGCGCGGAGGCGCCGCGGTCGAGGCGCCGCGCGAGGCGTTCCAGCAGGGTGCGGGCGAGCAGCGCGCCCGCGACGACGAGCACGACGGTGAGCCCGAAGCCCTCGGGGACGGGGCTGGCGGTCTCGATCCCCGCCCCCGCCGCGAACGCGTGGTCGAGTGCGGCGGAGTCGATGTACGCCTGCCAGTCGGAGGACAGACCGCCGTAGAACTCGTAGATGACGAGGTAGGGGACGAGGACCGAGGCGATCGATCCGAGCAGCGCCCGGACCTCGAGCCGGTCCCGCTCCGTGCGCGGCTCCCGGCGCAGCACGTGCAGCATGACGACGATCCCGACGACCGTCGCGAGCGGCGAGAAGCACAGCACCAGGAGGCCCAGCACGCCCGACGACGGCGCGACGGCGAGCGCGGCCCGCAGGGCGAGCTCGTGCAGCACCTGCGCGAGGACGGCGACCGCGACGAGCGCGGGCCAGTGCCGGGCCAGGAGCCGACCGGCGTCGGCGAGGACGCGCAGGCCGGCGCGCAGCATCGGGTCCTGAGGGGGCGTCGGGCTCGCCGGCGGGGCGGTCACGCGCGCCAGGCTACCGGGCGGTCCGACCTCCCTCGCGCGGAGAGGCCGGGCCGGACGTCAGGCGCGCGAGGCGAGGCGGGCGACGACGCGCTTCGCCTCCTTGCCCGCGAAGCGGCGGGCGAGGACGCCGACGCCCGCGGCGACGGCCGCGAAGGTCACGGCCTGGACGACGCCGACCTCCTCGTCGTCGAGGTCCTTCGGGGCGTCGTGCCCGGTGACCTTGGCCCAGACGAACGTCACGAGCTTCTGCGCGGCCCAGCCCGCGGCGAAGGTCAGGGCGACGGTCCCGACCTTGAGGGCCAGGGTCTGCTCGTTCTCGTTCGTGTCGGCCACGAGGGGTCCTCCGTCGGTCGGGGCGCCGGGCGGCGCCGGGCGTGCTCGCACGACCACCGTAGTGCGAAGTCGCCGCCCACGCGTCGCCCGGCGCGCTCGCCCGGCTCAGTCGTGGCTCACCGCGTCCAGGACGGGGAGGCGTGCGGCGCGCACCGCGGGCCACACCGCGGCGACGACGCCCACGACGCCCGCGAGCACGAGCATCGCGCCGAGCTGGGCCCACGGCACGGCGAGGGTCGTGAAGCCCTCGTCCGCGAGCACCGACGGGAGCGCGGCGGCGAGCCCGGTCCCGACCACGAGCCCGACCGCCGTGCCGAACACGGCGACGAGCGCGGACTCGATGACGATCGTCGCCGCGAGCTGGGCCCGCCCGAGCCCGACGGCGCGCAGCAGACCGATCTCGCGCGTCCGCTCCGCGACGGACAGGGCGAGCGTGTTGACGATGCCGAGCACGGCGACGAGCACGGAGAGCCCGAGCAGCGCGTAGACGATCGCGAGGACCGACTCGACCTGTCCCGCGACCTCCCCGGCGAACTCGTCGGCGTCGAGCACCGACGCGACGACGTACGGCGCGACGGCGTCGGTCACCGCGGACCGCACTGCCCGGAGGTCCGCGCCGGGCTCGGTGTCGAGGAAGAGCATCTCCGTCGTCGTCGCGCCGACGGAGGCCGCCACGTCGGGCGGCAGGAGCAGGTCGACGGAGAACGCGTGCGAGTCGACCACCGCGCCGATGCGGACCTCCTGGGCCGGGAGGTCGGGCCGTGCCGGGTCGGCGAGCGTGAGGACGTCGCCCAGCGCCCAGCCGTGCTCGTCGAGCGCGTCCGCCATGACCGCGGCCTCGCCCTGCGCGTACGCGGCGAGGTCGCCCTCGGTCGCGGTCGTGCGCACGGAGCGGCCGAAGCCCTCGGCGGGGAAGCCGACGACGAGCTGCGGGTCCCCGTCGACGACGACCTGCCCGTACGTCGTGACGTCGACCGCGGCGACGCCGGACACGTCGCGGACGTCGCCCGCGACCCCGTCGGGGAGGTACGGCGTGGCCGAGCGGACGACGAGGTCGGCCGCCGTCTCCTGGTCGACGATGTCCTGCACGGAGGCCCGCGCCGACAGCGCGAGGACGGACGTCGTCGAGACGAGCGCCATCCCGACGACGAGCGCGCCCGCGGTCGCCGCGGTCCGCCGTGGCTGGCGCGTGACGTTGCCGCGCGCGAGGCCGCCCAGCGGGCGGACCAGCGCGACGAACGGCGCGGCGAGGACGGTCAGCACCGGGCCGACCGCGAGCGGGGCGAGGAGGAGCACGCCCGCGACGACGCCGGCCGCGCCGAACCCGAGGAGGGCCGCGCCGCCGCCGCCGACGACGGTCGACGCGACGACGAGCCCCACGCCCGCGAGCAGCGCGAGGGTCCCGACGGCGGCACGCACCCGCCCGGTCCCGGCGGGCCGGACGACGTCGGCGCGCATCGCCTCCACCGGGCGCACGAGCGCGGCGTGCCGCGCGGGCAGCGCCGCGGCGAGCACCGAGACCACGATGCCGACCACGAGCGGGACGACGACCCCCGTGGTCGTGACGGGCAGCGAGCCGGACAGCTCCATCCCGACCGCGCCCAGGCCGGTCCGGGCGAGCTCCGCGAGGCCGAACCCGGCCCCGACGCCGAGCAGCGCGCCCACGGCGCCGACGACCGCCGCCTGCCCCACCACGGAGCCGAACACCTGCCCGGGCGACGCGCCCACCGCGCGCAGGAGCGCGAGCTCGCGCGTGCGGCGTCGGACGTGCATGGAGAACGTGGTGGTGATGATGAACGTGCCGACGAACAGCGCGAGCGCGGCGAAGACCAGCAGGAACGTCGACACGAACCCGAGCTGGTCGGCGATCGCGTCGCTCGTCTCGTCCCGCAGCTCGGCGCCCGTCAGCGCCTCGGCGCCCGCGGGGAGCGCGGTCGCGACGGCGTCGCGCAGCGCCTCGGGGGAGACGCCGTCGGCCGCGTACAGGGCGACCGACGGGACGAGGCCGTCGGGCGCGTACGTCGTGGCGGCCGTCCCCGCGTCGAGCAGGACGATCGTCGCGCCCGCCATCGGCGCGGACAGCGAGACCTCGCCGACCACGCGCACGGGCCGCACGGCGTCGCCGAGCACGACGTCGGTCGTGCCGCCCACCGCGAGGCCCGACGCCGCGAGCGTCGCCGACTCGAGCGCGACCTCGCCGCCGTCGCGCGGCGCGCGGCCGTCCACCACCTGGGGGCCCGGGTCGCGGGGATCGTAGGCGACGGCGATGCTCGGCGCCTGGCTGCTGAGGACCGCGGTCCCGTCCGCGCCCACGAGCACGGCGGGACCGCTCACCTCGGGGAGAGCGAGCGCGACGTCGTCGCGCGCGCCGAGGTCGCGCGCCAGGTCCGCCGGGACGAGGCTGCGCGCACCGCCGACCTGGGCCGACGCCGACATCAGCGCGTCCCCGGCCGACGACGCGCCGCGCACGTATGCGTCCGCCTGGACCGACGAGGCGACGATGCCGTCGAACGTGGTCGCGAGCATCGCGCGCAGCGCGAACGTGCCGGTCACGAACGCGACGCCGATCGTCACGGCGAGGACCGAGAGGACGAGCTGCGCGCCGTGCGCGCGCACGCCGCGCAGCGCGATCCGGCCCATCATCGGGCAGCCGCCGTCGTCGCTGCCGGGGCGGCGTGCGCCGGGGCCGGCGCGGCGGGCGTGAGGGAGCCCAGCGTGTCGAGGACCGCCTGGGGCGTGGGGTCGTGGAGCTCGGTCACGAGGCGGCCGTCCGCGAGGAAGAGCACCCGGTGGGCGTACGACGCCGCGGTCGGGTCGTGCGTGACCATCGCGACGGACTGGCCGAGGTCGTCCACGGACGCGCGCAGGAAGCCCAGGACCTCCGCGGCGGCGCGCGAGTCGAGGTTCCCCGTCGGCTCGTCCGCGAGCACGATCGCGGGCCGCGACACCAGCGCCCGCGCGCACGCGACCCGCTGCTGCTGCCCGCCCGACAGCTCGGCGGGCCGGTGCCCCAGCCGGGGGCGCAGGCCCACGGCGTCGACCACGCGGTCGAACCACTCCCGGTCGACGGGGCGCCGGGCGATCGCGAGCGGCAGCACGATGTTCTCCTCCGCCGTGAGCGTCGGCACGAGGTTGAACGACTGGAAGACGAACCCCAGGCGCGTGCGCCGCAGGCGCGTCAGCCGGCGCTCGCTCATCGCGGAGACGGTCTCGCCGTCGACGACGACGGTCCCAGCCGTGGGGGAGTCGAGCCCCGCGAGGCAGTGCAGGAGCGTGGACTTCCCGGACCCGGACGGGCCCATGATCGCCGTCAGCCGACCCTTCTCGACGTCCACGTCCACGCCGTCGAGCGCACGCACCGCGGCCTCGCCGCGCCCGTACGTCTTCACCAGCCCGCGCGCGGTCGCGATCGCGGGTCGCGCAGCGCCCTCAGCGCCCTCAGCGGGCGGGCCCTCGTGCGGGGTGCTCCGCCGTGCCGCGCCTGTCGTCGTCACGTCCTCGTCCGTCCTCTCGTCGTGCCGCTGCGCGGGAGCGTCGTGGCTCGCCGGGCGGCGTCGTCCTGTGGTGGCCGCCGGGGCTCCCGGCGGCCGTACCGACCCTCCCGCGGCGCGCGTGCCCGCGGCATCGGGGACGGGCCCCGAACCGTCCCTGGTCCGCGGTCTCCGGTGCTCAGGGTTCTCTCAGGGGACTCTCCGGGTGAGGGGCCGGTGTAGGCTCGCGGTGAACGACAGGGGAGCTCCTGGAGGAGCTGAGAGTGCGGACCACCGCAGACCCTCGAACCTGATCCGGTTAGCACCGGTGGAGGAAGTCGGGAATCTCGATCACCTGCTCGCGCGGTCCGTCGCGCCCACCCGGCGCGCGGCTCGTCGGGCCGGTGGACCCCTCCTGAACGTCCAGGGAGGACACATGCAGCACACGACCACCGTCGCCCGCCGCGGCCGGGCCCTCGCGACCGGCGTGGGCGCGACGCTCGCGCTCCTCGCCCTCGCGGCCTGCTCGGGTGGCGACGGCGCCGGGGGCGACGACGCGTCGTCGGGCAGCGGGGGCACCGTCACCCTGGTGACCCACGACTCCTTCGCGGTGAGCGACGACGTGCTCGCCGCGTTCGAGGAGGAGAGCGGGCTCACGGTCGAGCAGGTCGCGCCCGGCGACGGCGGCGCGCTGGTGAACCAGCTGATCCTCACGAAGGACTCGCCGCTCGGCGACGTCGTGTTCGGGATCGACAACACCTTCGCGTCGCGCGCCGTCGACGAGGGCGTCCTCGAGCCGTACACGCCCGCGGGCGTCTCGGAGTCCGCGGCGTCGTACGCGGTCGGCGACGGCGGCGAGCTCACCGCCGTCGACCTCGGGGACGTGTGCGTCAACGTGGACCACGCGTGGTTCGCCGACGCGGGCATCCCCGAGCCCGTGACGCTCGAGGACCTGGCGAAGCCGGAGTACCGGGACCTCCTCGTCGTGACCAACCCCGCGACGTCGTCGCCGGGCCTCGCGTTCCTCCTCGCGACCGTCGGGGCGTTCGGCGAGGACGGCTGGGAGGACTACTGGGCGGACCTGCGCGCCAACGGCGTGAAGGTCGTCGACGGCTGGTCCGACGCGTACTACGTGGACTTCTCCGGCTCGGAGGGCGCAGGCCCGCGCCCGCTCGTGCTGTCGTACTCGACGTCGCCCGCGTTCACGCTCACCGAGGACGGCTCCGCGTCGACCACGGGCGCGCTGCTCGACACGTGCTTCCGCCAGGTCGAGTACGCGGGCGTGCTCGCGAACGCGAAGAACCCCGAGGGCGCGCAGCAGCTCCTCGACTTCCTCGTGAGCGAGACGTTCCAGGCCGACGTCGCCGACCAGATGTACATGTACCCGGCCGACGACTCCGTCGCGCTGCCCGACGGCTGGGCCGAGTTCGCGCCGCTCGCCGACGAGCCCTTCGAGGTCGCGCCCGCCGACGTCTCGGCGCACCGCGACGAGTGGATCAAGGCATGGACGGCGACGGTCGTCGACTGACCCCCGGTCCACGAGCGACCACGGCTCTACCTCGCGGGGGAGAGCCGTGGTCGCGCGAGGGAGAGCCGTGGTGAGGGGTCGGGGGGTCCGGCGGGGCGGTGTCGGGCGCGGGGTGCTGTGGGGTCTGGCGGCGGCGGTGCCGCTCGCGTTCCTCGGGGTGTTCTTCGCCTGGCCGGTCGTCACGCTCGTGGCGCGCGGGTTCGTCGGGGACGACGGCGGCCTCGACCTCTCGGGGTTCGCGGAGGTCTTCTCCGAGCCCCGCACGTGGCGGATCGTCGGCCTCACGCTCTGGCAGGCCGTGCTCGGCACGGCGCTGTCGCTGCTGCTCGGCGTGCCCGGCGCGTACGTGCTGTACCGGTGCCGGTTCCCCGGACGGCGGGTCGTGCGCGCGCTCGTCACGGTCCCGTTCGTGCTGCCGACCGTCGTCGTCGGCGTCGCGTTCCGGTCCCTGCTCGTGCAGGGCGGCCCGCTCGGGTTCCTGCGGCTCGACGAGACGTTCGCGGCGATCGTCGTCGCGCTCGTGTTCTTCAACTACTCCGTGGTGGTGCGCACGGTCGGCGGGCTCTGGGAGCACCTCGACCCGCGCGCCGAGCAGGCCGCGCGCGCCCTCGGCGCGACGCCGTGGCGCGCGTTCCGCACCGTCACGCTCCCGGCGCTGACGCCCGCGATCACGAGCGCCGCGTCGATCGTCTTCCTCTTCTGCGCGACGGCGTTCGGCGTCGTGCTCGTGCTCGGCGGCATCCGCTACGGGACCATCGAGACGGAGATCTGGATCCAGACGACCCAGTTCCTCGACCTGCGCACCGCCGCGGTGCTGTCGGTCGTGCAGCTCGTGGTCGTCGCGGCGGCGCTCACGGTCGCGAACCGCACGCGGGCCCGGCGCGAGCGGGCCCTGAACCTGTCGTCCTCGGCGTCGTCCGCGCACCCCCTGCGCCTGCGGCGCGACGGCCGTCCGACGGGCGACCTCGCGCCTGCCGCGCTCACCGCGGCCGTGGTCGTCGTGCTCGTCGGGCTCCCGCTCGGCACGCTCGTGGTGCGCTCGTTCCGCGTCCCGGGCGGCGGCTGGGGCCTCGACAACTACGCGAACCTCGGCACCACGGGCGGGCGCAACGCCCTGTCCGTCACCGTGTGGGAGGCGGCGGGCAACTCGCTGCGCACCGCCGCGCTCGCGACCGTGCTGGCCGTCGTGATCGGCGGACTCGTGGCGCTCGTCGTGTCCCGGCGCCCGCGCTCGCGCGGGGGTCGGCGCGCGATCTCGGTGCTCGACTCGGTGTTCATGCTGCCGCTCGGGGTCTCCGCGGTGACGGTCGGCTTCGGCTTCCTCGTCACGCTCGACCGGCCGCTCGGCCTCGACGTCGACCTCCGCACGTCGGGGCTCCTCGTGCCGATCGCGCAGGCGGTCGTCGCGACGCCGCTCGTCGTGCGCACGGTCCTGCCGACGCTGCGCGCCATCGACCCGCGGCTGCGCGAGGCCGCCGCGACCCTCGGCGCCGCGCCCGGGCGCGTCTTCCGCACGGTCGACGGCCCGATCGCCGCCCGGTCGCTCGGGCTGGCGGTCGGGTTCGCGTTCGCCGTCTCGCTCGGGGAGTTCGGTGCGACGTCGTTCCTCGCCCGCCCGGACAGCGCGACCCTGCCGGTCGTGATCTTCCGGCTCATCGGCCGCCCGGGCGCCGAGAACTACGGCATGGCGCTCGCGGCGAGCGTCGTGCTCGCGCTGCTCACCGCGACCGTGATGCTGCTCGCCGAGCGGTTGCGCGGCGACCGACCCGGAGGAGAGTTCTGATGGTGCAGACCGACCCCGCCCCCGCGTGCACCGGCGCGCCGGAGCCGTCGCGCCCCGGCCCCGGGGAGGCCGCCGGGCTCGCGGTGCGCGACGTCGTCGTGCGGTACGGCGGGCGCGGCGCCGGGGGAGCGAGCACGGACCCCGGCACGACGGCGGTCGCGGGCGTCACGCTCGACGTCGCGCCCGGCGAGGTGCTCGCCCTGCTCGGGCCGAGCGGGTGCGGCAAGTCGAGCCTGCTGCGCGCCGTCGCCGGGCTCGAGCCGGTCGCGGCGGGCGCCGTGGCGTGGGACGGCCGCGACCTCACGGGCGTCCCCGTGCACCGTCGCGGGTTCGGGCTCATGTTCCAGGAGGGCCAGCTCTTCCCGCACCGCGACGTCGCGGGCAACGTCGCGTACGGGATCGCGGGGCTGTCGCGCGCCGAGCGCGACGCGCGCGTGTCCGAGCTGCTCGACGTCGTCGGGCTCGCCGGGTACGAGCGGCGCGCGGTCGCGACGCTCAGCGGGGGCGAGCGCCAGCGCGTCGCGCTCGCGCGGTCGCTCGCGCCGCGCCCCCGGCTGCTCCTGCTCGACGAGCCGCTCTCCGCGCTCGACCGCGGGCTGCGCGAGCGCCTCGCGCTCGACCTGCGTGAGGCCCTGCGCGCCACCGGCACGACGGCCGTCTTCGTCACCCACGACCACGACGAGGCGTTCACCGTCGCCGACCGCGTCGCCGTCATGGACGCGGGCCGGCTCCTCCAGGTCGCGCCGCCCGAGGACCTCTGGCGCGCGCCCGCGTCGCGCCGCGTCGCGGAGTTCCTCGGCTACCAGGCGTTCGTCCCGCACGGGCCCGCGAACCTGCTCGCGGTCGGCCCGCGCGGCCTGCGCCTCACGACCGAGGGCGTGCCGGCGTCGGACGACGCGTGGGACGCGACGGTGGTCGGGAGCGTCTTCCGCCGCGGTGCGGTCGAGGTGACCGTCGACGTCGACCTGCCCGGCGCCGACGGCGGTGCGCCCGCCCGGCTCGTGGCGCTCGCAGGCGCCCCGTCGGTCGTCGAGCCAGGCGACCGGGTGCGGGTCGTCGTCGACCCGGCGGGGTGCGCCGTCGTCCCGGCCTGACGTCCCGGCCTGACATCCGGCCTGGCGCCCCCCGGCGGGCCGCCCGGGCCGTGCGACGAGCGAGAGCGCCGCAGCCGACCTAGCGTCGGGGGATGGACGACGTGACGACCGGTGACCACCCCCCGGAGAAGAACGGCAGCAAGTCCGCGAAGATCCTGTACCGCCCCGTCGGCATCGTCAGCTCCGTCGTGGGCGGGCTCGTCGCCGGGCAGGTGTTCAAGCAGATCTACAAGCGGGTCTCGCCCGGCCACCGCAAGGACGCCCCGACACCCCTGCAGTCGGAGTACCCGCTCAAGGAGATCGTGCTCGCCGCGCTCCTGCAGGGCGCGGTCTACGCGGTCGTGAAGGCGCTCATCGACCGCGGCGGGGCGCGCGCGTTCGAGCGCTGGACGGGGGAGTGGCCGGGCGACTGACGGTCAGTCGAGGCCCGCGGCGTGGACGAGCAGCGCGACCTGCGTGCGGTTCTCCAGCCCGAGCTTGAGCAGCACGTTCGACACGTGGGCCTTGACCGTCGGGACGCTGAGGAACAGGCGCGCGGCGATGTCCGCGTTCGTCGCGCCGCGGCCGAGCTCGACCGCGACGTCGCGCTCGCGCCCGGTGAGCGCGTCGAGCGCGGCCCGGGCCCGCTCGCGCTGGCCGCCCGCGTCGGCGACCGACGTCATGAGACGCCGCGCGATCTCCGGCGACAGCACGGGCTCACCCGTCGCGGCAGCGCGCACGGCGGCGACGATCCGCTCCGGCGGCATGTCCTTGAGCAGGTAGCCGGACGCCCCGGCGTGCAGGGCGCCGACGACCTCCTCGTCCGTGTCGAACGTCGTGAGCACGACGACGGCCGGTGCGTCCGGCCGTGACCGCACGCGCCGCGTGGCCTCGATCCCGTCGACGCGCGGCATCCGCAGGTCCATGAGCACGACGTCGGTCGGGTGCGCGTCGAGCACGGTCGCCACCTCCGCGCCGTCGGCGGCCTCGCCGACGACCTCGATGCCGTGCGCGCCGTCGAGCATGAGGCGCAGCCCGGCGCGGACCAGCGCGTCGTCGTCGACGATCACCAGGCGGGTGCGCGCGGTGTCCCGGGGGACCGCCCCGGCGTCGTGGTGGCCGCTCCCGCGCGGGGCGTCCCCGCGCCCACCCTGCTCCGTCACGCGTCCCACGGTAGCCGCACGTCGAGCACGAACCCCGCGCCGTGGGCGCCCGCGTCGAGGGTCCCGCCGAGCAGGTCGACGCGCTCGCGCAGGCCGACCAGGCCGGTGCCGGAGCCGGCGCCCGAGCCGCTCGCTGCGTCGGCACCGCCCGCGGCGCCCCCTGCCCCCGCACCGCCCGCGCCGACGGGGACGCGGCGCGGGCCGGCGTCGGACACCGTGACCCGGACCTCGCCCGCCCGGGCGACGACGCGGAGTGTCACCGGGCCGCCCGGCGCGTGCCGCCGGGCGTTCGTCAGCCCCTCCTGCGCGACGCGGAACGCCGCGACCGCGACCGTCGGCGGGACGTCGGCGGACCCGGTCCGCTCGTAGGTCACCACGCCGCCCGCGTCGCGCGCCTCCACGACGAGCCGCTCGACGTCGTCGAGCGTCGGCTGCGGCGACAGCGCGTCGGTCCCGCCGGGCCCGGGTTCCGTGCGCAGCACCCGCACGACGTCGCGCAGGTCGTCGAGCGCGGAGCTCACCCCGGCGCGGACGAGGCCCGCGGCGCGGGCGAGCCGCTCCGGGTCGGCGTCCGGCCGGTACTCGAGCGCGCCGGCCGTGGCGGCGAGGAGCGAGAGGCGGTGCGCGAGCGTGTCGTGCATCTCGCGCGCGATCCGGGTGCGCTCCGCGACGCGCGCCTCGGCGACGCGGCGCTCCTGCTCGTGCTCGGCGCGCCGCGCACGGTCCCGCAGCGACCAGAGCAGCTGGGCGCGCGCCTGCGCGTACTGGCCCCAGCCGAGCAGGGCGGCGTGCACGGCGAGGTCGCACAGGAGCCACCAGCCGAGCGGCAGCGCCTGCGGCCGCCACAGCGCCTGCACGGCGTGGCCGAGGAACCCGGCCACCGCGACCGGGAGCGCGGTGCGCAGCGGGTACCAGCGGGCGACCTGCAGGGTCGCGACGGTCGAGGCGGGGGTCGCGGCGCCCGAGTACGCCGCGAGCGAGGCGAGGACCAGCGCGCCGATCACCGGGGCGTCGCGGGGGGTCCGCGACCACAGCAGGGGGAGCGCCGCCAGGGCGAGGACCGCGACGGCGACGTCGAGCCACGGTGCCGCGCCGGCGTCGTCCTGCGCGACGATCCCGGCGGTCGCGAGCGCGGTGAGCACCGCGACGGCGAGCCAGGCGAGCGCGACCACCCACCCCGGGACGAGGGGGCGCGTGCCGTCGCGGCGCGCGGCGGCCGTCGCGAGGACGGGGCGCCCGGCGAGGGGAGGGCAGTCGGTGGTGGTCATGCTCCGGACGCTAGGCGGCCCGCGGGCGGCGGACCACCGACCAAGGTCGGGGGTCGCCGTCCGGCAGGAGGGTCGGGAGCCGACGCCGGTCGGTCCGGCCGCCGCCCTCCGGCCGGTGCAGGACGGCGCCTCCGGCCGCGAGCGTGGGGGCGTCGGCACCCGCCGACCGCGGCCCCGGCCGCGCGAGAGCCGCGGCACCGCGCCGCGCGACGAAGGAGGAACGTCATGTCCACGACGCGGAGCACCTCGGACGGCACCTCGAACGGCACCTCGGACGCCACGCCGGACGGCACCCCGCACGTCCCGCGCCGTCCCCGCACGTCGGCGCCCGACGGCGGGCGCGGCCCTGCGGCACGGGTCCACCGGCCCGAGGTCGGGGCTGGCGCTCGTCGCCGCGACCCTGAGGTCGGGGCGGCCCGGCGCGTCCCGCGCTGGCTCGTCCCGCCCGTCGCGGCGGTGCTCGCCGCCGTCGTGCTGCTCACCGGGACGGCGCTCGGCGTCGACCCCGTGGTGCTCACCTCGAGCGGGACGCAGACGGTCGGCGTCGTGGCGGCGGTCGTCGTGACGCTCGTCGTCGGGTACGTGGGGTGGGGCGTGCGTGCGCTGCTCGGCCGCCTGCGCTCGGGCGGCCGGCGGGCCTGGCTCGTGACGTGCGGCGTCGTGCTGCTCGTCTCCCTGCTCGGCCCGCTCGGGGCGGTGACGCCCGGCGCGGTGGCCCTGCTCGTCGTCGAGCACCTGACGGTGGGCGCGACCCTGACCCTGGCCCTCCGCCGCTGAACCCCACACCCCACCCCCCTACCCCCCCACCCCCCCAACCCCCCACCCCCCACCCCCGCCGAACACGGGGTCGGCGACCGTTGTCCGCCGGATCTGGTCGCTGACCCCGTGTTCGACGGAGGATTGGGGGTGTGTTCGGCCGGGGACGATGAGATTCCGCTCCGGCTACGGTCTGTTTCTCGTCGATCCTCCCGACCGGAAGGCCCACCATGACCGCGACGCTCGTGTCCACCCTGTTCCTCTCGCTCGACGGCGTCGCCGAGATCGATCCGGCGTGGCACTTCCCCTACTTCGACGACCACATGGCCGCGGCGGTGGACGAGGACTACCGGGACGTCGATGCGCTCCTGCTCGGGCGCGTCACGTACGACAGCTTCGCCGGCGCGTGGCCCGAGCGGGAGACCGCCGGGGGCGAGGACGCGGAGTTCGCCGCGCGGCTCGGGAACCTGCGCAAGATCGTCGCGACGCGCGGCGACCAGGACCTCGGGTGGCGGCACGTCGAGCGGGTCGACGGCGACCTCGTCGACGCGGTCCGTGCCCTCAAGGAGGAGCCGGGCGTCGGCAAGGTGCTCGTCGCCGGGTCGATCTCGGTGGTCCGCCAGCTCCTCGCGGCCGGGCTGCTCGACGAGCTGCGCCTCCTCGTCCACCCCGTCGCGGCGCGCACGGGCGAGCGGCTGTTCGACGAGGGCGAGCCCGTCTACCCGCTGACGCTCCTGCGCTCGGAGACGTTCCCCACCGGCGTCGTGCGGCTCGTCTACGCCCCGGGCGAGATCCCCGGGGACGTCGGCTACGACGACGTCAAGGACAAGGTGCCGTCCGGCGACGCGTGACGCGCGACGGCGACCACCGCGACGTCGTCCTCGCGGCCCGGGTCGTCGAACGCCGCGACGACGCGCTCGCACAGGAGCGCCGGGCTCGCGCCGGCGCTCCGCCCGGCGACCTCGGCGAGCCGGTCCAGCGCGTCCACGAGGGACGCCCCGCGGCGCTCGACGAGACCGTCGGTCACGAGCACGAGGAGGTCGCCGGGGGCGAGCACGTCGTGGTGCGCGGGACGCGCGCGCGGGCTCGGCACGCCGAGCAGGCGCGAGCCCGCTTTGGCGCGGTCGACCGTGCCGTCGGCACGCACGAGGAGCGCGGGCAGGTGGCCGGCGTCGGTCAGCTCCAGGGCGCCGGTCCGGGGGTCGAGCACGCACACGCACACGGTCGCGAACTCGGGGTGGTCCTCGCGCAGCGCCGCGTTGAGCAGGTCCAGCGCCGACGCGGCGTCGTGCCCCTCGCGCAGGTAGGCGCGCAGCGTGACCCGCACCTCCGCCATCACGGTCGCCGCGCGCAGGGAGTGGCCCTGGACGTCGCCGATGACGACGGCCACGCGCCCGTCCGGGAGGTCGAACGCGTCGTAGAAGTCGCCGCCGACGTCGAGCCGCGCGTCCGACGCCTCGTAGCGTGCGACGACCTCGACGCCGCCGCTCACCCGGAGCCCGGACGGCAGGAGCGCGCGCTGGAGCGCGAGGGCGATCCGGTGCTCCTCCGTGAAGGTGCGCAGGTTCGACAGGGCGACCGTCGCGGCCTCCGTGAAGCGCGCGGCGGCCTCCTGCTCCTCCTCGGACAGCGGCTCGTCGCCGACCTCGATGCCCAGGCCGCCGACGAGCGCCCCCGAGGCGTCCTCGAGCCAGAACGTGTACCACGCCGACGGCCCGACCCCCGCCTCACGGAAGAGCGGCTGCCACGGCGCGGGCACCTCGTCGGGGCCGAACACGGCCGTCGACGCCCCGGCGGGCGGGAGGACCGCCGTCGGGCCGCGACCGCGCACGAGCGCGGCTCCGTCCGCGGCGCAGACGGAGCGCAGCACGACCCCGGCGTCGGCGACGACCATCGAGATCACGGCGCGGCCGAGGACGGCGCACGCGCCCCGGGCGGCGTGGTCGGCGACGGCCTCGGGCGAGCGCGCCTCGTGCAGGGGGACGAGCGCGTCGGTGAGCGCCTCCAGGCGGCGGGCGGTGCGCCCGGCCCCGCGCTGCGCGTCGACGCGCCGGCACAGCGCGCTGATCGTCGCGAGGAACTCGTCCCGGTCGAGCGGCTCGGGCAGGTAGGCGTCCGCGCCGCCCTCCAGCCCGGCCGTCCGCGCGGCGGCGTCGACGTCGGTCGCGGAGACGTGCAGCACCGGGAGGTGCGCGGTCGCGGGGTCGCTCTTGAGGAGGCGGCACACCTCGCGGCCCGAGAGGTCCGGCAGGTTCACGTCGAGCACGACGGCGTCGACCGGGGTCGTGGCGTGCGCGAGCGCGTCGCGGCCGGTCCCGGCCTCGACGACGCCGAAGCCGGCCCGCCGCAGCCAGCTCGCCATGACGTACCGGTGCGCGGGCGTGTCGTCGACGACGAGCACGGTGCGGTCGGCGTTCATCGGCTCCGCACCTCGCGCCCCAGGGCCGCCACGAGGCGGTCGCGGTCGATCTCGGACTTCGCGAGGAACGGCACGTCGCCGATGCCGGGCGGCGGCGGGGCGCTCGACATGAGCACGGCCGCGGTGCCCGGGTGCACGTCGCGGATCCGCGACCGCAGCGCGAGGCCGTCCGTGCCGGGGAGGCACACGTCGAGGAGCGCGACGTCGGCCGGGCCGTCGTGCAGCAGCGCGAGCGCGTGCGTGGCGTCGTGCGCGACGCTGACGCGCGCGGCGGCGTCGCGGAGCATCGAGGCGACGACCGACGCGTAGGCGCGGTCGTCGTCGACGACGAGGACGTGCCCGAGCGGGGTGTCGCGCACGGGGGTCTCCTCGGGCTCCGGGCGCGCGGCGGGGGCGTCCTCGGGAGCCGCCGTGAGCGACGGGAGGCGCAGCGTGAAGACGCTCCCGGCGCCCGGGCGCGACGTCGCGACGAGCGTGCCGCCGAGCGCCTCCGACGTGCGGCGCGCGTACGGCAGGCCCAGGCCCGTGCCGCGGACGGTCGGCTGCAGGCGGTTCGGCACCTGGACGAACTCCTCGAACACGGCGTCGAGCTGGTCGGCGGGGATCCCCAGACCCGTGTCGCGCACGTCGAACCGCACGACGTCGCCGTCGGCCGCGGCCCGCAGCACGACCTCGCCCTCGTCCGTGAACTTCACCGCGTTCGTCAGCAGGTTGCGCAGCACGCGGGACAGCAGCCGGCGGTCCGTCACGAGGGTCAGGCCCGGCTCGGCCGCGACCCGCAGGGAGACGCCGAACCGGACGAGCGGCAGCGTCGTGCCGCGCAGCTCGTCGAGCAGCGCCCCGAGGTCGACGGGCGTGGGCTCGACGTCGTCGTGGCCCGCCTCGGCGCGCGCGAGGTCGAGCAGCTCGTCGACGAGCGTGAGCAGCGTCGTCGCGCTCTCGCGCAGGAACCCGACCTGCTGCGTCTGGTCGGCGTCGAGGTGGGAGTCCGTGAGGAGCGAGGTGAGGCCGATGATCGAGTTCACGGGCGAGCGCAGCTCGTGGCTGACGTTCCGCAGGAAGCGGGTCTTCGCCTCGTTCGCGGCGGCGAGCTCGCGGCCGCGCTCGTCGAGCTCGGCGTACAGCGCGACGACGCCGGTGTTGGTCTCCTCGAGCTCCGCCGAGAGCTGGTCGTACATCGCGAGGACCCCGCGGTTCGTCTCCTCCAGCTCCTCGTTGAAGCGTCGGAGCTCGTCCTGCTGACGCGTCAGCTCGTCGAGCGTCCGCACGAGCTCGGCGTTCTGCACGCGCACCTCGTCGCTCGCGTCGGCGACGTGCGCGGCGGCGGTGGACCGGCGCACGCCCGCGAGCGTCGCCTCGTCCGTGCGCGCGGTCGCGGGCAGGGCCTTGGTGAGCAGCACGCGCGTGCCCGTCGGGTCGACCTGCAGGCCGGGGACGAGCCGTCGGGCGGCCGGGACACCGCCGTCGCTCGAGTCGCCCTCGACGAGGAACGGCGTCCCCGCCACGATCTCGGCACGCAGCGTGGCCTGCGGGAGACCGGGCAGGACGCCCACGACGACGTCGGCCGTGCCGGAGCCGACCGCGGACCGCCCGATCTCGGACAGCGCCGTCGCGACGCGCACCTGGTCCTGCGTGTCCAGGCCGAGCAGGCGGCAGATCTCGCGCCCGGCCCGGCGCAGCGCGAGCACGTCGGAGTCCGAGCGCAGCTGGGTGATGAGGAGGGTGGTGCTCACGCGGCCTCCCGGGGGATCGGCAGCACCGCCACGCACGAGTCGTCGCGGCGCACGGCGTGGTCACGGAGCAGGACGCCCGCGACGACGAGAGGGGACCGGACGGCGAGGCCCGGGTAGTCGGCGAGCGACCACCGGGCCGTCAGCCCGTCGCTGTGCAGCACGACGACGTCGCCCGGCTCGACGGGGTACGTCGTCTCGCGCAGCGGGCGGCCGCGCGTCCCGGCGATGCCGGGGTGGCTCACGAGCCCGCGCGACCGCGTGCCGTGGACCGTCCCGGCGATGTTGCCGAGCCCGGCGCACCGCAGCACGCCGTCCGACGCCCGGACGACGGAGACGGCGGCGCCCCGGGTACCGCCGAGGGCGCCGTGCACGCGCTCGAGGAGCGCGACCGGGCTGCCGGGAGGCGCGTCGAGGAAGGCCCGCACCGCGGCCCCGGAGGCCGCCGCGGCGAGCGGTCCGTGACCGAGCCCGTCGGCGACGAGGAGGCTCGGCACGCCGTCGTCGTGGCGCACCGCGAGGGCGTCGCCGCACACGTCCTGCCCGGTCATGGGGCGGGTCACGCCCGTGGGCGCCGCGAGGTCGGTGGTCGCGCCGTGCGCGACGAACGTCGCCGCGATGACCGTCCCCTGCCCGGGCGACGTCCACGCGTCCCACGCCGACGCGAGGCGGGGCAGGGTGCCGAGGCCGATGCCGAGCGTGCCGCGGCTCGAGACCCCGTCGCGCATCGCCGCGGTGATGTCCCGCATGCCCGGGCCGGAGTCGACGGCGAGCACGTCGAGCGCGGCCTCGTCGCCGGTGCGCCGGACGCGGACGAGCACCGAGCCGCCACCGGCGTGGCGGCACTGGTTGGTCGCGAGCTCGGAGACGACGAGGCCCACCTCGGCCGCGCGCTCGTCGTCGAGGCCGAGGTTGCGGGCGGCGACGCTCGCGCCGCGGCGCACGCTGCCGACCGCGGACGGGTGGTCCACGGTGTACCAGGTGCCGTCCTCGACGAGCGTGCGGCGCCCGTCGGGGCGGTCGGTGTCCTCCGAGGTCATCGCGACCAGGTCGCGATCTCGACGCGCGTGCCCACGCCCGGCGAGGTGTCGATCGCGAAGTGCTGGACGAGGCGTCGCGACCCCGAGAGCCCCAGCCCGAGCCCGCCGCCGCTGGTCCAGCCGTCGGTGAGCGCGAGGTCGAGGTCGGGGATGCCCGGCCCCTCGTCCGAGAAGACGGCGCGGACGCCCGTCCGCGCTCCCTCCGTCACGAGCTGCACCTCGGCCTCGCCGCCGCCCCCGTACACGAGGGTGTTGCGCGCGAGCTCGCTCGCCGCGGTCACGAGCTTCGTCTGGTCCACGAGCGAGAGGCGCGCCTGCTGCGCGAGCGACCGGACGAGCTGGCGCACCTTGACGACGTCGGAGTCGGTGCGCACGGGCACGCGCTCCGCGGTCGACGGCGGCGGGGTGGTGGTGGTCATCTCTCCTCGCGCTCGGCGGCGGCCAGGAGCACGTCCTCGGCGGACCGCTCCTCGGGGGCGAGGAGCGCGAGGCCGCGCTCGACGTCCAGCGCGGTGCGGACGTCGCCGAGCGACAGGCCGAGCTCGACCATGGTGATGGCGACGGCCGGGCGCATGCCCACGACGACCGTCGTCGCGTCGAGCACGTGCGAGATGCCGGCGACCGACGCGAGCATGCGGCCGATGAACGAGTCGACGATCTCCAGCCCGGAGATGTCGATGATCACGCCGCGCGCACCGGTGTCGGTGATCCGCTGGGCGAGGTCCTCCTGGAGCTGCAGCGCCGTGTCGTCCTGGAGGTCGATCTGGATCGAGACGAGGAGCGTCGAGCCGATCTTGAGGATGGGGACGCCGTCGGTCATGCGGGGAGCCCGGCCCGGCGGGTGTCCCGGCTCGCGCGGAGCGCGTCGACGAGGGCGTCGGCGAGGGTCGCGCGCGTGCGGATGTCGCCGAACTCGATGCCGAGCGCGACGATCGTCTGCGCGATCTGCGGGCGGATGCCGCTGATCGTGCACTCGGCGCCCATGAGGCGCGCCGCGACGACCGTCTTGAGCAGGTGCTGCGCGACCTGGGTGTCCACCGCGGGCACGCCCGTGATGTCGATGATCGCGTGCTCGCTGCCCGTGTCGACGAGCGTGTTGAGCAGCTTCTCCATGACGACCTGGGTGCGCGCGGAGTCGAGCGTCCCCACGAGCGGCACCGCGACGATGCCCTCCCAGAGCTTGACCACGGGGGTCGAGAGCTCGAGCAGCTGCTCGGCCTGCTCGGCGATGATCCCCTCGCGCGCGGCTGCGAACGTCTCGAACGTGAAGAGCCCGAGCTGGTCGACGAGGCGCAGCAGCGGGGTCACGTCCGTGTCGGCGCCGGTCGCGGAGTCGAGCCGGTACAGGCCCTCCTTGAGCGCGAACACGCCGATCGCGGTCTCGCGGGGCGTGAAGCCGAGGCGGGCACGTGCGGACGACACGTCCGCGAGGATGCCCCGGAGCTGGTCGAACGCCGGCTCGGCGAGCGAGACGCCGCCGGAGCGCAGGCCGTCGAGGAGCGCGTCGAGGATCTCGCCCTGCTCCCGCTCGAGCTCGCCCCGCGAGGTGCGGCCGTGGAGCTCGTGGGCCGCGGCCTCCAGCCACGCGCTGCGCACGGCGTCGGCGTGCTCGATCAGGGTCTGAGCAAGAGTCTCGGGGGTGGCGGCGTCGGCCATCGGGGTTCCTTCCACGGTGAGAGCGACGCCGAACGGGCTCGCGGCGGTCGCGCGCCCGCCAGTGTACGCAGGGCGCGGGCGCTCGCAGCGCGGCTGTGGACGGACGGTCGCGCGCACGGCGCCCCGACCTCGTGACACGTCCGCGGCGTGAGGCGGACGACACAGGCCGCGGGCGCGGGCGGGCGGGTGCGCGGGCCCGATCCCGTGGGGGCACGACGGCTCCCACGAGCCGCCCGAGCACGGTCGTCCCCGTGCTCGGGCGGGGCGCAGGTCAGCCGCGCAGGTCGAGGTAGCGGTCGATGAGGGCCGCGGTGCTCGGGTCCTGCGCGGCGAGGGCGTCCTCGTCGCCCGCGACGGCCGGCGCGATCTCGAGCGCGAGCTTCTTGCCGAGCTCGACGCCCCACTGGTCGAAGCTGTCGATGCCCCACACGACGCCCTGCACGAACGTGATGTGCTCGTAGAGCGCGATGAGCTGGCCCAGGACCGACGGCGTGAGCGCGGGCGCGAGGATCGACGTCGTCGGGCGGTTGCCCGGGAACGTGCGGGCGCTCACGAGGTGCTCCGCGGTGCCCTCGGCGCGGACCTCGTCCGCCGTCTTCCCGAACGCGAGCGCCTTCGTCTGGGCGAAGAAGTTCGCGAGGAACAGGCCGTGCACGTCCGCGCCGGGCTGCACCGCGCCGCCGTCGCCCACCGCGTCGACGAGGGGGTGCGCGGGGTTCGCGACCGCGATGAAGTCGGCCGGGATGAGACGCGTGCCCTGGTGGATGAGCTGGTAGAACGCGTGCTGGCCGTTCGTGCCCGGCTCGCCCCAGAAGATCTCGCCCGTCTCCGTGGTCACGGGGGAGCCGTCCCAGCGCACGCGCTTGCCGTTGGACTCCATGGTGAGCTGCTGGAGGTAGGCGGGGAAGCGGTGCAGGTACTGCGCGTACGGGAGCACGGCGTGCGTGTGCGCGTCGAGGAAGTTCACGTACCAGACGTTGAGCAGCCCCATGAGGACCGGGACGTTGCGCTCGAACGGCGTGCGGCGCACGTGCTCGTCGATCGCGTGGAAGCCTGCGAGCAGCTCGGCGAACCGGTCCGGGCCGATCGCGATCGCGAGCGACGTGCCGATCGCGGAGTCGACGGAGTAGCGCCCGCCCACCCAGTCCCAGAACCCGAACGCGTTCGCCGGGTCGATCCCGAAGGCCGCGACCTTGTCGAGCGCGGTCGAGACGGCGACGAAGTGCTGCGCGACGGCGGCCTGCCGGGCCTCGTCCGTGTCCTCGATCGCGCCGACCGCCGCGAGCTCCGTCCACAGCCAGTCGCGCGCGAGGCGCGCGTTGGTCAGGGTCTCGAGCGTGCCGAACGTCTTCGACGCGACGATGAACAGCGTGGTGCGCGGGTCGAGGCCCGCCGTCTTCTCCGCGACGTCCGTCGGGTCGATGTTCGAGACGAAGCGGACCTCGATGTCCTCGTGCTTGTACGGGAGCAGCGCCTCGTACGCCATGACCGGCCCGAGGTCGGAGCCGCCGATGCCGATGTTCACGACCGTGCGCACGCGCTCGCCGGTGACGCCCGTCCACTCGCCCGAGCGGACCTCGTCCGCGAACGCGTAGACCTTGGCGAGCTCCGCGTGCACGTCCGCGTCGACGTCCTGCCCGTCGACGACGAGGTGCTCGTCATCGCCCAGCGGGGTCGGCCGGCGCAGGGCCGTGTGCAGGACGGCGCGGTCCTCCGTGACGTTGATGTGCTCGCCCGTGAACATCGCCTCGAGGCGGTCGTCGAGGTGGACCTCCTCGGCGAGCCGCACGAGCAGCTCGAGCGTCTCGTCGGTGACGAGGTTCTTCGACAGGTCGACCGTGAGGTCGGCCGCCTGGTGCGTGAGGCGGCGCGCGCGGTCCGGGTCGGCCGCGAACCAGGTGCGCAGGTCCGGCTCCACGGTGTCGCGGTGCACGGTCAGCGCGGTCCAGGACGGCGTGGTGGTGGGGTCGATCGGGGGCGGCACGGGCTGCGAGGTCATGACCACCAAACTACTGACCGACGTCGGCCCTCGCCCACCCCGACCGTCCCGCGGTCCATGGTCCGGCGGCCTGACGAACGGCCGTCGCAGGTCCCTGGACCCCGGGCGCGCGTGGGCGCCTCGCGCGACGATGGGGGTCGTGCGCCGTCGGGCGCGCACCGGGCGGCGACGCCGTCGCACGGCCCACGAGCGACGATCGGAGGAGGGACCATGGCGGAGGTCGTGCTGTTCCACCACGTGCAGGGACTGACGGAGGGCGTGCGGACGCTCGCGGAGACGCTGCGCGGCGCCGGGAACGTCGTGCACACGCCGGACCTCTTCGAGGGGCGCACGTTCGCGACCCTCGACGAGGGCATGGCGCACGTCCAGGAGCTCGGTTTCGGGACGGTGCTGGAGCGCGGCCGGGCGGCCGCGGACGGCTACGACGCGGGCGTGGTCTACGCCGGGGTCTCCCTCGGCGTCCTCCCCGCCCAGATGCTCGCCCAGACGCAGCCGGGCGCCAAGGGCGCGGTGCTCCTCGAGGCGTGCGTGCCCGTCTCCGAGTTCGGCGACGCGTGGCCCGACGCCGTGCCCGTCCAGGTGCACGGCATGGCCGCGGACCCGTCGTTCGCGGGCGAGGGCGACCTCGACGCCGCGCGCGAGCTCGTGGAGTCCACGCCCGACGCCGAGCTGTTCGTCTACCCCGGCGACCGCCACCTCTTCACGGACCCGAGCCTGCCGTCGTACGAGCCGGAGGCCGCCGCGCTCGTCACCGAGCGGGTGATCCGCTTCCTCGACGGCATCCGCTGAGCGGTCGGGTCGCGGCGACCCCCGGGGTCAGGGCGCGCTGCCGGGCTCCGGCGCGGGCACCGGTCCCGGCGCAGGGCCGGGGGAGGTGTCGAGCACGAGCTGCCACTCCGCCTCGACGCCCGCGGGTGCGAAGCCCAGCGCGACGTTGATCGCGAGCATGTGCCGGTTCTCCTCGGCGTTCCACGTGTGCACGCGGCGTGCCGACGGCCGGCTGCGCGCCAGCTCGTCGAGCACGGCGACCTTGACGAGCAGGCCCAGGCTGCGCCCGCGGTGCTCGCTGAGCACGAGCGTGTCCTCCTGGAAGACGACCTCGGGCCGGTCGCGGGGGTACGCGACCATCGAGAACGCCGCGAGCGTGCCCGACGTCGTGTCCTCCGCCGCGGCGACGACGTAGCCGCGGCCGCGGGCGTGGATCTCCCGGGAGAAGGTCCGGAAGCGCTCCGCGTCCCACGGGTCCTCCGCCAGGTCGAGGCCGCCGCTCGGGGCGTCGGTGCTCATGCGCGTCTCGAGCACCGCGAGCTGGTCGAGCCACTCCTCGGGGACCTCGTCCGTCCACACGTGCACGCGGTACCCGGCCGCCCGCGTCGCCGCCGCCGCCCGCAGCGGGTCGAGGACGGCCGGCGGCACCGGGAGCGCGAGCACGGAGTGCCGCATCACCTGCTCGAGCGTGAAGCCGCGGTGCAGCGCGAAGGTCGTCGCGTCGTCGTGGGCGGGCACCCGGCCGCTGCCCGTGGGCGCCTCGATCGCGTCCGGGCCGGGCGGCGGCTCCGGGGTGAACGACGAGTCGGACTGGACCACCCGCCGGCCCTCCGCGCGCGCGACCTCCAGCGCCGCCTCCCACAGCGCGGTGCCGACGCCGCGGCGCCGGTGCGCCGGGTCCACGCCCACGTAGACGAGCGCCGTGTGCGTGCTGCCCTGCTGCGGGAGCGCCACCATCGACCGTCCGACGACGTCCTCCGGCCGGGGGGTCGTGCCGTGCGGGGCGTCGTCGAGCACCGCGACCCACCGCAGCACGCGGCGGTAGCCCGCGCTGGCGACGGTGGACGCGACCGTCGCCGCGTCGAGCGCGAGGTCGGTGTGGCCGTGGATCGCGCGGTCGATCGCGTCGCCCACCCGGACCGTGCCGTGGACGGCCCAGGCGTCGGGCCCGTCGAGGTGCCCCGGCACGGGTTCGATGCGCACGCGCCCGTCGCGGGCGCCGGAGACGGTCGGTCCTGCGTGCGGTGCGGTCACTCGCCGTCCTCCGGGGTCGTCCTGCGCTGCCACGCGGCCCAGACGCCCGCGGGGCGGAAGCCGAGCGCGACGTTGATCGCGAGCATGTGGTCGTTCTCCTGCGCGTTCCACGTGTGGACGCGTCGGGTGCCGGGGCGCTGCGCCGCGAGCGCGTCCAGGTTGGCCACCTTGACGAGCATCCCGAGCCGGCGCCCGCGGTGCTCGCGCAGCACGAGCGTGTCCTCCTGGATCGCGAAGTCCTCGCGCCCGCGCGGGTGGACGAGCACGGTGAACGCCGCGAGCGTGCCCGACGGCACGTGCTCGGCGGCGCACACGAGGAACGCGTCGTCGTTCTCCGCCTGCTGCTGCACCCACGTCCGCACGCGCCGCGCGTCCCACGGGTCCTCGCCGTAGTCGACGCCGCCCGTGGGCGCGTCGGTGCTCATGCGTGTGAAGAGGACCGCGACCTGGTCGGCCCAGGCCGCCGGCACCTCGTCGGTCCAGGTGTGCAGGCGGTAGTCGCTGCCCGCCGCGGCCCGGGCGTCGTCGCGGTGCGCGTCGAGGGCCGCGGGCGCGACCGGGAGGTCCAGCACCGAGTGCCGCTCGACCTGCTCGAGCACGTACCCGTGCGCGCGCAGGAAGCGCGGCCCCGGGGCGTCCGCGGGGACCCGGCCCGCGCCCGTCGTGGCCTCGAGCGCACCCGGACCGGGCGGCGGCTCCTCCCCGTGGTTCGTGTCCGAGAAGAGCACGGTGCGCCCCGCGTCGAGGTTCAGGCGCTCGCCGAGCGCGAGCAGCGCGCCCCCCACGCCGCGGCCGCGCTCGGCGGGACGCACGACGGCGTAGGACTCGCCCAGGTGCTCGTTGCTCGTGACCGGGCGCGTCACGAAGAGGTGCGCGACGACGTCCGCGACCGCGGGCGGGACGCCCTGCTCGTGCCACGCGGCGGCCGCGGCGGCGCGCACGACGACGAACCGGCGCTTCGTCGCGTACTCCTGGTGGGCCATGCCCGTGAAGATCTCGCGGGGCGGCAGCGCGAGGTCGTCGTAGCCGTGCACCTCGAGCTCGTGCTCGCGGCCGACGTCCGCGACGGCGAGGTAGGCCCACGCCTCGGGCGCGTCGAGCGACGCGGGGTGCGGGGCCTCGACGAGCGTGTACCCGCGCGGGAGGGAGACGTCCGGGACGGGAGGGGCGACGGCGCTCATGGGTCCAGCGTGTCCGGCGCACGGGCGGCACGTCCACGGCAATACGCCCGGGGACGCACGGACGGCCCGGTCCCCCTGAGGGGACCGGGCCGTCCGAGGAAGCGGGCCGCCGGTGCGGCCGACGCCGTCAGGCGCGCTTGCGGTTGGTGAACCAGGACCAGATGAACACCACGATGATGGAGCCGATGAGCGCGAAGCCCCACGTGCCGAGGTCGAAGAACTCCTCGTTGACGTCGGTGCCGAACACCGCCGAGGCGATGAACCCGCCGAGCAGGGCGCCCACGATGCCCAGCAGCAGCGTGACGATCCAGCCGCCCTTCTGCTTGCCCGGCACGATCGCGCGGGCGATGGCACCCATGATGAGGCCGATGAGGATCCAGCCGATGATGCCCATGTCACGTCTCCGTTTCCCGTAGGGACAGATCCGGCCAAAAGGACTCTTGCCCCGAATGACCTGCCACCACCGTGGCACGGGTGCCCGGTTCTCGCACGCCGACGGCGGTCTGCGGGCCGCACGGACCCGCCGGTACCGCGCCCCGCGCGGTCTCGTAGGCTCGGAGGGTGGTGACGACCGAGGCGACGAGCGCGCGCGTCGACAGCTGGCTCTGGGCCGTCCGCGTGTTCAAGAGCCGCTCGCAGGCGACGGCCGCCGTGAAGGCCGGGCACGTGCGCGTCAACGGCGAGCGCGCGAAGCCCGCGACGAGCGTGAAGGTGAAGGACCGCGTCGTCGTGCGGGGCGGCCCCGTGGAGCGGATCCTCGTCGTCGAGAAGGTGCTCGTGAAGCGGGTGTCCGCCACCCTCGCCGCGCAGGCGGTCGACGACCAGAGCCCGCCCCCGCCGCCGCGCGAGCTCACCGTGCGCGTCGCCGTCCGCGACCGCGGCGCGGGCCGTCCCACGAAGCGCGAGCGCCGCGACCTCGACCGGCTGCGGGGACGGGGCTGACCTCCGGGCGCCTCTGACCCGCGGACCGCGCCCGTCGCGCGCGACGGCCGACGGTCGCGTGCGTGCACGCGTCCGCCGGCCGTCGGCAGTGCTGTCGGGACGGCTCCCTGGACGGTTCCGGGGATCGCTCCCGGGATCAGTGCGTCAGCAGGCCCCGAGGTCCTTCCAGACGCCCCACTGGCCGCTCTGCGACGGGTTCTCGCCCGTCGTCCACCACTTGGCCTGGTAGTTGCGGCCGGAGTACGAGACGTTCGCCCCGCCGACGTAGGCGGCGCTCGCCGACCACGCCGGAGCCGAGCACGTGCCGGGGTTGCCCGGGTTCCCGGGGTTGCCGGGGTTCCCCGGGTTGCCCGGGTCGGTCCCGCCGCTGCCGATCTTCAGGTCGACGCAGTTGTAGAACGCGTTGACCGTGTTCGACACGTTCCAGCGCGCGAGGATCGTGTGGTTGCCCTCGGGCAGGCCCGTCAGGGTGTGGGAGATGTTGCTGGGCGGCTGCGCGCCGTTCTGGTTGAACGTCTTGAACAGCACGCCGTCGACGAAGTACTCCCACGTGCTCGTGTTGTGCGCCGCGGTGAGCTTCCACTGGAACGTGACCGACGTGCCGGTCTGCGTGCGCGGCCAGGGCTTGCTCGCGTCGTCGAGGATGCTGAAGCCGCTGCCGCCCGAACACTGCATCGAGCCCTTGGGCGCCTCGACGGACTGGGGCTCGTACTTGATCGAGCCGCAGTCGAAGGACGTCGTGCCCTTCGCGCAGTGGTCCTGCCGGCTCGGCGGCGACGTGATCCAGCCGTGGGCGCTCGCGCTGGGCGCGACGGCCACGGGCGCGATGATCGCGACCGCGCCGACGACGGCTGCCAGGAGTACCGCTCTCAGTCTTCGCATGAGATGTCTCGCTCTCCATCCGGTGGTGCATGGGTCCTGCGGCGCGCTTCCTCGCGGGCCGCTTCTCGGATCGGGCACCTCGACGCTACGAAACGGGCGGAGAGCCGGACAATTGGGCAAAGCCCGTACGTGCTTCCGCGTACGCGCGCCGGGCGCGCCCTCGTCGCCGGGGTCGGCGACGCACGACGGCGGGTGGTCTCGCCCGTCGGACGAGACCACCCGCCGTCGCGGGGTTCAGCAGGTCAGCAGGCGCCGATCAGCTTCCACGGGCCCCATGCCTCGGAGCCGGGGACGTTGTTCTGCGTCCACCACTTCGCCTCGTACACGTTGCCCGCGTAGGAGACCTTCGCGCCGCCCGTGTAGGTCGACGTCGAGGCCCACGCCGGGTCCGCGCAGGTGCCCGGCGTGCCGCCGCCGGGGTTGCCGCCGCCCGGGGTGCCCGGCTCGGGCGTGCCGCCGCCGGGGGTGCCCCCGCCGGGGTTGGTGCCGTCGGCCGTGACGGTCAGGTCGACGCAGTTGTAGAACGCGTTGACCGTGTTCGACACGTTCCAGCGCGCGAGGATCGTGTGGTTGCCGAGCGGCAGGCCCTTCAGGGTGTGCGAGATGTTCTTGGGGGGCTGGACGCCGCCGCCGTCGAACGTCGCGAAGAGCTGGCCGTCGACGAAGTACTCCCACACGCTCGTGGCGTGGTTCGCCGTGAGGTTCCACTGGAACGTCACGTCGCGGCCCGTGGTCGTGCGGGGCCAGGGCTTGCTCGCGTCGTCGAGGATCGCGTAGCCGCTGCCGCCGGAGCACTTCATCGAGCCCTTGGGGGCCTCGACGGACTGCGGCTCGTACTTGATGGAACCGCAGTCGAAGGACGTGGTGCCCTTCGCGCAGTTGTCCTGCCGGCTGGGGGGAGAGGTGATCCAGCCGTGCGCCGAGGCGCTGGGGGCGATCGCGATCGGGGCGATGATCGCGGTCGCGCCCACGACGGCGGCGAGGAGCGCCGCGCGGAGTCGCTTCATCGGGGGACTCGCTTCCTGTGTCGGGGAGGGCCGACGTCGTGCGGAGCCCGCACCGTCGACCGTGACGAGGGGGACCGTAAGCAGGTGGAGGACGAGGCTCCAACGCCTACGCAGGGCCGCCCCGGAGTACGGGATGTCCCGTACGCGACGTCCCGCGGAGGGCGTCTTCGTGCGGCTCGACCGGGGTCCGGGACCCCCGCTCGAGGTGCCTCGGGCATCCGTCCGGCGGGTGAAGAGTGTGGGGACTACGTAGGGTGCCGGGGCACCGGACGTGGCGGTGGCCCGAAGCTGAACGAGCGTCCGAGAGCGCGGGCGCCGGACGGCCCGGTGCGCCCCCGCGGGGGACGGCGTGCGGGACGGCGTCCGGGGTCGCGGCCCGTCAGGCGGGCGCGTCCTCCTCGCGCAGGCGCGGCTCGGTGCGCAGCGCGGGCCGGAGGCCCGACTTGTCGGCGTAGAACGCGCGCACGACGTCCATGTCGGCGCGCACGTCGCCGGTGAGGTCGATCGTCGGGCCGAGGCCCGTCGTCATCGTGGTGCGGTCCACGTAGCCGAGCGTGACCGGCAGGTGCGCCTCGCGCGCGATCCGGTAGAACCCCGACTTCCAGTACGACCCCGCGCCGCGCGTGCCCTCGGGCGTGACGACGAGCGAGAAGACCTCGCCCGCCCGGAGGCGGCCGACGACGTCGGTCACGACCCGGCTCGGGTCGCGCCGGTCGACGGGGATGCCGCCCAGCGCGCGCATGACCGGACCCGCGGGACCGGCGAAGAGCGTGTGCTTGCCCAGCCAGCGCACGTGGATGCCCGTGCTCCACGCGATCGCGAGCATGAGCACGAAGTCCCAGTTCGACGTGTGCGGGGCTCCGACGAGGAGGGTGGGCCGGTTCGTGTCGTACGGCTGCGAGCGCAGCCTCCACCGGCTGGTCGCCCAGAAGGCGCGGGCGAGGGCTCGGCGGATCACGACGTCACGCTACAGGGTGGGAGACGCGCGGCGGCCGCCGTCGACAACCACAGGCGGCGCGGTTAGTCTCCGGCGGGTAGGGAACTTCCCGCCCTACCTGCTCGGCCCGGACATGTCTGCTCGACCACCCACTGCTCGACGGAGACCAGATGGACACCACTCCCGCCGGAACCCCCGCCCTCCTGCGCACCCTCAACGCGCGCGCCGTGCTCGACGTGCTCGGCACCGGCGCGCAGGTCGCGCGCCCCGACGTCGTCGCGGCGACCGGTCTGTCGAAGACGACCGTCGCGCAGACCCTGCGCGCGCTCGAGGCGACGGGCGTCGTCACGGAGGCGGGGCTCGACCGGGACCGTCGCGGCCCGGCCGCGACGCTGTACCGGGTCGACCCGGACTACGCGTTCGGGCTGGGGGTCGACGTCGCGCGCGACCGCGTGCGGGTCGCGCTCGTCGACGTCACGGGAGCGGTCCGTGCCCGCGCCGAGCGGCGCGACGTCCGCCCGACCCCGACGGCGCGCGCCCGTGCCGCGGCCGAGCTCGCCCGCGCGTGCGTCACCGACGTCCAGGCCCGGCTGCCCGAGGGAGCGACCGTCGAGGTGACGCGCGCCGTCGCGGCGGTGCCGTCGATCGTCAGCCCGGACCACGCGACGATCCGCCGGGTGCCGGGCTTCGAGAAGGGCGGCACGGACCTCCACGACGCCCTCGTCGATGCGCTCGGCTGCCCGGTGACGCTCGAGAACGACCTCAACCTCGCGGCGATCGCGGAGCAGCGCGACGGCGTCGCCGCCGGCGTCCGGACGTTCGTCGTGCTGGGGCTCGGCGACGGGTTCGGCGCCGGTCTCGTCCTCGACGGCCGTCTGCACCGCGGCGCGGCGGGCGGCGCGGGCGAGGTGTCGTTCCTCCCGCACCCCGGCCGGTCGCTCGGCTCGGAGACGCTCGGGGCGTCGTCGATCGCGGCGATCGCCAAGGAGAACGGCCTCCCGGACGACATCGCGGTCAAGGACATCGTGGACCGCGCCGCGCAGGGCGACGGCGCGTCCGGCGACGTGCTGGACGAGGTCGCGGAGCGCATCGGCGTCGTGGCGGCGGCCGTCGCGCTCGTCGTCGAGCCGGAGCTCTTCGTCCTCACCAACCACGCCGCGCGCCCCCCGATCGCCGAGCGCGTGCAGCGGTTCCTCGGCGAGAAGCTGGCCGTGCTGCCCGTGCGGGTCGTCCCGTCGGAGCTCACGAGCGACGCCGTCGTCGTGGGCGCGGCCCGGTCCGCGAGCGACGCCCTGCGCGACGAGGTGTTCCGCGCCGCCGCGGCCCACTCGGCACCGGGCGAGAGCGGCGAGGCCGACGACGAGCACGCGGAGGCCGCGTCGTGACGACGCCCGCGGCGGGAGGGCCGCCGTCGGACCTGGTGTCCCGGCTGGGCCTCGCGGGCGACGCGCGCGCCGTGATCCTCAACGCCGACGACTACGGCATGTGCCGGGCGGCGAACCGCGCGATCTCGGAGCTGCTCCTCGCGGGGCACCTCGACTCCGCGACCGTCATGGTGCCGTGCGGCTGGGCGCCGGACGCGCTCGCGTTCGCCGCGGCGCACCCCGTCGACGTCGGCGTCCACCTCGTGCTCACGAGCGAGTGGACGCGCTACCGGTGGCGGCCCCTCACGGGGGCGGGGACCTCGCTCGTCGACGCCGCGGGGTACTTCCCGCGCGACGTCCGCACCGTCGAGCAGCAGGCGCGCGCCGAGGACGTCGCGGCCGAGCTCGCGGCGCAGCTCGACGCGGCGCTCGCCGCCGGGGTCGACGTCTCGCACCTCGACAACCACATGGGCTCGGTCTACGGGCTCGAGACGGGGCGCTCGTTCCTGCCGCAGGTGTTCGAGCTCGCGGCCCGGCACGGGCTGCCGTTCCGCCTGCCGCGCACGACCGACGGGATGCTCCTGCCGCCCGGCGACTTCCAGCCGCTCCTCGACGAGGCGACCGCGGCGGCCGACGCGCTCGGGGTCGTGCTCGTCGACCGCCTGTGGACGCACCCGTTCGAGCTCGCCGGCGAGGGCACGGACGACGCGGAGGGCTACGAGGACGTCCGTGACGGCTTCCTCGACCTGCTGCGCCGCGTGCCGCCCGGCGTCACCGAGATCTACCTGCACCCCATGCTCGACGACGACGAGCTCGGCGACGTCGCCGACTACGCCGCGCCGAAGCGCGGGTTCGAGCACCGCCTCCTCGCCGACCCGGCGGTCGCGGCCGTGGTGGCCGAGGAAGGCCTCGTCCGCGTCGGCTGGCGCGACCTGCGCGCGGTCCAGCGGGGCGAGCGATGAGCGCGCCGCACGGGACGCCGTCGGGCACGGCGCCGAGCGGAGGGGCGCCGACCGGAGGGGCGCTCGCCCGGGTGCGGGACCGCCGCCTCGTCGGCGCGGCCACGCGCGCGCAGACCGTCGCCTACGGCGCGTCCGCGTTCCCCGCGAACCTGCTGCTCCAGACGTTCTCCGCGTTCGTCGTCTACTTCTACGTCGACCACCTCGGCGTGCCCGCCGGCTGGGTCGCGGGCGCCATGGTCGCGCACGGCATCCTCAACGCGGTGCTCAACCCGCTCGTCGGCGCGGCCTCCGACCGGCGCCGCACCCGCTGGGGCCGCCGCGTGCCGTGGATCGGGCTCGGCGTCGTGCCGCTCGTCGTCGCGTTCGCGCTCGTGTGGATGCCGCCCGCGCTGAGCCCCACCGGGCTCGTCGTGTGGTTCCTCGTCGTCGTCGCCGTGTACGACGTCGCGTACGTCGTCGTCGTGCTCAACGTCTCGGCGCTGTTCCCCGAGATCTTCCGCACGACGGCGGAGCGCGCCCGCGGGAACGCGCCGCGCCAGATCTTCGGCCTCGTCGGCATGATCCTCGGCACCGCCGGCGCCCCGCTGCTGTACGGGACGCTCGGGTGGACGTGGATGGCGCTGCTGCTCGCCGTCGTGAGCCTCGGGTTCTTCGCGTGGTCCCTCGTCGGCATGGTCGAGCGTCCCGTCGACGTCGCGGCGGTGCGCGAGCGCGAGGCCGCCGTCGGGCTCGGCGCCCAGCTGCGCTACACGTTCGCGAACCGCGCGTTCGTCACCTACGTGCTCGGGTCGCTGCTGCTCCAGAGCACCACCGCGATCGTGCTCGCCGCCGTGCCGTTCTACGTGCGCTACGTGCTCGGCGGGGCGGAGGCCGACGCGACGTTCCTCCTCGCGCCGATCTTCGTCGCCGCGATCCCGGCGATCGTCGGGTGGTCGTGGGTCGTGCGCCGCATCGGCCCGCGCTCCACGATGCTCTGGGTCGTCGCCGTGTACGGGCTCGCGACGTGCCTCTACCTCGTGCCGACCACCGTGCTCGGCGCCGCGCTCGCGGGCCTGGCCGTCGGCGTGGGCGTGGCCGGGCTCATGCAGGTGCTCGAGGTCGCGCTCGCGCAGGTCATCGACGACGACGAGCGCCGCACCGGCCTGCGCCGCGAGGGCATGTACTTCGGGGCGAACGGGTTCGTCGTGCGCGGGTCCGTGATCGTGCAGGCCGTCCTCGTCGCGGCCGTGCTCTCCGCGAGCGGCTACGTCGAGGGCACCGGCGACGTCGTGCAGCCGGACGGCGTCGCGACGGGCGTGCGCCTCCTGCTCGGCGGTATCCCCGTCCTCATCGCCGCCCTGGCCTTCGTGTGCTTCTGGTTCTACCCCCTGCGCGGCCGGGACCCCGAGGGCACCGACGCCGCACTCGCCGAGGCTGACGCGTCACCCACCGCTGCTGACCCGCTCCCGAGGTAGACCGGGTCTCTACCTCGGCGGGGTGGTGGTGCCGAGGGTGTGCTCGGCGACGGTGCACGGGTCGGTGCCGGCGTCGATGTCGCGGAGGTCGCACGCGACGCGGCGCATGAGGGTGCGGAAGGTGCCGCGCTCGTCGGGCGAGAGCATGTCGAGGAGCTGCTCCTCGGCGTCGTGCACGGCGGCGGCCCACCCCGCGAGACGACGGCGGCCCTCGGGCGTCGCGACGACGCGGCGCGCCCGGCGGTCGGCGGGGTTCTGCTGCCGCTCGACGAGGCCGGACGCGACGAGGTCGTCGACGAGGTACGTCATGACGGTGCGGTCGATGCCGTGGTGCTCGGCGAGCGCGAGCTGCGTGGGGTGGTCGCCCTGCGCGACGGTCACGAGGACCTGGTAGCCGCGCGTGCCGTGCGGGACGTCGTCGAGCGCCTGCTCGACGGTCGCGCGGTAGGCGCGCAGCAGGACGCCGAGGTGCCAGCCGAGGTCCTCGAGGCGGCCGGGGAGCTCGGCCGGGCCGGTGGGTGCGGCGGTCGTCGCGCTCGTGCTCATCCGCTCAGGGTACCGCGGGAATGCGGTTGCACCACCTATCTGTTCTCGATATGTTCTGCTCAACAACGTATCTTGAGATCGCGAGGAGCCATGCCCGACTACGGCCACGACCTGCGCTTCGGGTCCTTCGTCACGCCCACCGCCGCGGCGCCGCAGCAGGCGGTCGCGCTCGCGCAGCTGTCCGAGGAGGTCGGCCTGGACCTCGTGACCTTCCAGGACCACCCGTACCAGGCGGCGTTCCTCGACACCTGGACCCTGCTGTCGTGGGTCGCGGCGCGCACCGAGCGCATCCGCCTCGCGGGCAACGTGCTCAACCTGCCGCTGCGCCCGCCGGCCGTGCTGGCGCGCGCCGTCGCGAGCCTCGACCGGCTGTCGGGCGGGCGTGTCGAGCTCGGCCTGGGCGCGGGCGGGTTCTGGGACCCGATCGTCGCGATGGGCGGCGAGCGCCTCACGCCGGGGCAGTCCGTCGACGCGCTCTCCGAGGGCATCGACGTCATCCGCGGGCTGTGGGACACGACCACGCGCGAGCGGCTGGACGTGGGCGGGACGTACCACCACGTCGACGGCGCCAAGCGGGGCCCCGCCCCCGCGCACGACGTCGAGATCTGGGTCGGGGCGCTCAAACCCCGCATGCTGCGCCTCGTCGGCGCGCAGGCCGACGGCTGGCTCCCGTCGCTCGCGTACCTGCAGAGCTTCGAGGCGCTCGCGCAGGGCAACGCGACGATCGACGCCGCCGCGCAGGAGGCGGGCCGCGACCCGCGCGCGGTGCGTCGGCTCCTCAACGTCGGCGGGCGGTTCACCGCCGACGGCGGCGCCGGGTTCCTCCAGGGGTCGCCGCGGCAGTGGGCCGAGCAGGTCGCGGAGGTGGCGCTCGAGCACGGCGTGTCCACGTGGATCGTCGGCGGCGACGACCCGACGACGCTCGCCGTCGTGGGCCAGGAGGTCGCGCCCGCGGCGCGCGAGCTCGTCGCCGCGGCGCGCGGCACGACCGACGGCGCGGCACCGGTCGCACCGGCCGACGGCGGGGCCCGCGCATGACCGACTACGGCCACCCGCTCCGGCTGGGCACGTTCGTCACGCCGTCGGCGCAGGACCCGGAGGCGACGGTCGGGCTCGCGCGCGTCGCGGAGGACGCCGGCTACGACCTCGTGACGTTCCAGGACCACCCGTACCAGCCGCGCTTCCTCGACACGTGGACGCTGCTGTCGTACGTCGCGTCCGCGACGGAGCGCATCCACGTCGCGCCCGACGTCGTCAACGTCCCGATGCGTCCGCCCGCCGTCCTGGCGCGCGCGGCGGCGAGCCTGGACCTGCTCTCCGACGGTCGTGTCGAGCTCGCCCTCGGGGCGGGGGCCTTCTGGGACGCCATGGAGGCGATGGGCACGCGCCGGCTCACGCCGGGGGAGTCCGTCGACGCGCTCGCCGAGGCGATCGACGTGATCCGCGCGATCTGGGGCGAGGACGGCGACGGCGAGCTGTTCGTGCCCGGCCGGCACCACCGGCTCGACGGCGCGACGCCAGGCCCGGGCACCACGCGCCGCATCCCGCTGTGGCTGGGTGCGCTCGGCCCCCGGATGCTGCGCCTCGTCGGGGAGAAGGCCGACGGCTGGCTCCCGTCGCTGGGCCGTGTGGGCCTCGACGGGCTGCGCGCGGGCAACGCGCGCATCGACGAGGCGGCGGCCGCCGTCGGGCGCGACCCGCGCGAGGTGACGCGCCTGCTCAACGTGTCGGGCACGTTCGACGCGGTCCCGGAGGCGTCCGGCCTCGGGGGCGCCCCCGACCTCTCCGGGCCGCCCGCGGCCTGGCTCGAGCGGCTCCTGCCGCTCGTCCTCGACGAGGGCGTCTCCACGCTGATCCTCGCGACCGACGACGAGCGCACCACCCGCCGGTTCGCGGACGAGGTCGCGCCCGCCCTGCGCGACGCCGTCGACGCCGCACGCGCGGAGCGGGGCACCGACACGTCGCGCGTCGTGCCGCTCGCCGTGCGGGCCGCGCGTCGCGACGGGATCGCGTACGACGACGTCCCCGCCGCGCTCGCGGAGCGTGCCGTCGAGCCGGGCGACGCCGCGTACGCGGGGGTGCGCTCGAACTACCTGCGCGGCGGCTCGCCGGGCCTCGTGCTGCGCCCGCGCGACACCGCGGAGGTCGTCGAGGCGCTCGCGTTCGCGCGCGCCCAGCCGGTGACGCGCCGGGTGCCGCTGTCCGTCCGCTCGGGCGGGCACGGCATCAGCGGGCGCTCCACGAACGACGGCGGCATCGTCCTCGACCTCGCCGCCCTCGACCAGGTGGAGGTGCTCGACGTCGCCGCGCGCCTCGTGCGCGTCGGCCCGGCGCGCGCTGGGGCGGGGTCGCCGCGGCGCTCGCGCCGCGCGGCTGGGCGATCACGTCGGGCGACTCCGGCGGCGTCGGGGTGGGCGGTCTCGCGACGGCGGGCGGTATCGGCTTCCTCGGGCGGGCGCACGGCCTGACGATCGACCACGTGCGCGCGGTCGAGGTCGTCCTCGCGGACGGCTCGGTCGTGCGCGCGAGCGACGACGAGAACACGGACCTGTTCTGGGCCGTGCGCGGCGCCGGGGCGCAGGTCGGGATCGTCACGTCGTTCGAGCTCGTCGCGGACGAGGTGTCCGCGGTGGGGTTCGCGCAGATGGTGCACGACGCGTCGGACCTCGCCGGGTTCCTCGAGCGCTGGGGCGCCACGGTGGAGGCCTCGCCCCGAGACACGACGAGCTTCCTGATCGTGGGGCGGCCGCGGCCGGGGCAGCCCGTCGTCGCGCAGTCGATGACGATGGTCGACTCCGACGACCCGGACACCGTCCTTGCGCGGCTCCAGCCGTTCGCGGCGATCTCCCCGCTGCTCGCCCGGGCGACGGCGCAGATCGTGCCGTACGACGCCGTCGTCTCCGCGCCCCCGCCCGGCCCGCACGGCGGGCAGGGCGAGCCCGTGTCGCGGTCCGGGCTGCTGGAGCACCTCACGCCCGAGGCGTCGGCGCGGCTCGCGGGCCTCGTCGCGAGCGGGGACACGTACTTCTTCCAGATCCGCTCGACGGGCGGCGCGGCGTCGGACGTGCCGGCGGACGCGACGGCGTACGCGCACCGGTCCGCGAACTTCTCGGTCGTCGCGATGGGGGCGAGCCGGTCCCGTCTCGACGCGCGGTGGGACGCGCTCGCCGACGTGTTCGACGGCATGTACCTCAGCTTCGACACCGACCTGCGCACCGAGCGCGTGACGGACGCGTTCCCGCCCGCGACCCTGGAGCGGCTGCGCGAGGTCAAGCGCCGCGTGGACCCGACGAACGTCTTCCGCGACAACCTGCCCGTCCTCGGGCCGCACCCGACGGACGAGCCGACGGGCGCCGTCGTCCAGCCGAGGTAGAGCCCCGGCCCGCCAAGGTCGAGGCGTGGTCATGACCACGCCTCGACCTCGCGCTATCGGGGTGCTGCCTCGGGGGTGGCGGGGGTGCGTGCCCGACGGCGCACGGTGAGCACCGCGTGGACGGCGAGGCCCGCGAGCACGGCCCAGAACGCGGCGCCGATGCCCGCGACGACCGTCCCGCTCGCGGCGACGAGGAACGTCACGACGGCCGCCTCACGGCCCCGTGGCTCGGCGACCGCGCCCGCGACGGCGGCGCCGAGCGTCCCGACGAGCGCGAGCCCGGCGGCCGCCTCGACGAGCCCGGCGGGCGCGGCCGCGACCAGCGCGGCGAGCCCGGCCGAGCCCACGGCGAGCACCAGGTAGGCCCAGCCCGCGGTGTGGGCGGCGACCCAGCGCCGTCGGGGGTCGGGGTGCGCCTCGGGGCCTGCGGCGAGCGCGGCGGAGATCGCCGCGAGGTTGATCGCGTGCCCGCCCGCGGTGGCCCCCGCGAGGGTCGCGAGGCCGGTGACGGTCATGGTCTCGCGCCACGGCACGCGGTAGCCGAACGAGGCCATGACTGCGACGCCCGGGACGTTCTGCGACGCCATCGTCACGACGTAGAGCGGCACGGCGAGCCCGACGACCGCCTGCCACGACAGCGTCGGGGCGGTGAGGTCGAGGCGGGGGACGGCGTCGGCCCAGGCGAGGGTGCCGCTCCCCACGGCCTCGTACCCGACGACCGCGAGCGTGACCGCGAGCGCCGCGGGCGCGGCCCAGCGCGGCGCGAGCCGCAGCAGCACGAGCCACGTGAGCACGACGGGCGCGACGAGCAGCGGCGTCGTGACGACCGCGCGGACGGGCGCGAGGCACAGCGTGAGCAGGACGCCCGCGAGCATCGCCTGGGCGATCGGGGTGGGGATCGCGGCGACGAGGTCGCCGAGGCGCGGCCAGAGCGCGGTGAGCAGCACGAGCCCGCCGACGACGCAGAACGCGCCGACCGCGGCGGGCCAGCCGCCCGCGACCGCGCCCGTGCTGACGAGCAGCGCGGCCCCGGGCGTGGACCAGGCGAGCGTGAGCGGGGTGCGGTGGCGCGTCGTCAGCCAGAGGATGCCGACGGCCTGCGTCACGCACAGGGCGAGCAGGCCGGACGCGGCCTGGTCGGGCGTGGCGCCGACGGCGCGCAGGCCCGCGAGCACGACGGCGAACGAGCTCGTGAAGCCGACGAGGGCCGTGACGAGCCCGGCGAGGACGGGGCGCAGGCGCTCCGGGTCGGGTTCCATGCTGCTCCAGCGGACGTGCCGAGCCGTTCTGTTTGCGGAACGCTACCAGAGTGGCCTGAGTCACGGCCGGTAGGCTGCCGCGCGTGAGCGACGGGGGAGCGCGGGCGAGCGCAGGAGCGAGCGCAGGGGCGAGCGCAGGGCCGGACGACGGCGCGGGCGGCGGTGCCCCCGCGCCGTCGGACCGCCGTGGGGACGAGACCCTCGCCGCGGTCGCCGCCCAGATCCGGGCGCTGCGGGCCGAGCGCGGGCTGTCGCTGTCGGCGCTCGCGGCGGCGGCGGGCGTCGGCAAGGGCTCGCTCTCCGAGATCGAGCACGGCGCGCGCAACCCCACGCTCGCGACGCTCTACGCGCTCGCCGGGGCGCTCGGCGTCCCGCTCGCGACCCTCCTCGCCGAGCGGCCGGGTTCGGAGGTGTCGTCCGAGGGCGTCCGGGCCCGCCTCCTCGACGCCCACCACCTGCCCGACGGCACGGCCGTCGAGGTCTACCACCTGCACCTCGCGGCGTCCGCGGACCGCACGTCGCCGCCGCACGGGCCGGGCGTCGTCGAGCACCTGCTCGTGACCTCCGGCCGCGTGCGCGCGGGCCGTCGTGGCGCCGAGGCCGTGGTGACCGTGGGGGACGGGCTGCGCTGGGTGTCGGACGCCGAGCACTCCTACCGTGCGCTCGACGGCGCGCCCGTGGACGCGGTGCTCGTCATCCGGACCCCGCCGCGCGGCGGACGGTCCGCTACCGCAGGCCGGGCCCCGGCGCCCACGCGCCGGACGTGAACCCCGACGGCGCACCCGGCGACCAGGGCGCCGGCGGCGGCTGCGGAGCCCGCACCAGGAACGCCTGGCGCGCCGTGAGCATGAGCTGCAGCAGCGCGCGCCGCTGTCCCTCGACGCGCCACGCCTCGACCGCGCCGCGCTCGACCCGGTCGTGGAGCAGCGCGAGCTCCGTCGCCGCCTGCTGGTAGTCGCGCATCGCGTGCGCGGCCCCCGCGCCTCCGGTGCGGCGCGCCCAGTCGCGCGCCTGACGGCGAGCGGCGAGCGTCGAGAGCATCGCGAGGTCGGCGGGCGTCACGAGGCCCGTCGGCACGTACGGGACGAGCTGGCGCCGGATCGTCGCGACCGTGCGGCGTCTGTCCCGGACGAGCAGGACGACCAGCGTGACCAGCACCCCGAGCCCGGCGAGGTACGCGACCCCGAGCGCGAGCGGGCCGAAGCCGGTCGAGGCGTTCCACAGCATGTGCAGGGCGATGGCCGCGGCGAGACCGCCGAGCGGCGCGAGCACGCGGCGCGGCCCGGGCGGGCTCGTGGCGGCGCTCGCGACGCCGAGGCCCGTGAGCGCCGTGCAGAGCGGGTGCAGCAGGGGCGTGACGATCGCGCGCAGCACGAACGTCGGGCCGAGCGTGCCGTCCTGCGCGGCCATGATGAAGTACGTGACGTTCTCGACCGCCGCGAACCCGAGCGCGACCATCGCGGCGTAGATCACGCCGTCCGTCCAGCCGTCGATCTCGTGACGCCGGAACCACAGCATCCCGAACAGCACCGCGCCCTTGAGGATCTCCTCGACGAACGGCGCCCCGAACGACGCCACGACGTACCAGCCGACCTCCTCGCCGAACAGCGGCGCGGTGAGCAGCTCGAGGCCGAGCGTGTTGAGGATCCCCGCGACGAGCGTCGCGATCCCCGCGCCCCAGAGGAACGCGACGACGAGCGCGCTCGGCGGCTCGGGCTCCAGGCGGTCGAGCGCGAGCACGACCGGCACCCAGATGCCCAGCGGCACGAGCGCGAGCAGCAGCCCGACCGTGAACGTGCCCACCCCGGACAGCGCCGCGAGCACGAGGCCCACGAGCAGGCACAGGCTCGCGACGGCGATCGTCACGATGACGCCGACGCGCGCGCGGCCCGGCGGCCGGCCCTCGAGCACGGCGCGCGGGTCGAGCGGGACGGCGGCACCCGCCGGGCCCAGCGGGTGCGGCGGCTGCTGGGGCGGGGGGACGGCCGGGCCGTGCGGCGGGAAGGTCACGGGCGGTAAGGCTACGCACCCGGCGGGCGGCGCGGGAAGGCGTCCGCCCGGCGCGCCGCGCGACGCGGCGCGCTCGGAGGCGTCGCTGGGACCGCTGTGGCGGACGGCGCCCAGCGGCCCGCGGTGGCGGGGCCCGCCGGGCGGCCGGGGGAGGTGGGGCTACGCGGCGACGTCGTACCCGGAGCGGAGGCCGCCCCGGCGGCGGACGGTCGCGTCGTCGGGCACGATCTCGTCCGGCGGGACGACGGCGCCGGCCTCCACGAGCACCCGGCGCCCGACGCGCGCGCCGCTGCCCACGCGGGCGCGGTCGCCGACGCGCGCCTCGGGGGCGATGCGGACGTTGTCGCCGACGCGGACGTCGCGGCCGAGGACGACGTCCCGGTCGATCCAGGTCCCGTCACCGAGCCGGCAGCCGTGACCCACCACCGCGCCCTTCTCGACGTAGGTGCCCCACCCGACGGGCACGGACTCGGGGACGCGGGCGTGCGGCGACACGAAGCCACCGCCGGTGTGACGGTCGTAGTGCATGATCTCGCCGAAGTCGTTCTCGACCTGGACGCGGCGTGCGAGGCGGGCCACCTGACCTCCTCAAGGTCTGTCGACAGTGGTACTGGTGACATAACGACGACGAGGCGCCCAGGATTCCAACGCCGCTGTCCCCGCCGAGGTAGAGCCGTGGTCGCGCGGGGTAGACCCGTGGTCTCCCGACCGACCGTGGGGGCCACTCAGCCGTCCGTGCCTCGCGGACGAGGATCACCCGGCCGACCTCCCGCGGTGCTTCCACGGTCGCCGGGCACCGCCCGTCCGCCGTCGCGACGAGCAGGTGGACCGGGCGCGTCCTGGCCGACGGACGCGCCGGAACCGCCTGCTCGCACTGCCCGGATGGCTCGGTCGGGCCGCCCTCGTCCTCGACGGGCGACCTGGCCTCTACCTGGCGCGACCAGGGCTCTGCCTCGCGCGACGGCGGCACCGTCCCGACGGCGGGCGGTCAGACGGCGCGGGTGGTGCCGCGGACGACGAGGGTCGTGGGGAGGCGGACGTGCGGCTCGCGCGTCCGGCCCTCGACGAGGTCGACGATGAGGCGCAGGGCCTCGGTGCCCATGCGGTGGATGGGCTGGTCGACGGTCGTCAGGGGCGGGGTGGTGAGCGCGGACTCCGGCACGTTGTCGAAGCCGATGACGGAGACGTCGTCGGGCACGCGGAGGCCGAGCTCGGCGGCGACCTCCATGGTGCGGATCGCGGAGAGGTCGTTGGCGGCGAAGATCGCGGTGGGGCGCTCGGGGAGCGAGAGGAGCTCGTGCGCGGGGGAGTCCGCGAGGTCGGGGCGGTAGCCGCCGACGCGCACGAGGTCGGGGTCGAAGGCGATGCCCGCGTCGGCGAGCGCCTCGCGGTACCCCTGCTCGCGCAGGCGCGCGGACTCGAGGTCGGGGCGGCCGGCGAGGAAGCCGATGCGGCGGTGGCCGAGGTCGAGGAGGTGCTGTGTCGCGGTGCGGCCGCCGGCGAGGTTGTCGGAGTCGACGGTCGGGGGGTCGGACGGGCCGCGGTGCGGGTCGACGGCGACGACGGGGATCGAGCTGCCGGGCGCGACGACGGTGGGCGTGACGAGGATGGCGCCGTCGATGAGGGTGCCGCCGAGGCGGGACAGCGAGCGCTGCTCCCAGCCGACGCGGTCGTCGCGGCGCAGCCCGCCGGAGTAGGCGAGGAGCTCGTACCCGGTCCCGTCGACGGCCTCGGAGATGCCCTTGAGGAGCTCGGTCGAGAAGGGCTCGAACTCGGCGACGAGGATGCCGATGACGTTGGTCCTGCTGCTCCGCAGGCTCCGCGCGACGATCGACGACTCGTACCCGAGGTCGTCGATGACCGCCTGGACGTGGCGGGAGGTCTCGGGCGCGACGCCGTAGCGACCGTTGATCACCTTGGAGACGGTCGCGACGGAGACGCCGGCGGTGCGCGCGACGTCGCCGATCGTGACTCTTCCCGTGGAGCGCATGGGGATGACAGTAGCCCCTGGCGGGCGCCGTCGGAGGCCCGTGCCACGTCGTATGTAAAACGTTATCGATAACGATTGACACGGCCGGGTCGCGCCTGCCAGAGTCGCTACCGGCGGCCCCACAGCGGTGGCGGCCCGGCGCGCTCGAGGCAGCGTGCGCCCCGGTGCGACTCGACGAAGAGGACGGAACGATGAAGGCTCGAAAGCTCCTGACGGCGACCGCCGTCGCCCTGGCGGGCACGCTCGTGCTCACGGCCTGCGGAGGCGGAGGCGACTCCGGCTCGGACGACGGCTCGGTCTCGATGACCTTCTGGCACAACTCCACGACCGGTGAGGGCAAGGCCTACTGGGAGGAGACGGTCGCGGCGTTCGAGGAGGCGAACCCCGGCGTCACGATCGAGATCCAGGCCATCCAGAACGAGGACATGGACGGCAAGCTCCAGACGGCCCTCAACTCGGGCGACGCGCCCGACATCTTCATGGCGCGCGGCGGCGGCAAGCTGGCCGACGTCGTGGAGGCCGGCCAGGCGATGGACCTCACCGACGCGATCGACGACACCACGCGCGAGGCCGTGGGCGACGCGGCGCTCAGCGCCTTCACGGTCGACGGCAAGGTCTACGGGATGCCGGTCTCGATCCTCCCGGGCGGCGTGTACTACAGCGAGGACCTGTTCGAGCAGGCCGGCGTGACGGCGAACCCGACGACGATCGGCGAGCTCGAGGGCGTCGTCGACCAGCTCAAGACCGCAGGCGTCGCGCCGATCGCGCTCGGCGCGAAGGACGCGTGGCCGGCCGCGCACTGGTACTACTTCTTCGCCCTGCGCGAGTGCTCGCAGGACACCATCAACACGGCGGCGAGCGAGCGCAGCTTCGACGACCCGTGCTGGCTCAAGGCCGGCGAGGACCTCCAGGCGTTCGCCGAGACCGAGCCCTTCAACCAGGGCTTCCTTACGACCTCCGCGCAGCAGGGCGCGGGCTCGTCCGCGGGCCTCATCGCGAACCACCAGGCGGCCATGGAGCTCATGGGCGCGTGGAACCCCGGCGTCATCGCGTCGCTCACGCCGGACGAGAAGCCGCTCGCGGACCTGCAGTGGTTCCCGTTCCCGGCGGTCGAGGGCGGTGACGGCGAGCCCGGCGCCATGATGGGCGGCGTCGACGGCTTCTCCTGCTCGGCCCAGGCCCCCGCCGAGTGCGCGGAGTTCCTCAACTTCATCATGTCGAAGGAGTCGCAGGAGGCGTACGCCACCGCGTTCCACACCCTGCCCGCGAGCAAGGAGGCGCAGGGCGTCGTGACGGAGCCCGCGCTCGTCTCGATCCTCGAGGCCTACAACGAGGCGCCGTACGTCACCGTCTGGCTGGACACGCTGTTCGGGCAGAACGTCGGCAACGCGCTCAACACCTCCGTGGTCAACCTGCTCGCCGGCAAGGGCACGCCGCAGGACATCGTCGACACGACGAACGCCGCAGCGGCCAAGGAGTAACCGGAGCCATGACCGTGTCCCAGGGCGAGACCTCGCCGAGCACGACGACGCCCGAGGACCGGGCCGGGGGCGGCGCTGGCGCCGTGGCAGGGCCGCCCCCGGGGGGGGGGGGGTGCGCGTGTCCGAGCCCCCAAAACAGGAGGTATCATCTAGGGGGGGGGGTTTT
>NZ_JBYTEQ010000002.1:0-162052 GCF_058792115.1 Cellulosimicrobium sp. EB106-03-01-XG111
GTCCAGCTCTACGACCAGCAGGGCAACCTCACCCTCGGCCTGACCCCCATCGTCCTGCTCGACGTCTGGGAGCACGCCTACTACCTCGACTACCAGAACGTGCGCGCCGACTACGTCACCGCCTGGTGGAACCTCGTCAACTGGTCCGACGCCGAGGCCCGCCTCCAGCGCGCCAAGACCCAGACCGCCGGGCTCATCGTCCCCTGACGACCCCCGCCGCACGACACCGGTCGGCGAGCACGACACCGCTCCCCCACCAGAACGAGGTTGGTCCCGCTATCCACTGGATAGCGGGACCAACCTCGTTCTCACCGGCCGCCCAGGGCCACAAGCCCGTCAGTCCGCGGTCACGAACAGGTGCCGCGCGACGTCGTCGGCCCCGGGGGTCACCGAGCCCGACGCCCTGCCGTGAATGCTGCCGCCCTCCCGTAGGGCACCACAGCGCCGCCAGGGCATCGCGGGAGCGCTGGCCACCCGTCCGGCCCGTCTCCTGCGCGCGACGTGGCGACTCCCCGCAGACGACAAGACGGCCCGACCCCCGCGAGGGGATCGGGCCGTCCAGATGTCGTCCGTCAGTGCGCGTGCTGGCCGCGGGAGAACTCGAAGACCCAGCCGACGAGGGCGACCGCGCTCAGCGCGAACCCGACGTAGACGAGCCACCAGCCGACCGCGAGGCCCAGGAAGACGACTGCCGCCGAAGCCGCGATCGCGAGCGGCCACCAGCTCCACGGCGCGTACACGCCCTGGTCGCCGGCGCCCTGCTCGATGAGGCCGTCCGGGTCGTCCTCCGGGCGGGCGTCGATCCGCTTCGCGGTGAGCGCCAGGTAGGCGCCGATCATGCCCGAGAGGCCTGCGGTCAGGAGGAGCGCGGCGCTGCCGACGGGCTCCCAGCCGCTCCAGAGCCCGTACACCACGCCGATGAGCGCGAAGAAGGGCGTCAGGAAGATGAACAGCTTGTACTCGACCTTCACTTGCCGGCCTCCTCGTCCGTGTCACCCGTCGTGCGCGGCTCGTCGATGATGACCGTCGACGTCGAGTCGCTGCCTGCCTGCTTGTCGCCGAGGCGGTCGAGCGCGACGCTCTTCTCACCGCGGCGGTCGGCCTCCCCGTAGACCTTCTCCAGGACGTTGGGGTTCGGCTCCGCGTGGTCCATCGCGGCGACCTCGGGGTGGTGCAGGTCGAACGCGGGCGATTCGGAGCGGATGCGCGGCAGCGACGTGAAGTTGTGCCGCGGCGGCGGGCAGGACGTGGCCCACTCGAGCGAGCGGCCGTAGCCCCACGGGTCGTCGACCTGGACCTTGGGCGCGTTGCGCCAGGTCGTGTAGACGTTCCAGAGGAACGGCAGCGTCGACGCCGCGAGGATGAACGCACCGACCGTCGAGACCTGGTTCTCCCACGTGAAGCCGTCGGAGGGCGCGTAGTCCGCGTAGCGGCGCGGCATGCCCTCGACACCCAGCCAGTGCTGGATGAGGAACGTCATGTGGAAGCCGATGAAGAGCAGCCAGAAGTGGACCTTCCCGAGCCGCTCGTTGAGCATGCGCCCGGTGAACTTGGGCCACCAGAAGTAGAAGCCGGCGAACATCGCGAACACCACGGTGCCGAACACCACGTAGTGGAAGTGCGCCACCACGAAGTAGGAGTCGGACAGGTGGAAGTCGAGCGCCGGGCTGGACAGGATGACGCCCGTCAGACCGCCGAAGAGGAAGGTCACGAGGAACCCGATCGACCACAGCATCGGTGTCTCGAACGTCAGCTTCCCTCGCCAGAGGGTCCCGATCCAGTTGAAGAACTTCACACCGGTCGGCACGGCGATGAGCATCGTCATGAAGGCGAAGAACGGCAGGAGCACCGCACCGGTCACGTACATGTGGTGGGCCCACACGGTGACGGACAGCGCCGCGATCGCGATCGTCGCGTAGACGAGGCCCTTGTAGCCGAAGATCGGCTTGCGGGCGAACACCGGGAAGATCTCGGACACGATGCCGAAGAACGGCAGCGCGATGATGTAGACCTCAGGGTGCCCGAAGAACCAGAACAGGTGCTGCCAGAGGATGGCGCCCCCGTTCTCGGGGTTGAAGATCTGTGCCCCGAAGCGCCGGTCGGCGCCGAGCGCGAAGAGCGCGGCGGCCAGGGGCGGGAACGCCATGAGCACGAGGAGGCTCGTGATGAGCGTGTTCCACGTGAAGATCGGCATGCGGAACATCGTCATGCCGGGCGCGCGCATCGTGATGATCGTCGTGATGAAGTTGACCGCACCGAGGATCGTCCCGAACCCGGCGAGCGCGAGCCCGAACACCCAGAGGTCTCCCCCGAGGCCTGGACTGAACGTCGTGTTCGACAACGGTGCGTACGCGAACCACCCGAACGAGGCGGCGCCCTGCGGCGTGAAGAAGCCGGCCGAGGCGATCAGACCGCCGAAGAGGTAGAGCCAGTACGCGAACATGTTCAGTCGCGGGAACGCGACGTCCGGCGCACCGATCTGCAGCGGCATGATGACGTTCGCGAACCCGGCGAAGAGCGGGGTCGCGAACAGCAGCAGCATGATCGTGCCGTGCATCGTGAAGAGCTGGTTGTACTGCTCCTTGCTCTGCACGATCTGGATGCCGGGCTCGAAGAGCTCGGCACGGATCACGAGGGCCATGAGGCCGCCGATGCAGAAGAAGATGAACGACGTGATCAGGTACATGTACCCGATCGTCTTGTGGTCGGTGGACGTGACCCACTTGATCACGGTCCGCCCGAGGGTCTGACGCCGCGGCGCGAGACCGGGGATGACTTCGGCCTGCGCGACCATCAGTTCTCACCCTCCGTGGTAGCGGTGACAGGGTTCGGGTCCTGGAGACGGCTGAAGCCCTCCACCGGGATCTGGCCCTCCTGGCCCTTCTCGCGGAGCGCCTCCATCTGCGCGTCGAACTCCGCGCGGTCCACGATCTCGACGTTGAACAGCATCCCGGAGTGGTGCTCGCCGCAGAGCTCGGCGCACTTGCCGGCGTAGACACCCTCGCGCTGCGGGGTGACCACGAACTCGTTCGTCCGGTGCGGGATCATGTCCAGCTTGTAGAGGAACGCGGGGATCCAGAAGGAGTGGATGACGTCGCGCGAGTCCAGGACGAAGCGGATGCTCTCGCCGGCGGGCAGGTAGAGCGTGGGCAGCGCCTCGGCCGTGCCGGGGGCGCCGTCGATCTCCGCGTCCACCGTCATGGTGCCGCCGACGTCGGCGAGGTGCTGGCCGGTCTCGTAGACGTCCTCGTCGACGTAGTTGAAGTCCCAGCTCCACTGCTTGCCGATGACCTGGACGGTCATGTCGGACTCGACGTCCTTGTCCACGATCGCGCTCATGTCACGGTCCGTGTAGAAGAACAGGACGAGGACCATGAGGATCGGCACGGCCGTGTACATGATCTCGAGCGGCAGGTGGTAGCGCGTCTGCACGGGGAGCTGGTGGTCGTCCTTGCGCTTGCGGTACGCGGCGACGCACCACAGCATCAGGCCCCACGTGATCACGCCGACGATGAGGGCCGCGATCCAGGAGCCGGTCCACAGCGACGTGATCCGGGCGGTCTGGTTGGTCACCTCCCCGTCCTCGTAACCGGGCAGGAACCCGCGCTGGACGGTGTCGGTGGCGCAGCCGGACGCCACCGCGGCGACGGCGACGGCGAGGGCCGTCGCCCGCAGGATGGTGCGCCGTGTGCGGCTAGGGGGTTGCGAGTGCAAGGGGGGCCTTTCACGTCACGTCCTGCCCGTGCCCGTCTTTACGAGCCCAGCACAGGACCTTCGTCCTCGACACACGAAGCCTAGCGCGGGATTCCGCCCTTCGTGGCCCGGAACGCGCTGCGGACGGGCGAGATGCGGCACACGTCGTGGCCGGTCAGCGGTGGGTTCGGCACACCCGTCCCGAGTCTGTCAGATCCTTGCCACACCACCGGGCCACCGGGCAGCGCGGTAGCGTGCCGGTGGGACCTTCGGACTCCCGGAGGCACCTCGTCGCGGGGCGCGCGAGCGCAACGATCCGGCGCCGTGCGCCCGACCCCGACCGGCGCCCTGCGCCCGCTCGGGCCGTCCCGGCGCGGACGTCCCCGGCTCCGCGACGGCCCCGCCCGCGCCCTGGAGGCCATGTGACACACACCACCCCCGATCGCCGGGTGCTTCTCGACAACGGGGGCCACGCCCCCTGGCACCCGCTCGCGCGCGAGGCCTTCGACCGCGCGCTCGACGACGGCTGGGCCGACCCCCGTCGGCTCCACGCGGAGGGCAGGCGTGCGGCGGCGCTGCTCGACGGCGCCCGGGAGGCCGTCGCCGCCGCGCTCGGCGCCCGCACGGAGGAGGTCGCATTCACCGCCAACCACACCGTCTCCCTGCACACGGCCGTGGCCGCGCTCGCCGGCGCGCGTCACCGCGCGGGGCGTCGGGTCGTCGTCGGCGCCGTCGAGCGTGCCGCCGTCCTGCACGCCGCGGAGCACGGTGGTCTGGAGCGGGAGGTCGTCGGGGTGGACGGGTCCGGCCGCGTCGACGCCGCGACGATGTCCGACGCCGTCGGCCTCTCCGGCGTGGCCCTCGCCGCGCTCCAGGCCGCCAACGGCGAGGTCGGGACGCGCCAGCCGGTCGCGGCCGTGCACGAGGCGGCGCGCCGGGCCGGGGTCCCGCTGCTCGTCGACGCGGGGGCCGCGCTGGGGCACGACGTCGTCCCCGAGACCTGGGACGCGCTCGCCGCCGACCCGGCCGACTGGGGCGGCGGGCCGGGCATCGGGGTCCTCGCCGTGCGCTCCCGCGTCCGGCGCCGCACCGCGTTCCCCGAGGACGCGGACCCGTGGGCACCCGGCGGGGTGTCCGTCCCGGCGGCGTTCGCGGCGGCCGTGTCGCTCCAGGCGGTGCTCGCCGACCGGGAGGCGCAGGACGCGCGGCGTCGGGCGCTCGTCGACCGCGTACGGGCCCGGGTCGCCCGGATCCCCGACGTCGAGGTGGTCGGCGACCCCGACGACCGGCTCCCGCACGTCGCGACCTTCTCGTTCCTCTACGTGGACGGCGAGGCGCTGCTCACGGACCTGGACCGCCAGGGCGTCGCCGTGGGCTCCGGGTCGGCGTGCACGGCGAGCTCGCTCGAGCCCTCGCACGTCCTCGCGGCGATGGGGGTGCTCACGCACGGCAACGTGCGCGTCGCCCTGGACCGCTCGACGACGGAGGCGGACGTCGAGCGCCTGCTCGCCGCGCTGCCGGACGCCGTCGCCCGCGTGCGCGCGACGCTGGGGGTGCAGGGCCTGTGACCGACGCACCCCCGTCCGCCGCCTCGTCCGGCGCGGCCGACGACGTGGTCGACGCGCGCGGGCTGCGCTGCCCGCTCCCCGTGATCCGGCTCGCCGCGGCGGCGCGCGACCTCGCCCCGGGTCGGCGGCTCACCGTGTGGTCGACCGACCCGGCCGCCCGCCTCGACGTCCCCGCGTGGGCGCGGATGCGTGGGCACACGGTCGTGGGCGAGGAGCCGCTCCGCGGGCAGGAGGACGCGGAGGCCTGGGCGATCACCGTCGAGCTCGGCGGCTGACCCGGAGCGAGCAGGTCGGGGCAGCACGACCCGCGGACGACGCGAGCCCGGCCACCCGCGGACGGGTGACCGGGCTCGTGCGCTCCGGAGGCGTGCGCGCGGCACTCCGGACGGCTCAGCTGAAGGAGCCGCCGCAGGCGCAGGCGCTGCCCGCGTTGGGGTTGTCGATCGTGAAGCCCTGCTTCTCGATCGTGTCGGCGAAGTCGATCGTCGCGCCCTCGAGGTAGGGGACGCTCATCTTGTCGACCACGACCTCGACGCCGTCGTAGTCGCGCAGCGCGTCGCCGTCGAGCACGCGCTCGTCGAAGTAGAGCTGGTAGATCAGGCCGGAGCAGCCGCCGGGCTGCACCGCGACGCGCAGGCGCAGGTCGTCACGACCCTCCTGCTCGAGGAGCGTGCGGACCTTGTCCGCGGCCTCGTCGGTCAGGTTGACGCCGTGCGTGGCAATGTCGGTGGTCTCGCTCATCTCGTCTCCGCGCTGTCGGGGGCAGTGCTGCCCCGGTGGTGGCCGGCTTCTCGGATCTCTCGAGAGAGATCCCGTCAGGTCCTCAACACCACACGTGCCGGTGGTGTTCCCGAGTCTACGACCCCGCACGGCACTAGGGTCGAACGGACCTCGGCGCACGGGGCGCGAGGGCCACGACGGAGGACCCATGGACCAGGCGGTGCACTTCGTGACGGTCGCGACGCGAGACCTCGACGCGGCCCGGCGCTTCTACGGCGCGCTCGGCTGGGAGCCCCGGCTCGACGTGCCGGGGGAGATCGTGTTCTACCGGTCCGCGGCGGGCCAGCTCCTCGGTCTCTTCGACGCGGCGAGCTTCGCGCGGGACGCCGGGGCGGCCGGCGCGCCGCCCGCGACCACGGGCGTGACCCTGTCGCACAACGTCGGGTCGCGCGCCGCCGTCGTCGAGTTGGTGGACGCGATGGTGGCCGCGGGCGGGACCGTTCGCAAGGAGCCGCAGGAGGGAGAGTTCGGGGGCGTCTTCCACGCCCACGTCGCCGACCCGAACGACCTCGTGTGGGAGATCGCGCACAACCCCGCGTGGTCCGTGCGCGCGGACGGCGACGTCGACCTCGGCTGACGCGCCTCAGCCGCGCGACCACGTGCGCGCGACGCGCTCCACGAGGTCGCGCGGGTCGCCGTCGCCCCACGCGTACGTGCCGCTGATCCCCGCGGCCGCCTGCTCGCGCCGTCCGGCGACCACCTCGCGCGCCACCACGACGACGGGCAGCGCGTGCCGGGCCGCACGGGACGCGACCTCGTGCACCGTCCCCTCCCCCAGCTCGTGCGCCCCGAGCTCGTCCGCGAGCACGACGACGACGTCCGCGGCCGCGAGCCGCGCGTCGAGCCCGACGTCGTCCCCCACGACCCGCAGCGCGGGCACGAGCCGCCCGCCCAGCGCCGCGACGGCGAAGCCCAGCCCTCCCCCGCTGCCCGCCCCCGGCAGCCCGGCGAGGCGGCGGCCCGCCGTCGCGCCCGCGAGCAGGTCGCGCCCGACGATCCCGCGCTCCCCCGGCCCGGCCGCGTCCGCCCGGTCGACGGCGGCGGCGACGTCGTGCGCGACGGCGCCGAGCGCGCGCTCGAGGTGCTGGGCCACCAGCGGGTCGACACCGCGCGCGTCGAGGGTCGCGCTCGCGCCGTGCAGACCGAGGAGCGGGACGTCGGACGCGACGGCCGCCACGAGGTGCGTGCCACCCAGCGCGGCGCGCGCGGCGCGCACGACGTCGGTCAGCCCGGCGGGCACGACGTCCGCCACGTGCCCGGACGCCGGCGGCTCGCCCGCGAGCGCGAGGAGAGCCCCGAGGCCCGCGTCGTGGCTCGTGCTGCCCCCGGTCGCGAGGACGACCCGGCCGGGGTCCGACCCCGCCCGGGCGGCGTCGACCGCGAGCGCGAGCAGGTGCCCGACGGCGGCCGACGAGCGGGCGGGCACCGTCGTCGGTCTCCCGTCGGCGTCGACGACGACGGTCTCCCCGGTCGCCGGGACCTGGGACACGTCGACGAAGACGGTCCGGGCCCGCGCGCCCTCGCGCGACGTGGGCGCGCGCCGTCGGACGGCGACCGGGACCTCCCCGCCGCCCGGGCACGGCACGACGCCCGCGAGGACCTCGGGCGCGACGAGAGCGAGGGCGTCGAGGAATGCGGGCCCCGACGCCGCGAGGGGCACGGTGTCCACGGCGCCGCGCGCGGACCACCACGAGGCGACGTCGGCGAGGCTCGGTCCGGCGGCAGACGCCGCGACGTCGCGGCCCGGCCAGGCGCCGTCGGGCACGGGCGGGACGGCGGACCCGGTCAGCAGCACGCGCATGCCCGGATTGTGCCAGCCCGGGAGCGGTCGGCGCGGTCCGGCGGGCCGCGTCGAGGGGCCGTGGGAGGGCCTCTCCGTCCACGCGGCGCTGTGCGACGATGGTCCCGTGAGCACCGGGAGCACCTTGCTGTCGTCCGTGGGCGGTCCGAGCACCGCACGCCAGGGCGGTTTCGTCGAGCCCAGCCCGTCCGCCCTGCTCCTGCTGGGGCAGGGTCGTGACCTCGCGTCCGAGCGGGGCGTCGAGTGCGTGGGCGACCTGCCCGCGCCGAGCGACCCGAACCTCGTGGAGCGCGCCCGCGTGGCGCGCGCCGCGCTGGGCGAGCGCGCGTTCGTCCTGGGCCACCACTACCAGCGCGACGAGGTCATCGACTTCGCCGACGTCACAGGCGACTCCTTCAAGCTCGCGCGCGAGGCGGCCGCCCGCCCCGAGGCGGAGTTCATCCTGTTCTGCGGCGTGCACTTCATGGCCGAGAGCGCGGACATCCTCACGTCCGACGCGCAGCAGGTCGTGCTGCCGGACCTCGCGGCGGGCTGCTCGATGGCGGACATGGCCGCGATCGACCAGGTCGAGGACGCGTGGGACGTGCTGCAGGAGGTCGGCATCGCCGACTCGACGATCCCCGTGACCTACATGAACTCCTCCGCGGCGATCAAGGCGTTCACGGGCCGCCACGGCGGCACGGTGTGCACGTCGTCGAACGCGGAGGTCGCGCTGCGCTGGGCGTTCGACCAGGTGGGCGGCGTGGACGGCACGGGCAAGGTCCTGTTCCTCCCCGACCAGCACCTGGGGCGCAACACCGCGGTGCTCAAGCTCGCGATGTCGCTCGACGACTGCGTCGTGTTCGACCCGCGCAAGCCGAACGGCGGGCTCACCGACGCCGAGCTGCGCGACGCGCGCATGATCCTGTGGCGCGGGCACTGCTCGGTCCACGGGCGGTTCTCGGCGAAGAACGTCGAGGACGTCCGCGCGGCCGTCCCGGACGTCAACGTGCTGGTCCACCCGGAGTGCAAGAACGAGGTCGTCACGGCGGCGGACTTCGTCGGGTCGACGGAGTACATCATCAAGATGCTCGACGCCGCCGAGCCGGGCTCGGCGTGGGCGATCGGGACCGAGCTCAACCTCGTGCGCCGCGTCGCGCGGGCCCACCCGGACAAGCAGGTGCACTACCTCGACTCGACGGTGTGCTTCTGCTCGACGATGAACCGCATCGACCTGCCGCACCTGGTGTGGGCGATGGAGTCGCTCGTCGCGGGGCGCGTGGTGAACCGGATCGTCGTGGACGCCGACGACGCGCACTGGGCGCGCGTCGCGCTCGACCAGATGCTCGCCCTGCCGGGCCTCTAGGCGCACGGGCAGGAGCCGTCGGGGCCCGCGGGACGCCGGGCCGCACGCGGAGGTGGCCATGGGTACGGGCAACGGGACGAACGTCGGGATCTTCGTCTTCGACGAGGCCGAGGAGCTCGACGTCGCCGGGCCGTTCGAGGTGCTGTCGGCCTGGGCCGAGCACTCGGTGCTCAAGCCCCAGGTGTCGACGTTCTCGTGGGACGGCGGCGGCGTGCGGCTCGCGAAGGGCCTGCGCCTGCTCCCCGACCGCTCGGCGGACGACGTCGGCCCCCTCCACCTGCTCGTGTACCCGGGTGGCCGCGGGACGCGCCCGCTGCTCGCCGACCGCGTGCACCTCGAGTGGCTGCGCGCGATGCGGGCGCGCACCCCGGTGATCGCGAGCGTCTGCACGGGCTCGCTCGTCCTCGCCGCCGCGGGGCTCCTCGCGGGCAGGCCCGCGACGACGCACTGGGCGCACTACGACGAGCTCGCGCGGATCGACCCGAGCGTCGTGGTCGACACGGAGGCGCGCTACGTGGACGACGGCGACGTGGTCACGTCCGCGGGCGTGTCCGCCGGGATCGACATGGCGCTGCACCTCGTCGCTCGCCTGGAGAGCCCCGACGTCGCGCGCGCCGTGCGGCGCGGGATCCAGTACGACCCCGACCCGCCGGTCTGAGCGGTCGGCCGGCCTGAGCGGGCCGAGCGCTCAGCGCCGCGCGTAGCGGCCGGTGCGGTGCGCCCAGACGTCGAAGAGGACGGTGCAGAACGGCGGGACGGTCGCGGCGAGCGCGAGGAAGGTCGTCCAGAGCGACCAGCGGACGCGCACGGCCACGAGCACGGCGAGCGCGACGTACACGAGCACGAGCGCGCCGTGGACCGGACCGAAGATCTCCACGCCGCGCTCGGTCGTCCCGGCGACCCACTTGAGGTACATCCCGACGAGCAGGCCGGCCCAGGAGAACGCCTCGGCGATCGCGACCGCGCGGAACGCGCGGACCTGCCACGGGTGCGGGGCGGGCGACCCGGTGTCGGCGGTGGCGGTGGGGCGAGGGGCGGGGCTCGTCGTCGTCACGGCGCGCATCCTCGCACACCGACCTGGAGGGGCGTCCCCCGCCGTCGGCGCCGGATACCCGATACCGCTGGTGCGGGGTAGTAGCCTGCCTCGGTGACCCGCCAGATCCAGCTCCTCGTCGCCAGCACGATGCCGCGCAAGGCCGTGCCGGGCCGCGGCGTCCTCGAGCCGTCCGTCACCCGCATGCGCGTGCGCCCGGGCGACCTCGACTTCTACCTGCACGTCAACAACGGCGTGTACCTGCAGATGATGGACGTCGCACGCAGCAACTTCATCGCCGACCTCGGCGGGTTCCCGCTGCTCAAGGACAAGGGCTGGTACCCCGTCGTCGCGGCGTCGACCATGAAGTACCGCCGCTCGCTGCAGCTCGGGGACCGCTTCGAGATCACGACGCGCGTGCTCGGGTGGGACGAGCGCGTCGTGTACCTCGAGCAGGTGTTCTCCCGCCGTGGGGACCTCTGCGCGCGCGGCCTCGTCGCCGGGCGCTTCCTCGCGCGCGGGTCGGGCGACCGGATCGCCGCGCCCGACGTCGTCGGGCTCCTGGGCGGCGACGTCGCCTCCCCCGACCTCCCGGACGACGTCGCGCGGTGGGCCCGGGCGGTCGACGTCGCGCACCGCGGCTGACACCCAGGGCGCCCTGTACCGGGCGTGGGCCGGGTGCTTCGATGGGTCGGTGACCGCCGACCGAGAGCACGACCACCCAGCGACCGACCCGTTCGACGCGACCATGGTCCCGGCCCTGCCCTGCCAGGACATCGACGAGCTGCGCGACTTCTGGACCGCGCTGGGCTTCGACGTCACCTACCGCCAGCTGCGGCCCAACCCCTACCTCGCGGTGCGACGCGGCGGCGTCGACCTCCACTACTTCGGGCTCGACGGGCTCGCGCCGCAGGACAGCTACAGCACGTGCATCGTCGTCGTGGACGACACGGCCCCGGTCTTCGAGGCGTTCGCCGCGGGGCTCCGCGCCCGCTACGGACGGCTGCCGCTCACCGGCTTCCCGCGCATCACCCGTCCGCGGCGGCGCGCGAACGCGGGCGGCACGACCGGCTTCAGCCTCGTCGACCCGGCGGGCAACTGGGTCCGGGTCGTGCGCCGCTCCCCCGCTGCGGACGCCTCCACGGACACCTCTGCGGACAACGCCACGGACACCTCTCCGGGCGCCGCGGGCGACTCCTCCGCCGGCGCCTACGCCGCACGCCCCGAGGGACGGCTCGCCCGGGCGCTGGACGACGCCGTCGTGCAGGCCGACTCGCACGGCGACCCCGCCCAGGCCCGCAAGATCCTCGCAGGGGCGCTCCGGCGCGCCGGGGAGGACGTCGGCGCCGCCGACCGGGTGCGGGCCCTCGCCTATCTCGCCGAGCTCGCCGCGCGCACGGACGACGCCGCCGCGGCGCGCACGTACCTCGACGACCTCGACGCGCTCGCAGGCACCCTCGACCCGGAGGTGCGCGACGCCGTCGGTCCCGCGCTCGCCGAGGCGGCCGACGTGCGGGCGGCGCTCCCCGGCTGACCGGGGAACGCCGCCGCGCGGAGCCGGACGTCGCGGGTCAGGCGACCGCGCCGCCGAGCCGCGCGAGCAGGAGCGCCTCGGCGAGCACCACCTTCTCCAGCTCGCCGAGGTGGACGGACTCGTTCGCGCCGTGCGCGCGCGAGTCCGGGTCCTCGACTCCCGTGACCAGGATCGCCGCGTCGGGGAAGACCTCGAGCAGGTCGGCGATGAACGGGATCGACCCGCCGATGCCGATGTCGACGGGGTCGGTGCCCCACGACGTCGCGAACGCCCACCGCGCGGCGCGCATCGCCTCGGAGTCCGCCGGGGCGAGGAACGGCTTGCCCTGCTCCCCGTCGCGCACGGTCACGCGCGCGCCGAACGGCGCGTGCGACTCGAGGTGCGTGCGCAGCGCCGCCATCGCGGCCGCCGGGTCCTGGCCGGGCGCGAGCCGCACCGAGAGCTTCGCGGTCGCGCGGGGCGTGAGGGTGTTCGACGCGTGCGCGACGCTCGGTGCGTCGAGCCCGATGACGGCGATCGCCGGCTTGGTCCACAGCCGGCCGGCGATGCTGCCCTCGCCCGCGAGGACGGTCCCGTCGAGCAGCGAGGAGTCGGCGCGGAAGTCGCCCTCCGCGTAGTCCACGGTCGGCTCGTCCGCCGTGACCAGCCCGGGCACGGCGACGTTGCCGGCGTCGTCGTGCAGGGTCGTGATCAGCCGCGCGAGCAGCGTCACGGCGTCGAGCACGGGACCGCCGAACATGCCCGAGTGCACCGCGTGGTCGAGCACCGCGACCTCGACCTCGCAGTCCACGAGCCCGCGCAGCGACGTCGTGAGCGCCGGGACGCCGATCTTCCAGTTCGAGGAGTCGGCGACGACGATGACGTCGGCCGCGAGCAGGTCGCGGTGCTGCGTGAGGAACGGCAGGAACGTCGGCGAGCCGATCTCCTCCTCGCCCTCGACGAACACCGTCACCCCGACGGGGAGGTCGCCGATCTCCAGGAGGGCACGCAGGGCGCCGAGGTGGGCCACGACGCCCGCCTTGTCGTCGGCCGCGCCGCGGCCGTAGAGACGGCCGTCGCGCTCGGTGGGCTCGAACGGGTCGGTCTCCCAGGTGCCCGCGTCGCCCGGGGGCTGGACGTCGTGGTGCGCGTACAGCAGGACGGTCGGCGCACCCTCGGGCGCCGGGCGGCGCGCGACGACGGCGGGCGCGCCCTCGGTGCCGTCCTCGGCCCGGGCGCGCAGCACCTGCACCTCGGGCAGTCCGGCGTCGCGCAGGAGCGCGGCCACGGCGTCGGCGCTGGCGGCGACGTGCGCCTGGTCGAACGCGGCGTTCGAGACGCTCGGCACGCGCACGAGCGACTCCAGGTCGGCGCGCAGCGCGGGGAAGAGCCGGGCGACGGTCTCGCGGAGCGTGGTCGCGAGGGCGGCGCCGGGCGCGGGGCCGGTGGGTTCGGGTGAGTTCGTCACGACCAGCACGGTACGACACCGTGCGGCCCCGGACCCGCGCCCGGGCACCCCGTCGGCTCGACTACCCTGGAGGGGTGTTCTCCCGCAACAAGGCCGCCGCGACCCCCGCCGCCCCCGACCCCGTCGAGGAGGCGGCCGAGATCGAGCGCGCCGGCAAGGGCCGCCCGACGCCCAAGCGCAAGGTCTCCGAGGCCGCGAACAAGCGTCCCCTCGTGCCGAACGACCGCCGCGCCGCCGCGAAGTCCGCGCGGGAGAAGCAGCGCGAGATGCGCGACCGCCAGTACCAGGCCATGCAGACCGGCGACGAGCGCTACCTGCCGCCGCGCGACAAGGGCCCGGTCAAGCGCTACGTGCGCGAGTACGTCGACGCCCGCTGGAACCTCGGTGAGTTCTTCCTGCCCGTCGCCCTCGTCTTCATCGTGTTCTCGTTCCTCACGGCGCAGAACCAGGAGCTCGCGTTCCTCACGGTCATGACGCTGTACGTCATCGTCCTGCTGACCGTCGTCGACGGCTTCATCATGTGGCGCCGCCTGCGCAAGCGCCTCCTCGCGAAGTTCGGCGACATCCCCAAGGGCACCGTCATGTACGCGGTCATGCGTGCCTTCCAGCTCCGCCGCGCGCGCCTGCCCAAGCCGACGCACAAGAAGCACGGCGTCTTCCCCGAGTGACGACGGCGCCCGGCGCCGCGAGCGGCCGGGCCCGCGGCTAGGTTGGGTCCATGCCCACCTACCGCTACCTCGGCAACTCGGGTCTCAAGATCTCCGAGATCACCTACGGCAACTGGCTCACCCACGGCTCCCAGGTCGAGAACGACGTCGCGACGGCGTGCGTGCACGCAGCCCTCGACGCCGGCATCTCGACGTTCGACACCGCGGACGTCTACGCCAACACGAAGGCCGAGCAGGTGCTCGGCGACGCCCTCAAGGGCCAGCGACGCGAGTCGCTGGAGATCTTCACGAAGGTCTACTGGCCGACCGGCCCCGGCGGCCCCAACGACACCGGCCTGTCGCGCAAGCACGTCATGGAGTCGATCAACGGCTCCCTGAAGCGGCTCGGCACCGACTACGTCGACCTCTACCAGGCGCACCGGTACGACACCGAGACGCCGCTCGAGGAGACCATGCAGGCGTTCGCCGACATCGTGCGCCAGGGCAAGGCCCTGTACATCGGCGTCTCCGAGTGGACGGCGGACCAGATCCGCGCGGGCCACGCGCTCGCGCAGGACCTCGGGTTCCAGCTCATCTCCTCCCAGCCGCAGTACTCCATGCTGTGGCGCGTCATCGAGGACGAGGTCGTGCCGACGTCGCGCGAGCTCGGGCTCTCGCAGATCGTGTGGTCGCCCATGGCGCAGGGCGTGCTGTCCGGCAAGTACCTCCCCGGCCGGCCGCTGCCCGCGGGGTCGCGCGCGACGGACGACAAGGGCGGCGCACGGATGATCCAGCGCTTCCTCACCGACGACGTGCTCACGCGCGTGCAGAACCTCCGGCCCGTCGCGGACGAGCTGGGCCTGAGCATGGCGCAGCTCGCGATCGCGTGGGTGCTGCAGAACGACAACGTCGCCGCGGCGCTCGTCGGGGCCTCGCGCCCCGAGCAGGTCGCGGAGAACGTCAAGGCGTCGGGCGTCACGATCCCGGCCGAGCTCATGACCCGCATCGACGAGATCCTCGGGGGCGCCGTCGAGCGCGACCCGGGCAAGACGGCGGAGAACGCCCCGCAGGGCCGCGTCGCCTGACGCACGACACCGCACGCGACGACGGCCCCGGCAGCGCGCCGGGGCCGTCGTCGTCTCCTCACCGGCCGGACGCGGGCATGCCTCCCTCGTCCGGCCGGGGGCCTGCGGTCGCGGGGACGGGCTCCCGCGACGCCGTCTCGACGTCCGACGCCGCCCCGGCGGCCGCGCCCTCGAGACCGTCCGTGCGCGCGGGCTCTCCGACGGGCGTGCGCCCGGCCACCGGGGCGACGAGCCCGCGCGGCGCGAACCACCGCGCCGTGAGCTGCACGATCGGCCCGACGGCGAGCGCGTAGGCGACCGTCGCCCAGCCGAGCGTGCCGCCCAGCGCCCAGCCCAGCGTCACCACGACGACCTCGAGGAGCGTCCGCACGAGCCGCACCGACCAGCCGGTGCGCGCCACCAGGCCGGTCATGAGTCCGTCGCGCGGTCCCGGGCCGAGCCGCACTCCCAGGTAGGCCGCCGTCGCGAGGCCGTTGAGCACGATGCCCCCGACGGCCAGGGCCACGCTCGCGGCGACGCCCGGGTCGGGCACGAGGCGCGTGACGAGCGCGATCGCCGGGTCGATCGTCAGCGTGATGACGACGACGTTCGCCACCGTGCCGATCCCGGGCCGCTGCCGGAGCGGGATCCAGGCGAGCAGGGCCAGCACGCTCAGCGACCCGACGACGACGCCGAACGGGAGCCCCGTGCGGCGGACGACGCCCTGGTGCAGCACGTCCCACGGCATCCCGCCCTGGCCGGCGTGGATCAGCAGCGCCATGGACAGCGCGTAGCCGAGCAGGCCGAGGAGAAGCTGGACGGTGCGACGGGTGGGGCTCATGGGTGTCATCCTGAGCGCCAAGTGGCATCGACATCCATAGCCAATTGCGAGAGAGTGGCCCCATGAGCCTTGCCCCGGCCAGGACGGTCGACGTCCACCGCCACCTGTCCCCTGCTGCCGCCGCCCGGCTCCTCGGCCGGTGGCACGCGGGCGGCCCCGCCTACACCGCCCTCGCCGACGCGCTGCGGGCCGCCGTCCTGGCCGGAACCCTCGCGCCGCACACGCGCCTGCCGTCGGAGCGCGACCTCGCGGCGGCCCTCGGTGTCTCGCGCACCACCACCGCCGCCGCGTACGGGCGGCTGCGCGAGCTCGGGTTCGCGCGCTCGCGCACGGGCTCCGGGACCGTCGTCGCGCTCCCCCGGCCGGGCGCGCGTCGGCCCGCCGACCGCGCGGCCGGCGGGGACGCCCCGCCCGGGCCAGCGCCACGCACCGCGCCGATCGACCTCGCCGACCTGTCGCAGGCCACCTCCGCGGCCCCGAGCGGGCTGCACGCCGCCTACTCGCGCGCGCTGGAGCGGCTCCCCGAGTACCTGTCCGGCGGCGGCTACGAGCCGTACGGCCTCGGCGTGCTGCGCGAGGCCCTCGCCGACCACCACACGCGCCGCGGCACGCCCACCACGCCCGACGAGGTGCTCGTCACCACGGGCGCCCAGCACGCCATCACCACGCTCGCCGACACCCTCCTCGGGGCGGGAGACCGCGCCGTCGTGCAGTCGCCCACGTACTACCACGCGATGGAGTCGCTGCGACGGGCGGGCGCGCGGCTGGTGCCCGTCCCCGTGGGCCGGGGCGACCGCGGGGCGCGAGGCGGCCGCGACCACGACGCGCCGGGCTTCGACGTCGACCTGTTCGACTCGACGCTGCGCCAGGTCGCACCGCGCCTCGTCTACCTCGTGCCGGACTTCCACAACCCGACCGCCTACACCCTCACGCCCGAGGAGCGGGCGGGCGTGCGCGACGCCGCGGCGCGGCACCGGGTGACCGTGGTCGGCGACGAGACGCTCACCGACCTCGACCTCGACGGCGACCCGGACGCCACCGGACCCGTCGTGGAGCCGCTCGCGGGCGACGGCACCTCGCCGTACGTCGTCACGGTCGGGTCGGCGTCGAAGTCGTTCTGGGGCGGGCTGCGGGTCGGCTGGGTGCGCGCCCACCCGGACCTCGTCGCACGCCTCGCGCGCACGCGCCAGTCCGCCGACATCGCCACCGCGGTGCTGGAGCAGCTCACCGTCGTCGAGCTGCTCGACGACGCGGCCGCCGTGCTCGCCGAACGCCGTCGGACGCTCCGCGCGCAGCGCGACCTGCTGTGCGGCCTGCTCGCCCGGGCGCTGCCGCAGTGGCGCGTGGACGTGCCCGAGGGCGGGCTCTCGCTGTGGGTGGACCTGGGGGCACCGGTCGCGCAGGCGCTCGCCGCCGCCGCGGCGGCCGAGGGGGTGCTCGTCAACGCCGGTCCGACCTTCACGCCCGACGGCAGCGCGGCCGACCGGCTGCGGCTGACCTTCTCCCGACCGCCCGAGCAGCTGGAGCACGCCGTGGCACGGCTCTCCGCGGCGTGGGCCCGCGTCGCGGCCTGACGGGCTCCGCGCGTCCGGGTCGGGCGGCCGGCGACCCGGTCAGGGGACGCGCAGCTCCACCGTCGCGGTCGCCTGGCTCCCGTCGTGCAGGAGCCGTGCGGCGGCGGCCCCCTCCGCGGCGAGGCTCCGCCACGTCTCGCCGAGCCACTGCTCGGCGTCGTACTGCGTGGTGAAGACGGGGCTCACCGGAGCCGCGAGGGCGCGCCCCTCGGCGTCGTCGAGCTCCCAGACCCACTGCGGCCGGATCATCGTGCCTCCTTCGCGTCGGCGCCCCGCACGTGCGCGCCCGGCTCCGGGTACCGCGCGAGCGAGCGGTTGATCCGCGCCGCCCACAACGGGCCCTGGTAGAGGAACCCGGTGTACCCCTGCACGAGGTCCGCGCCCGCGTGCAGGTAGTCGCGCGCGTCGTGCGCGGTGGTGATCCCCCCGACGCCGATGATCGCGCGCTGCGGCCCCAGCCGCTCGCGCAGGCGCGCGACGACGGCCAGGCCGCGCGCGCGGACGGGCGGACCCGAGAGGCCGCCGGGGCCGCGGTCGTGCCCGATCGTCGTGTTCACGGCGACGACGCCGTCGAGGTCGAGCTCGTCCACGAGGTCGGCGACGGCGTCGACGTCCTCGTCCGCGAGGTCCGGGGCGATCTTCACGAGCAGCGGCACCCGGTCGACGCCCGCGTCCGCGGTGGCCTCATCGGCCGCCTCGCGCACCGCCACGAGGATCGGCCGCAGCGACTCGACCTCCTGGAGGTCGCGCAGGCCCGGGGTGTTCGGGGACGATACGTTCACCACGAGGTAGTCCGCGTACGGCGCGAGCAGGCCCGCGCTCGTCGCGTAGTCCGCGGCCGCCTCCTCGGCGGGCGTGACCTTCGTCTTGCCGATGTTCGCCCCCACGAGCACGGCCCGCCCGCCCCGCGTCGAGCGCAGGGCCGCGAGCCGGCGCGCGGCCGCCTCGGCGCCCTCGTTGTTGAACCCCATGCGGTTGCGCACGCCCTGGACGTCGAGCTCGCGCCACAGGCGCGGCCGCTCGTTGCCGGGCTGGGGGCGCGCGGTCACGGTGCCGATCTCGACGAACGCGAAGCCGAGCATCGTCAGCCCGCGCACCGCCCGGGCGTCCTTGTCGAAGCCGCCCGCGAGCCCGAACGGCGCCGGGAAGACCTTGCCGAGCACCTCGACGCTCCCCCGGCCCCCCGCCGCGCGGCCCAGGTAGGGCGCGAGCGCACCCTGGACGACGTCGCGCAGGACGGGGACGCGTCCGGCGAACCCGATGAGGTCGAACGCCACGTGGTGGGCCCGCTCGGGGTCCATCCGGCGGAACACGGTGTCGAAGAGGAGTCCGTAGAGGAGCGGGCGGCGGCGGGTCATGCGGCGTCCTCCGGGGCGTCGGTGACAGGGGTGCGGGTGGTGGGGTGCGGGGTCGCCCCGCCGAGACCGGCGGGCCGGGTGCGCCAGAGCCACCAGAGCCCGACGAACGGCAGCACGAGCGGGACGTACCCGTAGCCCTGACCGAAGCCCGACCAGACGGTCGCGCGCGGGAAGGCCTCCGGGTCGGCGAGCGAGAACGCACCCACGGTCAGGACGCCGACGAGCTCGACGCCCACGGCGAGCCACGCGACGCGACGCGCGACCCGGCCGCCGCGCGCGAGGGCGATCGTCGCGACGACGTAGACCGCCGCCGCGAGCGCCGACAGCGCGTAGGCGAGCGGCGCCTCGTGCCAGTCGCGCAGGAGCTGGACCCCGGCACGGGCCGTCGCGGCGAGCGCGAAGATCCCGTAGACAGCGACGAGCACCCGGCCGAAGCCGGCGTTGGTGCGGCGCCGTCCCGACGGCGCGGCCGGGCGCCCGCTCCCTGCGGGCGTCGCCGACGGGTCCGACCCGTCGGGGGCGGCAGGTGCGCTCATGGCGAGGACCTCCAGGTCAGGCGTTCCAGATCTGCCACAGACGCCACTCGAGGAACGCGACCGTGAGCGCGGCGACCGCGAGCACGACGGAGCTCCAGCGCGAGCGCTCCGCGAAGGCCCACAGCGCGGCGACGGGCAGGATGACGAGTGCGGTCACGAGATAGCCCCACAGCAGGACCGGGTCGCTGGGCGCCGTCCCCGTCGCGCCGAGCACACCGAGCACGACCGCCTGCACGAGGATCAGCCCCTCGATCACCGCGGCGCCCCAGAGCTGGCGGAGGATCACCGCGCGGTCGCGTGCGACGAACACGACCGCCCAGGCGGCGAGCGCGACGCACGCCGCGACCACGAGGAGCAGGAGGGGGAGGACCACGCCGCCGAGCGTACCGGGGGCGGTGGGCGGCGCGGGAATCGTCCACAGCCCCGGCGGACCCGGCGTGCGGCCGGGGATAGCATCGCGGGGTGGCTGAACTGACCGTCTCCAGCAAGAATCCCGCCGGTGCCAAGGTCGACGCGCTCGTCGTCGGCACCCACACGACGTCCGACGGCGTCGCGATCGTCGGGGGCGACCTGCCCCGCCCGGTGGTCGCCGCCCTCGAGGACCTCGCACCCGCGCTCGGTATCACGGGCGCCGCCGACGAGGTCCGCAAGGTCCCCGCCGGTCCCGACCTCAAGGCGGGCGTGCTCGTGCTCGTGGGCCTCGGCGCCCGTCGCGCCGACGGCACGTTCGGCGCCGAGGCGCTGCGTCGTGCCGCGGGGGCCGCGCTGCGCGCGCTCGCCGGCACCACGTCGGTCGCCGTCGCGCTGCCCGTCGAGGACGACGCCCAGCTCGCCGCCGTGGCCGAGGGCGCGCTCCTGGGCACGTACACGTTCGCGCGCTACCGCACGGGCGAGGCCGCGACGTCGGCCGGGAGCCGTCCGCCCGCGACCGTCGAGATCCTCGCGGCGAACGCGCGCAGCGCCGCGGCGAAGGCCGCCGTCGAGCGCGCGACCGTCGTCGCCGCCGCGGTCAACGCGACGCGCGACCTCGTCAACGCGGCGCCCAACGACCTGTACCCGGCCGCGTTCGCCGACGTCGCGAAGCAGGCCGTCAAGGAGTCCGGCGCGAAGGGCCTCAAGGTCACGGTGCTCGACGACAAGGCGCTCGCCGCGGGCGGGTACGGCGGCCTGGTCGGCGTCGGTCAGGGCTCGGCGCGCGGGCCGCGTCTGGTCAAGGTCGCCTACACGCCGTCGCGTCCCGCGGCGAAGGTCGCGCTCGTCGGCAAGGGCATCACGTTCGACTCGGGCGGCATCTCCATCAAGCCCGCGAAGGGCATGGAGGCGATGAAGTCCGACATGGCCGGTGCCGCCGCGGTGCTCCAGACCGTCGTCGCGGCCGCGCGCCTGGGCCTGCCCGTGGCGGTCACCGGCTGGCTGTGCCTCGCGGAGAACATGCCGTCCGGCACCGCGCAGCGCCCGTCCGACGTCATCACGATCCGTGGCGGCAAGACGGTCGAGGTGCTCAACACCGACGCCGAGGGCCGCCTCGTCATGGCCGACGGCCTCGTCGCCGCGGTCGAGGAGAAGCCCGACGTCGTGCTCGACGTCGCGACGCTCACCGGCGCCCAGATGGTCGCGCTCGGCAACCGGGTCTCCGCGGTCATGGGCGCGGACGACGTGCGCGCGGAGGTCGTCGCGGCGGCCGAGGCCGCGGGCGAGCAGTTCTGGCCGATGCCGCTGCCCGAGGAGCTGGGCGCGTCGCTGAAGTCGAAGGTCGCGGACCTCGCCAACATCGGCGACCGGTTCGGCGGGATGCTCGTCGCCGGGCTGTTCCTCCAGGAGTTCGTCGGCGAGACGCCGTGGGCCCACCTCGACATCGCCGGCCCGGCGTTCAACGAGGGCTCCGCGCACGGGTACACGCCGGTCGGCGGCACGGGTGTCGCCGTCCGCACCCTGCTCGGCCTGGTCGAGGGCCGCGCCCGCCGCTGACCCCTCTGCCGAGCAGGTGGTCCTGGTGCCTCCGGGCGACCTGACGGACCACGACCGCCTGCTCGGCCCGGCGCGGCGCCGCCCGGTCAGGAGCTCCGGCGCTGCCGCTGGCGCGAGTTCCAGTCCCGCATGCGCTGCGGGTACCCGGTGAAGCGCACGTTGTAGACCGGGACGCCCAGGGAGCCGGCGACGTCGAACGCCGTGCGCTCGTCCGGGACACGTCGACGCGTCCACTCCCCCGTCGTCGCGATGAGCAGGAGCGTCGCGCCCGTGTCCGGCGTGGGCGGCTCGACGTAGGCCTCGACACCGACGCGCGTGCGCACGAACTCCTGCAGGTGCGCGAGCGTCGCGCGGCGGGCGTCCGACGGCGCGGCCGCGCCACCCGTCGATGACGAGGTCGTCGCGGGACGGCGGGAGAACAGGCTGGACAGCTTGGGCAGCCGGGGCACAGCGGCAGGGTACAGCGTGACCCTGGTCATACGGTGGGCGCGCTGTCTCCATCGTCACAGCCGCACGGCCCGGGTTTCGATTGGGGAGCCCGTCCCCGAGGTGCCAAGATGGCTCCCGGAGAACGTTCACGCACCGTGGGTCAGCGGTTCCCGTCCGGCCCGCCGTCGTGCCGTGGACGCCCGCTCTCGCTCTCCCCTCGCTGAAGGAGTCGCACGTGGCCGAACCCGGCACACCATTCGACGTCGTCGTCCTGGGCGGAGGCAGCGCCGGCTACGCCACCGCGCTGCGTGCCGCCCAGCTCGGTCTCGACGTCGCGCTCGTCGAGTCGGGCCGGCTCGGCGGCACCTGCCTGCACAACGGGTGCATCCCCACCAAGGCGCTGCTCCACGCGGCCGAGCTCGCCGACGGCGCCCGCGAGGGCGCGAAGTTCGGCGTGCGCAGCACGCTCGAGGGCATCGACATGGCGGGGGTCAACGCGTACAAGGACGGCGTCGTCGCCGGCCTGTACAAGGGCCTGCAGGGACTCGTCTCCTCGCGCGGCATCACGTTCGTCGAGGGCCACGGGCGCCTCGTGTCGAAGGACACCGTCGAGGTCGACGGCACCCGCTACACCGGACGCCACGTCGTGCTGGCCACCGGCTCGTACGCGCGGTCGCTGCCCGGTCTCGAGATCGGGGGCCGGGTCGTCACGTCCGACCAGGCGCTGCGGCTCGACCGCGTGCCGAAGTCGGTCGTCGTGCTCGGCGGCGGCGTCATCGGCGTCGAGTTCGCGAGCGTGTGGAAGTCGTTCGGTGCCGACGTCCAGATCGTCGAGGCGCTGCCCCACCTCGTGCCGAACGAGGACGTGGCGCTGTCGAAGGCGCTCGAGCGCGCGTTCCGCAAGCGAGGCATCGCGTTCTCGCTCGGCGACCGGTTCGCGGGCGTCAAGGAGACCGACTCCGGGGTCACCGTCACGCTCGAATCCGGCAAGACGTTCGAGGCCGAGCTGCTGCTCGTCGCCGTCGGACGCGGCCCGCGCACCGCGGACCTCGGGTTCGAGGAGCAGGGCCTCACGCTCGACCGCGGCTTCGTGATCGTGGACGAGCGCCTGCACACCGGCGTCGGCAACATCTGGGCCGCGGGCGACATCGTCCCCGGCCTCCAGCTCGCCCACCGCGGCTTCGCGCAGGGCATCTTCCTCGCGGAGCAGATCGCGGGCCTCGACCCGACGCCGATCGTCGAGTCGTCGATCCCGCGCGTCACGTACTGCGAGCCCGAGGTCGCCTCGGTCGGCGTCACCGAGGCCGACGCCGTGGAGACGTGGGGGGCCGACCAGGTCGAGTCCCTCGAGTACAACCTCGCCGGTAACGGCAAGAGCAAGATCCTCGGGACGAGCGGCTTCGTCAAGCTCGTGCGCCGCAAGGACGGTCCCGTCGTCGGCGTGCACATGATCGGTGCCCGCGTCGGCGAGCTCGTCGGCGAGGGCCAGCTCATCGTGGGCTGGGAGGCGTACCCCGAGGACGTCGCCGCCCTGGTCCACGCCCACCCCACCCAGAACGAGGCACTCGGAGAGGCGCACCTGGCCCTGGCCGGCAAGCCTCTGCACGCCCACAACTGACCCCAACGATCGAAGGAGACCAGGCAGGTCATGTCTGAGAACGTGCAGATGCCGGCCCTCGGCGAGTCCGTCACCGAAGGCACCGTCACCCGTTGGCTCAAGTCGGTCGGCGACACCGTCGCCGTCGACGAGCCGCTGCTCGAGGTCTCGACCGACAAGGTCGACACCGAGATCCCGTCGCCCGTCGCGGGCACGCTCGAGCAGATCCTCGTCCAGGAGGACGAGACCGTCGAGGTCGGCGCGAACCTCGCCGTGATCGGCGACGGCTCGGGCGGTGGCGGCTCCGCGCCGGCCCCCGCCGAGGCCGAGGCCGAGGCTCCGGCCCCCCAGGCCGAGCCGGAGCCCGAGCAGCCCGCCGCCCAGGAGGCGCCCGCCGCCCCGGCCCCGGCCGAGCAGCCCGCGCCCTCCGGCGACTCCGCCGGTGGCGGCGAGGAGATCAAGCTCCCGGCGCTCGGCGAGTCCGTCACCGAGGGCACCGTCACGCGGTGGCTCAAGTCGGTCGGCGACACCGTCGAGGTCGACGAGCCGCTGCTCGAGGTCTCGACCGACAAGGTCGACACCGAGGTCCCGTCGCCCGTCGCGGGCACCGTCCAGCAGATCCTCGTCCAGGAGGACGAGACGGTCGAGGTCGGCGCCGTGCTCGCGATCGTCGGCTCCGGTGCCGCCCCGGCCGCGGCCCCCGCCGCTCCGGCCGAGCAGCCCGCGCAGGAGGCGCCGAAGCAGGAGGCGCCGAAGCAGGAGGAGGCGCCGACCGAGGCGCGCACCCCGGCGAGCGAGGCGGACGTCCCCGCGCAGGCCGCGCAGGAGGAGACGCCCGCCCCGTCGACGAGCGCCCCCGCCACCGAGAAGCCGGCCGCGCCGTCGGCTCCGGGTGCGACCCCGGCCCCGGCCGCCAAGGCCGGTGGCACCTACCTCACGCCGCTCGTGCGCAAGCTCGCCGCGGACAAGGGCGTCGACCTCTCGTCCCTCACGGGCACGGGCGTCGGCGGCCGCATCCGCAAGGAGGACGTGCTCGAGGCAGCCCGCAAGGCCGAGGAGGCCAAGGCGGCGCCCGCCGCTGCCGCCCCCGCCGCCCCCGCGGCCGGTGGCGCTCCGAAGAAGGCATCGGTCCCGGCGGTCTCCCCGCTGCGCGGCACGACCGAGAAGACGAGCCGCCTGCGCAAGCTCGTCGCGAGCCGCATGGTCGAGGCGCTGAGCACGCAGGCCCAGCTCACGACGGCGGTCGAGGTCGACGTCACGCGCGTCGCCGCCCTGCGCAACCGCGCGAAGGCGGACTTCAAGGCGCGCGAGGGTGCGAACCTCACGTTCCTGCCGTTCTTCACGCTCGCCGCGGTCGAGGCGCTCAAGGCCTACCCGAAGATCAACGCGACCTTCGCCGAGGAGGAGATCACGTACCACGGCCAGGAGAACGTGGGCATCGCGGTCGACACCGAGCGCGGCCTCGTCGTCCCCGTCATCAAGGACGCGGGCGACCTCAACCTCGCCGGCATCGCGCGCAAGATCGCCGACCTCGGCGCGCGCACGCGGGCCAACAAGGTCGGCCCGGACGAGCTCGCGGGCGCGACGTTCACGATCACCAACACCGGCTCGGGCGGCGCCGTCTTCGACACGCCGATCGTCCCGGTGGGTCAGGTCGCGATCCTCGGCACGGGCACGATCACGAAGCGCCCCGTCGTCGTGACGGACGTGGACGGGAACGACACGATCGGCATCCGCTCGACGTGCTTCATCTTCCTGTCCTACGACCACCGCCTGGTCGACGGTGCGGACGCCGCGCGCTTCCTCACCACCATCAAGAACCGCATCGAGGAGGGCGCGTTCGAGGCCGAGGTCGGCCTCTGACGGACCCGCTCCGCGGCACCCGCCGCGGACGGCGCCGGACTGCTCCGACGCCACGCTGACGAGGGCCCCGACCGCACGCCGGTCGGGGCCCTCGCGCGTCCCTCCGTCCGCCCCGCGGGCGCGCCCCGCGGACCGTGCCGAGTCCGCCACGGACCCGTAGCGTGTCCCCCATGGACATCGTCGTGGCGGGCTCGCACGGGCTCATCGGCACCGCTCTGCTCGAACGACTGCGCGAGGACGGTCACCACGTGCGCCGCCTCGTGCGCCGCGCACCGCAGACCTCGGACGAGCACGAGTGGGAACCCGACTCCGGCCGGCTGGACCCGGGCGCGCTCGCCGGGGCGGACGCCGTCGTCAACCTCGCCGGGGCGGGCATCGGCGACCACCGCTGGACGACGGCGTACAAGCGGACGCTCGTCACGTCCCGCACGCGCACCACCGGGCTGCTCGCCCGCACCTTCGCCGGGCTCGACTCGCCGCCACCGGTCTGGGTCCAGGGCTCCGCCATCGGGTACTACGGCAACCGGGGCGCCCAGGTGCTCACGGAGACGTCGGCGTCGGGCGACGGCTTCCTCGCGCGCCTGGTCCGCGAGTGGGAGGCCGCGACCGCACCCGCCGAGCAGGCAGGGGTCCGTGTGGTGCACGCCCGCACCGGCATCGTCCTCTCCCCCGACGGCGGCGCGCTCGGCAGGCTGCTGCCCCTCCTCCGGCTCGGTGTCGGCGGGCGCCTCGGTCCCGGGACCCAGTACTGGAGCTGGATCACGTTGCGCGACGAGGTCGCCGCGCTGCAGCACCTCCTCACCGCGCCCGTGCACGGCCCCGTCAACCTCTCCTCGCCGCACCCGGCGACCAACGCGGAGATCACCCGGGCGCTCGCCCGGGCGCTGCGCCGCCCGGCCGTGCTCGCCGTGCCGTCGTTCGCCCTGCACGTGGCGCTCGGCGAGCTCGCGTCCGACATCCTCGGCTCCCAGCGCGCCCTGCCGACCGTGCTCGAGGCGAGCGGGTTCACGTGGTCCGACCCCGTCCTGGAGGACGCCGCGCGCGAGGTCGTCGAGAGCCGCTGACCGGTTCGCCCCTCCGGCGGGCCCAGGGGTCAGGACCCCGCACGCTCGACGACGGCTCGGCCGACGGGTCGGCCGGGGACTCGGGCACGGTCACCGTGCTTCGACGACGCGCCACCCCGCGTCGGTCCAGCGCAGCACCAGGACGACCGTGGTCCGCGACGTGGCGGGCACCTGGACCTCGCCCGACGCGGTGCGCTGGCGGTGGGCGGCGATCGCGTAGTCCACCGCCACGGTCGCGTCCCCGGCATCCTCTCCGGCACCGACGACGGGCGGCGTCCCGGGCTCGGCGTACCGGGCGTCGCCGACCTCGGCCCGCGCCCCGACCACCTCCACGCCGTCGAGCGCGGCGAGCAGCTCGGCGTCGCGTGCCTCCGCGGGCGAACCGGCGACCACGACCGCCGACAGGTCCCCCGCGCCGTCGGCGAGCAGCGCCAACCGCCGCGTGGTGAGGGTGCGCGCCGCGCCGAGCGGGTCCGCCCGGTCGAGCGTGGGGTCGCTCGGCGGATCCACGGCCGCCGCCGTGCGGGTGGTCGTGGGACGGTCGTCGCGCGCGGGCGAGGGCCACGGCGTGACGATCGCGAGCGCGACGACCACCGCGGCGACGAGCCCCGCGCACCCGACGAGGACAGCCGTGCGGCCGGTCCAGAGGCGCCGCCGGTCCGGGGGGCGGGCGTGCGCACCGGCCCTCGCCCCACGCCGGAGGCCGGACAGCGGCGCTCCGCGCCCCGGGCGGTCCGGGACGCGGCGGACCGTTCGCGCCCCTCGGCGTCCGGCCGGCGCGGCGACCTCGTCGCAGGCCACGCGCCGTCCCGGCAGGACCGAGGGGGGCGTGCGTCGGCCCGCCAGGGCACCGGCGACGAGGCGGGCGGCGTCCGGCATGGCGATCGGCCGGGGCTCGACCGCGTCGTAGCAGCGCGCGGCGAACGTCCCCACGGCGGGACGGGCGGCAGGCTCGTCGCGGAGCGCGACGGAGAGCTCCGCGTGCAGCGCGGCGAGGGCCCGCGCCTCGTCGGGGTCGGACGGCGCCGCGTGCGCGGGATGGCTCGTCGCGGGCGGAGGGACGAGACCGAGGACCGTGCGGGCGAGGTCGCGGACGTCGTCCGCGGTCGAGGCCGCCGTGGGCGCGAGCGGTGGGCGCAGCACGACCCTCCCGCCCGAGGTGACGACGACCGAGGTGGCGTCCAGGCGACCGTGGCTGCGGCCCTCGCGGTGGAGCGCCGTCAGCGCCTGGGCGACCGGGACGAGGACCGTCACCGCCTCTCCCGCGCGGAGCGGCTCGCGCGCGGCGGCGAGCTCGCCGAGCCGCAGCCCGCCGACATGGTCGAGGAGGACCGCGAGCGACGACCCGCCCGCCGCCACGACGCCGCGCACCACGGCGAGGTGGTCGTGCTCCTCCCCGAGTCCGCGCAGGTGCTCGACGAGTGCCGCCCGCTCCCCCGCGTCCTCGGGCACCGTGAGCAGCGCGACCTCGCACACCGTCCCGGCGGCGTCGCACGCGACCATCCCGCCGACCGCACCCGGCTCCCGCCTGAGTGACCACCCCGCCGCCGCGAGCAACGGCCCGAGGTCGGCGACGGACGGCCCGGGCGGGCGCGGGCGGCGGGACGACGACGGCATGTCCCCATCCCACCGCACGACGCACCCCCGAGAGCCGTCGTCCACAGGACGGATCGCACCCCGAGCGGGCGCGACGGGCCGGCCGAGCGGCCCGTCACACCTCGAGCAGGCGACCCTCCCGGGCACTGCGACGCGCGGCGTCGAGGACCTCGGCCGTGCGGACGGCGTCGCGCGGGTCGACCGGCACGGGGCCGTCGTCGAGCAGCCACGCCGCGACGGCGCGGTAGAAGTCCGCGTGCCCGCCGGGGGCCTGGGGCACGGGCTCACGCTCACGCCCGCGCGTCACCCAGCCGAGGGTCCCTGCGGGCGCGGCGTCGTCGAACACCTCGAAGGGCGACGCGTCGTTCTCGAACGTCGTGACGACGTACGCGCCGCCCGTGCCGAGCACGCGCGTGCGCGGGCCGGGCGCGCCGACGACGGACCCGGCCCACAGCCGGCTCACGACGGCGTTCCCGTCGGCGTCCGGGGCGTGGTGGAGCACGAGGAACACGTCGTCCTCGGTGGGGGTCGTGTGCGAGCGGAGCTCGGCCCACACGCCGGTGACGGGCCCGAAGAGCTGCGTGGCCGAGTCGACGAGGTGCGGCCCGAGGTCGAGGAGGAGGCCGCCGCCGACGAGGTCGTTCTCCTTCCAGCGCTGCTGCGGCACGGGACGCCAGCGCTCCCAGCGGCGCTCGAACGTGTGGACCCCGCCGAGGTCGCCGCGGTCGAGCACGGACCGCAGCGTGAGCTGCTCCGGGTCCCAGCGGCGGTTCTGGAACACGGTGAGCGGGGTCCCGGCCTCCTCGGCGGCGTCGACGACGGCGCGCGAGGCCGTGGCGCCCAGGGCGAGCGGCTTGTCCACCACGACGGGGACGCCCGCGCGCGCGAGCGCGGTCGCGTGGTCGGCGTGCAGCGCGGACGGGCTGGCCACGACGACGACGTCGTAGGCCGCGCGGTCGGCGAGGAGCGCGTCGACGTCGTCGTGCAGGTGCACGCCGGGCCAGTCCTCCGCGGCCGCGGCGCGGCGCTCCGGCGAGCGCACGACGACGGCCGTGACGACGTGCCCCGCCTCGCGCACGAGCCGCGCGTGGATGCCGCGACCGGCCCCTCCGTACCCGACGATCCCGACCCTGAGCGTGCGTGCGGCGGTGTCCATGCGGACCAATCTAGCCGCGTCGCGGACGGGTGCCCGAGGCGTGCCGGGCGCGGGTCGGAGCACTCCGGGCGACCTGGCAGAATGTGCGCGTTGGTCCGATATGGAGCGCTGCGTACCGTCTCGCGGGGGTCGGGCCGAGAATCGGTTTCGGGAAGGTCGTCCCTTGAGCACCACGAGCCGCCAGGTCCCTCGTCGGAGCGTCCTGCGCTACGTCCTCATCGCCCTGGCGATCGCGATCGTCGTCGCGAACGTCGTCAACCAGCGGTCCGTCGCGGCGGACACCGACCCCGAGCCGGTCGCCGGGAGCGCGCTCGAGGCCCTCGCCGGGCTCGAGGTCAAGGGCCCCGGGCCGGACACCGGCTACGAGCGCGCGCTGTTCGGCCCGGCGTGGGCCGACGTCGACGGCAACGGGTGCGACACCCGCAACGACATCCTCGCGCGCGACCTCGCCGACCTGACCTTCTCGACGCGCGGCGACGTCTGCGAGGTCCGCACGGGCACCTTCGAGGACCCGTACACGGGCGAGACGATCGACTTCCGCCGCGGCAACGCGACGAGCGCAGCGGTACAGATCGACCACGTCGTTCCCCTGCTCGACGCGTGGCGCAAGGGCGCCCGCGCCTGGGACGACGAGACGCGCCGCGAGTTCGCGAACGACCCCCTCAACCTGCTCGCGTCCGACGGCCCGGCGAACCAGTCGAAGGGCGCACGCGACGCGTCGGCCTGGCTGCCCCCGAACCACGCGTTCCGGTGCCCGTACGTCGCCCGGCAGATCGCCGTGAAGGCGGCCTACGAGCTCTCGGTCACGCCGTCGGAGTCCGAGGCGATGGCGCGCGTCCTGGCGGACTGCCCGGCCGAGCCGCTCCCGGCGGGCTGACCGGGCTCCCCCGGTCCGCGGTCCAGACGCCCGAGGGCGCTCGGCCACCAGGCGCGACGACCGACGTCGTGCACGAGGGCGGGCACGAGGAGCGACCGCACCACGAGGGTGTCGACGAGGACGCCGAACGCGACGATGAACGCGAGCTGGGCGAGGAAGAGCAGCGGGATGATCCCGAGCGCGGCGAACGTGGCCGCGAGCACGACGCCCGCCGACGTGATGACCGACCCCGTGACCGCGAGGCCGCGCAGCACGCCGCGCCGCGTCCCGACGCGCAGGCTCTCCTCGCGCACCCGGGTCATGAGGAAGATCGAGTAGTCCACGCCGAGCGCGACGAGGAAGCAGAACGCGTAGAGCGGGACGGCCGGGTCCGCGCCGGGGAAGTCGAGCACGTGGTTGAAGACGAGTGCGGCGACGCCGAGCGCGGCCCCGAACGACAGCACGTTCGCGAGCATGAGCAGGACGGGTGCGAGCACGGACCGCAGCAGCAGGACGAGGATCAGCAGGATCACGACCAGCACGACCGGCACGATGACCCGCAGGTCGCGCTGACCGGCGAGCTGGGTGTCCAGTCGCTCGGCCGCGGCCCCGCCGACGACGGCCTCGGGCGAGACCTCGTGCACGGCGTCGCGCAGCGCCGAGACCGTCTGCACGGCCTCCTGGCTGTCGGACGGCGCCTCGGTGGTGACGTCGACGCGCACCTGCCCGTCGACGACGAGCGGGTCGCCCTGGGCGGGCGCACCGGGGGCGACGGCGGGCTGGTCCGTGACCGGCGTCGCCGCGGCGACGCCGTCCGTGCCCTCGGCCGCCGTGACGACGGCGTCGAGGTCCGCCTCGGGGGCGATGACGGTCGCCGGCTGCGCGGACACGCCCTCGAAGTGCGCGGTGAGCGCCTCCTCGCCCGCGACCGAGTCGACGTCCGCGAGGAACACCTCCGAGTCGCCGGTCCCCTCGGCGTCGAGGGTCGGCACGAACGCCGCGCACGCCGCCAGCACGAGCGCCGTGACGATCCACACGCGCCGGTCGTGGCGTCCGACGAAGCTCGCGACGCGCGACCACACGCCGTGCCCGTCGATGCTGACGCGGTCCTCGCTCTCGGGCGACGCCTCGGCCACCGCCGCCTCGTGGGCCGCGTGGTCGGCGTCGTACCGCGGCATGCGCGGCCAGAACAGCGCGCGGGACCGCTGCCCTGCGACCAGCAGGAGCGCGGGCAGGAGCGTGAGCGCGGCGACGAACGCCGCGGCGATGCCGATCGCGGCGACCGGGCCGAGGCTGCGGTTGGACGACAGGTCGGACAGGAGCAGGCAGAGCAGGCCCGCGATGACGGTGCCGGCGCTCGCCGCGATCGGCTCGACCGAGGCCCGCACCGCACGGCGCAGCGCCGTCGTCGTCGACCGGACGAGGCGCAGCTCCTCCCGGTAGCGCGCCACGACGAGCAACGAGTAGTCGACCGCGGCCCCGACGACGAGGATCGAGAGGATGCCCTGCGACTGGCCGTTGAGGGTCAGCACGTCCGCCGCCGCGAGCTCGTAGACGACGAGACCGGCGAGGGTCAGCGCGAGCACGGCCGTGAGGATGACGATGAACGGCAGGATCGGCGACCGGTAGACGACCGCGAGGATGACGAGCACCGCGCCGAGCGCGACGAGCAGCAGGACGGTGTCGATCCCGCCGAACGCCGTGACGAGGTCGGCGACGAAGCCGGCGGGGCCGGTGACCCACACGTCGAGCGACGTGCCGGCGAGGCCCCCGTCGGCCGCGTCCGCGGCGGCGAGGTCGCGCAGCGCGCCGACGGCGAGCTCGCTCACGCTGCTCTCGTCCGCCCCGATGCGGTCGGACGCGACGGACGCGTCGAGCGAGACGACGACGAGCGCCGCCTCCCCGTCCTCGGACGGCACCACGACCGGGTCGGCGATCGAGACGTCGCCCACGGTCGCGGGCTCGTCGCCCGAGGTCCCCTCGAGCGGCGCCCCGGGCACGGCCTGCGCGTAGGCGTCGAGCGCCGCGAGGTCGTCGGGCGTGAGCGCGCTCCCGTCACCGGTCGTCGCGACGACGAGCGCGGGCAGCGTCTCGGAGTCGGTGAACTCCTGCGCGACCTCGGCAGCGCGCGTCGACTCGGCGCTCGCCGGCAGGAACGCCGCGGCGTCGTTGGTCTGCACGCTGCTCAGGCGACCCTGCGCCTGACCGCCCAGTGCGCCGATGGCCATCCAGAGACCGATGACTGCGACAATGATCAGTCCGCGGAGGAACCCGCCCGTCCGATTGCTCAGCATGCTGAGGAATGGTGCCATGGTGGAAGGAGGAATGCACGTTGGAGCTTGCACCGAGGGACCGCACCGGGCCGCACGTCGACCCGGACGTCGGCGACCCCACCCCCAGCGACCCGCAGGAATGGGCCACCGGCCGCCTCCTCTTCGCCGTCGCGCGCCGGATCGAGCGGGAGTGGAACGCGCACCTCGGGCAGTGGGACCTCAACCACGCCGGCTTCCCCGTCCTCATGCACCTGCTCGCCGGGCCGCGGTCCCAGCGCGTCCTCGCGGACGAGTCGGGCGTCACGGAGCAGACCATGAGCCGGATCGTCGCGCGGCTCGAGCGGGCCGGCTACGTGACGCGCACCGACGACCCCGCCGACCGCCGCCGTCGGGCCGTGGCCATCACGGACGCCGGGCGCGCGGCCGGGTTCGCCGCGGCGCGCCGCCGTCCCGCCGAGGACCTCGCGACCCGCGGCCTCGACGACGACCAGGTCGCCGCGCTGCGCGGTGCGCTCCTCACGCTCCTCGAGACCCTTCCGCGCACACCCGGGGACGAGCGTTAGCCTGGCCCGATGGACCTGCTCGCGCTGCCGGGGATCACGGACTACCACGAGGCCTGGGACCTGCAGCGCGCGGTGCACGACGACGTCGTCGCGGGCACGCGGCCGGACACCCTGATCCTCGTCGAGCACCCGGACGTCTACACGGCCGGCCGCCGCACGAACCGTTCGGACCGGCCCGACGACGGCACGCCCGTCGTGGACGTCGACCGCGGCGGGAAGATCACCTGGCACGGCCCAGGCCAGCAGGTCGTCTACCCGATCGTCCGGCTCGCCGAGCCCGTGGACGTCGTCGCGTACGTCCGGGCGCTCGAGGACGCGGTCATGGCGGTCTGCACGCGCCTCGGGCTCGCGACGATGCGCGTCGAGGGCCGCAGCGGGGTCTGGGTCGCGGCCGACGACACCCGCCGCGAGCGCAAGGTCTGCGCGATCGGCGTGCGCGTCGCGCGCGGGGTGACGATGCACGGGCTCGCGCTCAACTGCGTCCCGGACCTGTCGCGGTTCGAGCGGATCGTCCCGTGCGGCATCGAGGACGCCGACGTGACGTCGCTCACGGCCGAGCTCGGGCGCGAGGTCACGCTCGCCGAGGTGGCGCCGCTCCTCGTCGACGCGCTCGGGAGGGCGCTCGTCCCGCTGCTCGCCGCAGACACCGCAGACACCCCTCCGACCGCGCTCGCGGGATAGGCTGGGGGCTCCAGGGAATCCTCGCGCGCCGGAGTACGGGTGGGTCGGCGCGCGGCTGGACGACCCCGAGGACCTGGACCGCATGACCACCACCCCCGCGCGCGCGGCGTCGCGCCCCCGCACCCCCGCACCTCCCCCGCCCGACGGCGTTCCCGTCCGCACGGGCTACGCCCGGCTCCCCCAGCTCGCGGGCCGTGCGTTCCTCCCCGTCGCGTTCCTCGCGCGCCTGCCGTTCTCCATGCTGACGATCGGCACGCTGCTGCTCGTGTCGTCGACCACCTCGTCGGTCGCGCTCGGGGGCCTCGCGTCCGCCGCGACGGCGCTCGGGACGGCGCTCGGCGGCCCGACCCAGGGCGCGCTCGCCGACCGTGTCGGCCAGCGTCGCGTCCTGCTCGTGTGCGTGCCGGTGGCGACGGTCGCCGTGCTGGCCCTCGTGCTCTCGGCGTCCGCGCCGGGCGCCACGGCCGCGGTGCTGCTCGCCGCGGCGGCGACGGGCGCGAGCGCTCCTCAGGTCGGTCCGCTGGCCCGCGTGCGCTGGCTGCGCCTCGCGGCGGACGAGCCGCGCACCGTCGAGGCCGCGATGAGCTACGAGAGCACGGCCGACGAGGTGAGCTTCGTCCTGGGGCCTGCCCTCGTGGGCGTCCTCGCGTCCGCGGGCTCGCCGCAGGTCGCGGTGCTCGCCGCGGCCGGCGGCATCGCCGTGTTCGGTGCCGCGTTCGCGCTCCACCCGACGGCGCGCGCGACCGCGCCGCACGGCACCGGCACCGGCGCGCACGGCACGGCGGCCGGTCCCGCGGACGGCGGGACGGCCGCACTGGTGCGTCGCGAGGCGGTCGTGCTCGTCGGCATGCTCGCCATGGGCCTGCTGTTCGGCGGGACCCAGGCCGCGCTCACGGCGCTCACGCGCGACGCGGGCGTGCCGGGCAGCGCGGGGCTCGTGTACGCGGTCATGGGCGTCGGCTCCGCGATCACCGCGCTCTCCGTGGTCGCCCTGCCCCGTCGCTGGGGGCTGCGCAGCCGATGGATCACGTTCGCGGCAGGGCTCCTGGTGGGCACCGCCGGTCTCGTGCTCGCGGCCGCGGGCGGCTCGTTGACCGCGGTCGTCGTCGCCGTGGCGGCGACCGGCCTGTTCGTCGGGCCCGTCATGGTCACGGTCTTCACGGTCGCGGGCGAGCGCGCGCCGGCCGGGCGCACGGCGTCGGCCATGACGCTCGTGGCCAGCGCGAACGTCGTCGGCGTCGCGATCGGCGCGTCCGGGGGCGGCGCGCTCGCCGACACCGTGTCGACGACGAGCGCGTTCGCGCTCCCGGTCATCGCGGCGGTCCTGCTCGTCGTCACCGGGGTGTCGTTGACGTCACGTCCACAGGGTGAGCGACGCGCGGGAGACGACGAGCGCGAGCGCGTAGTCTGACCGGAGTCCGGCGTCGTACCAGGGCGCGCACCCGAACGGTGCGCCGCCCGCCCGCTTGGTGGGCGCGACGTCGGCGCTCACTCGCCACGACGACCGGGAGACACCCGTGACGATCGCACCTGAAGGACGGCGCATGCTGCGGGTCGAGGCCCGCAACGCCGCGACGCCGATCGAGAAGAAGCCCGAGTGGATCAAGACCCGCGCGACCATGGGCCCGGAGTACTCCGAGCTCAAGGGGCTCGTGAAGCGCGAGGGTCTGCACACGGTCTGCGAGGAGGCGGGCTGTCCCAACATCTTCGAGTGCTGGGAGGACCGCGAGGCGACCTTCCTCATCGGCGGCGACCAGTGCACGCGCCGGTGCGACTTCTGCCAGATCGACACGGGCAAGCCGGCCGACTTCGACGCGGACGAGCCGCGCCGCGTCGCGGAGTCCGTCCAGGCGATGGGTCTGCGCTACTCGACCATCACGGGCGTCGCGCGCGACGACCTGCCCGACGGCGGCGCCTGGCTCTACGCGGAGACCGTCCGCCAGATCCACGCGCTCAACCCGGGCACCGGCGTCGAGCTGCTCATCCCGGACTTCAACGCGATCCCCGAGCTGCTCGACGAGGTGAACGACTCCCGGCCCGAGGTGCTCGCGCACAACCTCGAGACGGTGCCGCGCATCTTCAAGCAGATCCGGCCCGGTTTCCGGTACGAGCGCTCGCTGTCCGTGCTCACGCGGGCGCGCGAGGCGGGGCTCGTCACCAAGTCGAACATCATCCTCGGCATGGGCGAGACGATCGACGAGGCGAAGGAGGCGCTGCAGGACCTGCACGACGCCGGCTGCGACCTCGTGACGATCACGCAGTACCTGCGCCCCTCGCTGCGGCACCACCCCGTGGACCGCTGGGTCAAGCCGGAGGAGTTCGTCGAGCTGTCGGACGCCGCCGAGGCCATCGGGTTCCTCGGCGTCATGTCCGGCCCGCTCGTGCGGTCGTCGTACCGCGCCGGGCGCCTCTGGGGCCAGGCCATGACGCGCCGCGGCATGGAGATCCCCGCCGCGCTCGCGCACCTCGCCGAGCCGACGACGTCCCGCCAGGAGGCCGCGAGCCTGCTGGCCCGCGCACCCCACTAGACTGACCGGCATGGCCCGCAAGAACTCGGACAGCACCGGCGCGCCCGCCGCCGGCGAGCAGGTCGCGAAGCAGAAGAAGCCCAAGAAGCAGCGCTGGTACCACCAGGTGTGGGCCGCCTACCAGATGACCCGCAAGCAGGACCCGGCGGTCACGTGGGTCATGCTCGGCGTGTTCGTCGGCATCCTCGCCGTCGCGCTGGGCATCGGCCTGTGGTGGGGCCAGTGGGTCTACACGCTCATCGTCGGCCTCCCGTTCGCGGCGCTGGGCGCGATGTTCGTCCTCACGCGCCGCGCCGAGCGCGCCGCCTACCAGCAGATCGAGGGTCAGCCCGGCGCCGCGCGCGCCGCGCTCGGCACGATCCGCCGCGGGTGGACGTTCGACGAGGAGCCCGTCGCGATCGACCCCCGCACGCAGGACCTCGTGTTCCGCGGCGTCGGGCGCGCGGGCGTGGTGCTCGTGAGCGAGGGCCCGCCGCACCGCGCCAAGCGTCTGCTCGACGCCGAGCGCAAGCGCGTCGCGCGCGTGCTGCCGAACGTGCCGGTCACCACGATCCAGGTCGGCGACGGCGAGGACCAGGTGGCGCTGCCCAAGCTCCCCCGCGCAGTCCAGAAGCTCAAGCCGACCCTCACGAAGCCCGAGACGGCGGAGGTCTCCAAGCGCCTGCGCGCGCTCGGCGTCTCGCGCCTGCCGATCCCCAAGGGGATCGACCCGACGCGGGCCCGCCCGGACCGCAAGGGCCTCAAGGGGCGCTGACGCGACACCCGCACACGACGACGCCCGGTCGGCGAGGATCCGTCCTCTGCCGGCCGGGTCGTCGTGCGTGGGGTGGGGATCCGGCCACCCGTGGTCAGGGCGGAGATCCGCCCGTGGTCAGGAGCGGACGAGCACCGTGCCCGCGGCGCGGTCGTGCAGGCCACGGCCGTCGGCGTCCCACACGACCGCCGGGATCACGAGGCACAGCAGGACCGTGCGCAGCACGCCGCGGCCGAGACCGACCATGCGCGCCGGCTCGGCGAGACGCCGGACCCGGATCCCCATGACGCGGTGGCCGACGGTGAACCCGAGCGTGCTCACGAGCAGCACGTTCTCGATCGCGAAGACCAGCGGCTGCGACCAGACCGGCAGGGCCGAGATGCCCTCGAAGAAGCCCGGCGCGGCGGGGCGGAAGAAGAGGAACGCGACCAGGGTCGCGAGGACCCAGTCGATGGCCAGCGCGACGACGCGCCGTCCGAGCGTCGCGAGGGAGCCCGGGCCCTCCGGCGGGAGGCCGAGCCGCGCGCCACGACCGCTGTGCTGGTCGCCCGGGGCGCCCTCGAGCCACGAACCCATGTCCTCGCGTGAAACCACGGGACCAGCGTACGTGCCACGCGGTGGACGGGACGGTCCCCCGGCCGCCGGACGGCGGTATCGTGCCGAACGGCACACCGACCCCACGTCGGCTGCCGCGCGCCCTCGTGTCGCACGATCGTCACACGGGGACGCGGGACGTAACACGACCGAAACAATGGGTACACCGCGGGGAAACCGCCCCGGCCTAGGTTCGTGGGCGCCACGTCAGCGGCTCGTCCGCCGCGCAGCCCGACGGCACCACCCGATCAAGGAGCAACGGATGTTCAACAACGCGGAGGAGGCAATCGCCTTCACGCGGAACGAAGGCGTCGAGTTCGTCGACGTCCGGTTCTGCGACCTGCCCGGCATCATGCAGCACTTCAACATCCCCGTCTCGCAGTTCGACGAGTCGGCGTTCGAGGACGGCCTGATGTTCGACGGGTCGTCGATCCGCGGCTTCCAGGCGATCCACGAGTCGGACATGAAGCTCGTGCCGGACGTCAAGACCGCGTTCGTGGACCCGTACCGCAAGCGCAAGACGCTCGTCGTGAACTTCTCCATCGTCGACCCGTTCACGGGCGAGCCGTACTCCCGCGACCCCCGCAACATCGCGGCCAAGGCCGAGGCGTACCTGCGCTCCACCGGCATCGCCGACACGGCGTTCTTCGCGCCCGAGGCCGAGTTCTACCTCTTCGACGAGGCGCGCTTCGCGACGAACCAGCACTCGAGCTTCTACTACCTCGACTCCGTCGAGGCGGCGTGGAACACGGGCCGCGAGGAGGAGGGTGGCAACCTCGCGTACAAGACGCGCTACAAGGGCGGCTACTTCCCCGTCTCCCCGTCCGACCGCTTCGCGGACCTGCGCGACGAGATGTGCGCGACGCTGGAGAAGGTCGGCCTCGAGGTCGAGCGCGCGCACCACGAGGTGGGCACCGCCGGCCAGCAGGAGATCAACTACCGGTTTAACACGCTGCTGCACGCGGCCGACGACCTGATGAAGTTCAAGTACGTCATCCGCAACGAGGCGTTCGAGGCCGGCAAGTCCGTCACGTTCATGCCGAAGCCGATCTTCGGCGACAACGGCTCGGGCATGCACTCGCACCAGTCCCTGTGGAAGGACGGCAAGCCGCTGTTCTTCGACGAGAAGGGCTACGGCGGTCTCTCCGACCTCGCGCGCTGGTACATCGGCGGCCTGCTCAAGCACGCGCCGTCGCTGCTCGCCTTCACCAACCCGTCGGTGAACTCCTACCACCGCCTGGTCCCGGGCTACGAGGCCCCGGTCAACCTGGTCTACTCGGCCCGCAACCGCTCCGCGTGCATCCGCATCCCGGTGACCGGCTCGTCCGCCGCCGCGAAGCGCGTCGAGTTCCGCGTGCCGGACCCGTCGGCCAACCCGTACCTCGCGTTCGCCGCGCAGCTCCTCGCCGGCATCGACGGCATCAAGAACCGCATCGAGCCGCCGGAGCCGATCGACAAGGACCTGTACGAGCTGCCGCCGGAGGAGCACGCGCAGATCCAGCAGGTCCCCGGCTCGCTCTCCGAGGCGCTGGACAACCTCGAGGCCGACCACGAGTTCCTCACGCAGGGCGACGTGTTCACGCCGGACCTCATCCAGACGTGGATCGACTACAAGCGGGCCAACGAGATCGACCCGATCCGCCTGCGCCCGCACCCGCACGAGTTCGAGCTCTACTACGACATCTGATTCCCTGGTCTGACCCGACCTCGGAGCTCCGCGGCCCCCATCCGTGGTGAGCGTCTCGCGACGCCCACCACGGGCGGGGGCCGTTCTCCGTCGCGCCGGTCGTATGGCGACCACCTGCGAGTCTCTGTCGAGACGCGACGCCGACGCCGCCGGGCTCGACCTGCCGGAACGCGCTCTCGAGCGACGCAAGGAAGCAGCGGGGACGCCGTGGCCGATCGACGCCCGGAGACCGCGCTCGAGTGCTCCCCCGTGGGTCTCGCCCGGGCGAAATGCTGCTGGTCAGGAGCCTGACCGGCCCGGGTAGACTGCCGCCTCACCGCCGGCAGGGCGGTCGCGCCTCGCGCGGACCGGAGACTCAGGGGGAACTCGTGCGAACGCGAGCCGACATTCTGGTGGGCTTCGCCCTCGGTGCGATCTTCTCCGTGTCCGGATGCACCTCGACAGGGACTCCGGTGGAGAGGCCCGTCAGCGATCAAGCACCGACGCCTCCCTCGGCGTCGCCCCGAGCGAGCGAGACCATGTCCGGCCAGGCGCCTGACGGCCCTGACGGCGGGGGCGACCGCACCGGCGGGCAAGGAGCCGAGGTGCCCGGCGAGCAGCCAGAGGGTGGGGAGACCACGGTGACGACGCTCCGACCGTCGCGCACGACGACCCCCCTCGTCGCCCGCAGCGCGTGGCAGGGAGTGTCCGAGCACGGCCCGTGCACACTCTCGCAGAACACCGATCCGGGCGGCGCCGATCCTCGGGCTGATCAGTACGTGGCATCTCAGGAACTTCTCTCCGCGCTCCGAGAGTCCGACGAGGGGGCTGACCCGTCCGCGCTGCGGAACGTCCTGCTCCCGCTGACGTCGCAGCCGGGCGAGGGGACGGCCGGGGTGAACGCGCTGGCTCAGGACTGGGACGCATCGACCCCGCGAGGCCCTGTGGCAGTCAGGGGCGTCACGCGAGCGATCACCACGCAGAGCTTTGCGGGCGACCTGACGACCCACGTCGTGCAGCTGGCTTTCGAGTGCCCGCGGGTCATCGACGAGTCGGCCTGGACGAGCGCTCTCGAGGACCTGCGGGTCACCGTTCCTGCGCAGCCGGAGAGACCCGGCCAGTGGCCTCCGGCCTGAGAGGCGATCGGCCGCGTCGTGGCGGCGCGCTCGAGGTGACCGAGCGGGCTCGTCGGTCCAGGCGCGGATGCTCGCCTCAGCGACTCTTGTCGCGCGGCGGCGTCGCGCGCTAGGTTTGCGAGCGGCGGTAACGATGCCGCCCGCAACAGCAGGGGGATTCATGAGCACTCGCTTCCGGCGCGCCCTCACCACCGTCGTCGCCGTCCTCACCTCGGCCGTCCTCGCCGTGTCCGTCACCGCACCGGCGGGCGCGGCCACGGGTCCCTCCCCCGCGGGTGCCGACCAGGCCGCGAGCGCCACCGCGTGCGCCGCGACGTGGTCGCCGACGACCGCCTACACCGGCGGGAGGACGGCGTCGCACCACGGGCGGAACTGGACGGCCCGGTGGTGGACCCAGCGCGAGACGCCGGGGTCGACGAGCGTCTGGGTGGACGCGGGCCGGTGCACGGGGGGCGGGGACGACTTCGTGGTGAGCCGCGCGGAGTTCGACGCGATCTTCCCGAAGCGGCACCCGTTCTACACGTACGACGGGTTCGTCGACGCGCTGGGCGCGTACCCGGCGTTCGCCAGCACGGGGACGCCCGAGACCCGGACGCGCGAGGCCGCGGCGTTCCTCACGCACGCGGACTTCGAGTCGGTCGGGCTGCGGTACGTGAAGGAGATCAACGAGGCGAACTACTGGATCAAGTGCGACGACGAGCAGCCGTTCGGCTGCCCGGCCGGCCAGACGGCCTACTACGGGCGGGGGCCGATCATGTTCAGCTGGAACTTCAACTACAAGGCCGCCGGCGACGCCCTGGGCATCGACCTCCTCAACGACCCGTGGCTCGTCGAGGAGGACCCGTCCGTCGCGTGGCAGACCGCGCTCTGGTACTGGAATACCCAGAACGGGCCCGGCGTGATGACGTCGCACCAGGCGATGGTGTCCGGCGCGGGCTTCGGCCAGACGATCAACTCGCTCAACGGGGCGCTCGAGTGCGGCGGCGGCAACCCGGCGTCGGTGCAGTCGCGCGTGGACCGCTACGTGCGGATCACCGAGGTGCTGGGCGTGGCCCCGGGCTCGGGCCTGACCTGCTGAGCGGTCCGGACCGCGGCGTGGGCGGCCGGTCGGCCGCAGCACGTCCGGCGGCATGAGCGGCGGGTGCGGTGCACGCAGGGGGCGCACCGCACCCGCCGGTCAGCCGCCGACCCCGGCGGCCACCGGCGTGTCCTGCGCCCCGGACGCCGAACCGGCGTCGGGCGCAGGCGCGGGCGCGGGCGCAGAGGCAGGCTCTGGCCGCACGACGTGGGACGACGGCAGCCCCGCGCCGGGGCGGAACCCGGCATAGTGCTCGGCCTCCGCCCGGGCGCACTCGTCCTGGTAGACGTGCCCGCCACCGAGGTACACGGCGATCTCCTCGCGCTTGCCGGGCACGTTCCCGCCGACGAACCACGCGCCCGCCTTCCTGCCCTCCTCGTACATGACGGTCGCGCGGGCCGCGCGCTCGGTCTCCGCGCGCCACCACTCCTCGGCCTCGGGCGTGGCCTCGAGCCGGTCGACGCCGTGCTCGCGCGCGCACGCGAGCGCGCGCTGGAGCCACTGCGCGCCGCGCTGGACCGGCACCGTGAGGTTGGACAGCGGCGTCTGCGGCCCGAGCGACATGAAGAAGTTCGGGAAGCCGTGGACGGAGATGCCGAGGTAGGTGCGCAGACCGTCGCGCTCCCAGTGCTCGCGCAGGGTGACGCCGTCCCGCCCGACGACGTCGAACGCGGTGAGCGCCCCGGTCATGGCGTCGAAGCCGGTGGCGAGCACGAGCACGTCGAGCGCGTGCTCGACCTCCCCCACGACGACCCCGCGCGGCGTCACGCGCGTGATCGGCGTGGTGAGCACGTCGACGAGCTCGACGTTCGCGCGGTTGTACGCCGCGTAGTAGCCGTGGCCCGTCGGGGGTCGCTTGCCCAGGAAGCGGTACGTCGTCGGGCTCAGCAGGCGGGCCGTCCGCGGGTCCTCGACGACCTCGCGGATCTTGCCGCGCAGGAACTCGGACGCGAGCTCGCTCGCCTCGGGGCTGGACACGAGGTCCGTGAAGCACTCGTTGGCGAACCGGAAGCCGCCCGCCTCCCAGCGGGACTCGAAGACCCGACGGCGCTCGTCGTCGTCGACCTCGAGCGCGGACCGCGTGGGGATCTCCATGGGGACGCCGAAGGGATGGCGCACGGCGCGCTCGAAGACCTCGTCGTACCGGGCGCGCAGGGCGGTGAGCTCGTCGGCCGTGACTGCGGGGCTCGTCGTCTCCAGCACGTAGTTGGGGGTGCGCTGGAAGACGGTGACGTGCTCCGCAACCGCCGCGAGCTCGGGCAGCATCTGGATCCCCGAGGCTCCGACCCCGAGCAGGCCCACGCGCTTGCCCGTCAGGTCGACGCCCTCGTGCGGCCAGCGGGCCGAGTGGTGGACCGGCCCGGCGAACGTGTCGAGCCCGGGCAGGTCCGGGTACAGGGGCCGGGAGAGCAGGCCGGTCGCGGAGACGACGTACGTCGCGCGCAGCCGCGAGCCGTCCGCGAGGGTAAGCGTCCAGAGGTTCGTCGCGTCGGAGTGCTCGGCCCGCTCGACGACGACGCCGAGCCGGATGTCGCGGCGCAGGTCGAGGCGGTCGGCGACGAACTCGAGATAGGCACGGATCTCCTCGCCGCGCGGGTAGCGCTCGGACCAGTCCCACTCCTCGCGCACCTCGCGCGAGAACGAGTACGCGTACGCGAGGTACTCGGAGTCGGTCCGCACGCCCGGGTAGCGGTTCGCCCACCAGGTGCCGCCGATCCCGTCGGCGGCGTCGACGACGAGGACGGACAGACCGATCTCGCGCAGGTGGTGCAGCATCGCCAGGCCCGAGTAGCCCGCCCCGATGACGACCGCGTCGTAGAGCGCGCCGTTCGTGGTCTTCCCCATGGACGACTCCCCCGTGTCAGGTGCGTCGTCGCAGGCCCGGTGCCCGCGCGACGCGGTATACCGTGCCACGACCTGCGACGTCGTGCCAGGGTGACCGCGGGACGGTCGTCGCTCGCGCTCAGAACGGCCAGACGAGCGGCACGTACAGGACCGCGGCCGCGAGGAAGACGAGGGCGAGCGGCAGGCCGAGGCGCCAGTAGTCGCCGAACCGGTACCCGCCGGGCTGCAGGACCATGAGGTTGACGGGCGTGGCGATCGGGGTGAGGAACGCCGCCGCACCGGCGACGGTGAGCGCCATCATGAACGGCAGCACGCTCACGTCGAGCGTCTGCGCGAACGACACCGCGACGGGCGCCATGACGAGGACCGTCGCGACGTTCGAGATGAACTGCCCGAGCACGAGCGTGAGCACGCACACCACGAGCAGCGCGAGGCGTGGCGACCCGTCGCCCGTGAGCCGGAGCACGAGGCCGGCGATCGCCTCCGCCGCCCCGGACGAGACGAACGCCGCGGACAGCGGGATGAGCGCCGCGATGAGCACGACGGTGTCCCACGAGATCGCGCGGAACGCCTGCGGCACGGTGACGACGCCGGTCACCACGAGGGCGCCCGCGGCGAGCAGGCCGACGATGACGGGCGGGACGACGCCCGTCGCGAGCAGCACGATGGTCACGACGAGCACGGCGAGGCAGCGCCGCCACCCGCGGCCCAGCGGGACGCCGCGCTGGAGGCTGCGCGCCGAGTCGACCGCGAGGACGTCCGGCGACTGCGTGTACCGGTGGAGCGCGTCCCACGGACCGCGCACGAGCACGGCGTCGCCGGGCTGGAGGGTCAGCGTCCCGGACGCCCGCTCGGCGTCGGACGCCGACGGGTGCCCCTCTCCGCGGCGCAGGGCGACGACGACGAGCCCCTCGTCACGCGTCGTCATGCCCGGGCTGACGGTGCGCCCGACGAGGGACGAGCGCGGCGCGATGACCACCTCGACGACCCCGGTGCCGCCGGTGAACAGGCGACCGGTGTCGAGGTCGGGCGTGTAGCTCTCGCGCCACGAGCGCACGCGCTCGCGCGGGTCGGTCGCGGTGTCGGCCAGGTGCTCGGGCACGCGCTCGGGCAGCAGCCGGTCGCCGAGCGTCACGACGAGCACGGCCGTGGCGAGGACGAGCGGGACGCCGACGAGCGCGAACTCGAAGTAGCCGAACTCGCGGCCGCCGGCCTCCGCCGCCGCCTCGGAGACGATGATGTTCACGGGCGTGCCCGTGAGGGTGAGCAGCGACCCCGCGCCGGCGGCGAACGCGAGCGGGATGAGCATGCGTGACGGCACGATGCCGGCGCGCGCCGCCGCGACCACCGCGACGGGGAGCAGCGCCGCGACGGCGCCGTTGATGCTGATGACCGCCGCGAGCAGCGCCGCGACGCCGACCATGAGCGTGAGCAGGCCCGCGCGCCCGAGCGACGCGCGCCGCTCGAGCCACTGCCCGATCCACGCCGTGACGCCGGTCGCGTCCAGCGCCTCGCTGAGCACGAAGAGCGACGCGATGAAGAGCACGATCGGGTCGCTGAAGCCGCCCAGCGCCTCGTCGAGCGGGAGCACGCCCGTCGCCCACAGCGCGACGGGCACGAACAGCGCGACGACGACGAGCGGCAGGCGGTTCGTCATGAAGCCCACGACGGCGAGCGCCAGGATCGCGAACGTGGCGACCAGCGGGTCGATCATGGGGCCCCCTCTCGGACGTCGTCAGGATGCCACAACGGCCCGGACGACGAGGCGGGCGGAATAGTGACGCCGCGGGTGCGTTGTCGATGACCATGACGACTCTCGGGATCATCGGCGCAGGCAACATCGGCTCCCAGGTGGCGCGGGCCGCCGTCGGGCAGGGGTACGACGTGGTCATCGCGAACTCGCGCGACCCCCGCACGCTCGACGACCTCGTCGCCGAGCTCGGGCCGCAGGCCCGCGCGGCGACCGCGGAGGAGGCGGCGCGGGCCGCCGACGTCGCCGTCGTGGCGGTGCCGTTCCACGCCTACCGCGACGTCCCGGTCGAGCCGCTCGCGGGGAAGATCGTGCTCGACACGAACAACTACTACTGGGAGCGCGACGGCCACGTCGAGGCGCTCGACCGCGGCGAGACGACGTCGTCGGACCTGCTCCAGGAGCACCTGCCGGCGTCGAAGGTGGCGAAGGCGTTCAACCACATCCAGGCGCCGCACATCACGACCGACGGCACGCCCGCCGGGACGCCGGGGCGCCGCGCGCTGGCGACGTCGAGCGACTTCCCCGAGGCCGCCGCGTGGGTCGAGCGGTTCTACGACGAGCTCGGCTTCGACAGCGTCGACACGAGCCCGCTCGCGGAGTCGTGGCGCGTCGAGCGCGACCGCCCCGCGTACGTCGCGCGGCAGGACGCCGACGAGCTGCGGGCCAACCTCGCACGCGCCCCGCGCACGATCTGACCGTCCCCGCACGGCCCCCGGTCAGTCCTCGCCGTAGAAGACGCGCTCCATGACGGTGCGAGCCCGGCGGGCCGTGCGGAGGTAGTGCTCCTCCAGCTCGGCGCCCGTGTCGACGCCCGGCAGGTCGAGCACGCGCGCGAGGCCGTTGAGCGCGAAGCGGTCGTGCGGCAGCACGTCCACCGTCGTGCCCGTCGTGCGCCCGGACCACAGCACGAGCGCGCTGCGCAGGCGCGACGCGAGGTGCCACGCCTCGCCGAGGGTCGCGGCGTCGTCGGGGTCGACGAGCCCGACGTCGACCGCGGCGTCGAGCGCGTCCACCGTGGACGTGGTCCGCAGCGCGGGGACCTCGTGGGCGTGCTGGAGCTGGAGGAGCTGGACGGTCCACTCGACGTCGGAGACCCCCCCGCGCCCGAGCTTGAGGTGCCGCGACGCCTCCACCCCGCGCGGGAGCCGCTCCGCCTCGACCCGGGCCTTGATGCGCCGCACCTCGCGCACGTGCGCGAGGTCGAGACCTCCGGCCGGGTAGCGCCGCTCGTCCACGACCCGGGTGAACGCCTCGCCGAGCCCGGCGACGTCGCCCGCGACGGGCCGCGCGCGCAGGAGCGCCTGCGCCTCCCACACGCTGGACCAGCGCTCGTAGTACTCGGTGTACGACGCGAGCGAGCGCACGAGCGGGCCGGTGCGCCCCTCGGGCCGCAGGTCGGCGTCCACGGGCAGCGCGGGCTCCGGCCCGACGGCGGACAGCAGCTGCCGCAGCCGCGTCGCCGCGGCGAGCGCGTACGCCTGGGCGGCGTCGCCGGCCGCGCCGGGCGCCGGGTCGTGCACGAACATGACGTCGGCGTCCGAGCCGTAGCCCATCTCCCGGCCGCCCAGGCGCCCCATCGCGACGACGAGCAGCCGCGACGGCGCGGACGACGGGTCCGGCGCGTCGTAGCCGAGCTCGTCGCGCGCGACGAACTCCGCGACCCGGAGCGCGCCCGCGAGCACGACGTCCGCCGCGTCGGAGATGCTCCGCGCGGCGTCGACCGGGTCGACGACGCCGAGCAGCTCGGCGGCGCCCGTGCGCGCGAGCTCGCGTCGGCGCACGGCGCGCAGGCTCACCGTGGCCGGCTCGACCTCGTCGGCGCGCGTGAGGATCGCGTCGGTCTCCGCCGCGAGGCGCTCGATGCCGCGCGGGACGAGGTCGGCGTCGCCCGCGAGCCAGCGCACGGACTCGGGCGAGCGGCCGAGCGCGTCGGCGATGTAGCGCGAGTTCGACAGCAGGTGCGCGAGCCGCTGCGCCGCCGACCCGGAGTCGCGCAGGAGCTGGAGGTACCAGTGCGTCGTGCCGAGCGTCTCGGAGAGCGTGCGGAACGCGAGCAGCCCGGCGTCCGGGTCCGCACCCTCGGCGAACCAGCCGAGCATCACGGGCAGGAGCTGGCGCTGGATGGCGGCGCGGCGGCTCACGCCCTCGATGAGCGCGGTGACGTGCCGCATGGCGCCGGCCGGGTCGCGGTAGCCGATGGCGGCGAAGCGGGCCTTCGCGGCCTCCGGCGCCAGGCTCACCTCGTCCGGCGAGAGCTGCGCGACGACCGGCAGGAGCGGCCGGTAGAAGATCTCCTCGTGCAGGCCGCGCACCTCGCGCCGCGTCGCGCGCCACCGCTCGGTGAGGCCCGCGGCGCCCTCGGTCCGCATGCCGAGGGACCGGGCGAGACGACGCAGCTCGTCGTCGGCCGTCGGGAGCAGGTGCGTGCGCCGGAGCCGGAAGAGCTGGATGCGGTGCTCGAGCGAGCGCAGGAAGCGGTAGCAGACGCCGAGCCGGGCCGCGTGCTCGCGCCCCACGTACCCGCCGGCCGCGAGCTCGGCGAGCGCGGTGAGGGTGCTGCGGCTGCGGATCGAGTCGTCGGACCGCCCGTGCACGAGCTGGAGCAGCTGCACCGTGAACTCGACGTCGCGCAGGCCGCCCTTGCCGAGCTTGAGCTGGCGGTCCGCCTCCGCGGCGGGCACGTGGGCCTCGACGCGGCGGCGCATCGCCTGCGAGTCCTCGACGAAGTTCTCGCGGCCCGCCGCCGACCACACGAACGGGGCGATCGCGTCCTCGTACGCGCGCCCGAGGTCGCGGTCGCCCGCGACGGTGCGTGCCTTGAGCAGCGCCTGGAACTCCCACGTCTTGGCCCAGCGCTCGTAGTACGCGACGTGGCTCGCGAGCGTGCGCACGAGCGGGCCCTGCTTGCCCTCGGGTCGCAGCGCGGCGTCGACCTGCCACAGGGCGGGCTCGCCGGACGTGCCCGAGCACACGCGCGCGAGGCTCGTCGCGAGGCGCGCCCCCACGGTCCTGGCGTACCCCTCGTCGAAGCCCTCGGCGGGCTCGACGACGTAGATCACGTCGACGTCGGAGACGTAGTTGAGCTCGCGCGCCCCGCACTTGCCCATGCCGATGACCGCGAGACGCACCCCCGCGCCGTGGTCGTCGAGCTCCGCGCGCGCGACGGCGAGCGCGCCCTCGAGCGCGGCGGCCGCGAGGTCCGCCAGCGCGGCGCCGACCGCGGGCATGCGGGTCAGCGGGTCGGTCACGGTGAGATCCGTCGCCGCGATGCGCAGGATCCGCTCGCGGTAGGCGCGGCGCAGCGCGTCGACCCGCTCGGGCCCCGGCTCGTCCGCGACCGGGACGGCGGCATCCGGGTCGGCGCCCACGGCGCGCAGGAGCTCCGCCCGCACGTCGCCCGCGGCCACCCCGGTTCCCGGCGTCGGGTCCGCGACGACCTCGAGCAGCGCGGGGCGCCGCACGACGTCGTCGCCGAGCGCGACCGACGCGCCGAGCACCGCGAGCAGACGGTCACGCGCCGGGCCGGGCCGCAGGGTGCCCCGCGCGAGGTCCGCGAGCGCGCCGCTCGCCTCGACCTCGGGGCGCAGCGCGCCCGCGAGCCGCACGACCTGCAGGAGCGCGAGGTCCGGGTCGGCGGCCTGGCCGAAGGCGGCGAGCAGCTCGTCGTCGACGACGCCCGCCGGGTCGGCCGCACCGGCCTCCGGACCGTCGTCGTCGGACCGTGCGCCCGGGTCGAGCAGCAGCGCCAGGTCCGGGTCCGCGAGCAGGCCGGCCGAGCGCGTGATGTCGGCGAAGCCGAACCGCGCGAGCCGACCCGTGAGCGTGGGCCGGCGGGAACCGCCGGACCGACCGGACGTCGTCGTGGACCCGCTCACAGGACCTGGAGGAACCGCTTCAGCTCGAACGGGGTGACCTGCGCGCGGTACGCGTCCCACTCCTGGCGCTTGTTGCGCAGGACGAAGTCGAACACGTGCTCGCCCAGCGTCTCGGCGACGAGCTCGGAGCCCTCCATGATGCGGATCGCCTCGTCGAGGGACTGCGGGAGCGGCTTGATGCCGAGCGCACGACGCTCCGCGTCCGTGAGCTCCCAGACGTCGTCCTCGGTCTCCTCGGGGAGCTCGTAGCCCTCCTCGATGCCCTTGAGCCCGGCCGCCAGCATGACGGCGAACGCCAGGTACGGGTTGGTGGCCGAGTCGAGCGCGCGGTACTCCACGCGGCTCGAGTTGCCCTTGCCCGGCTTGTACATGGGCACGCGCACGAGCGCGGAGCGGTTGTTGTGGCCCCAGCACACGTAGCTGGGGGCCTCGGCGCCGCCCCAGAGGCGCTTGTACGAGTTCACGTACTGGTTGGTGATCGCGGTGATCTCCGCGGCGTGGACGAGCAGGCCCGCGATGAACTGGCGCGCCGTCTTGGACAGCTCGAACTGCGCGCCGGGCTCGTGGAACGCGTTGCGGTCGCCCTCGAAGAGCGACAGGTGCGTGTGCATGCCCGAGCCGGGGTGGTCGGCCATCGGCTTGGGCATGAACGACGCGAACACGCCCTGCTCGAGCGCGACCTCCTTGACGACCGTGCGGAACGTCATGAGGTTGTCGGCCGTGGTCAGCGCGTCGGCGTAGCGCAGGTCGATCTCGTTCTGCCCTGGCCCCGCCTCGTGGTGGGAGAACTCGACGGAGATGCCCATGGACTCGAGCATCGTGATCGCGGCGCGCCGAAAGTCGTGCGTGCTCCCGCGGGCAAGGTGGTCGAAGTACCCGCCCTGGTCGACCGGGACGAGCGGCGACCCGGCGTCGGCCGGCTGGTTGAACAGGTAGAACTCGACCTCGGGGTGCGTGTAGAACGTGAACCCCTTGTCGCTCGCCCGGGCGAGCGCACGCTTGAGGACGTTGCGGCTGTCCGCGAGGGACGGCTCGCCGTCGGGCGTGAGGATGTCGCAGAACATGCGCGCGGTGCCGTGCCGCTCGCCGCGCCACGGGAGCACCTGGAACGTCGTCGGGTCCGGCTTGGCGATCATGTCGGCCTCGTACACGCGCGTGAGGCCCTCGATCGAGCTGCCGTCGAACCCGATCCCCTCGGCGAACGCCGACTCGAGCTCCGCCGGCGCGATCGCCACCGACTTGAGCATGCCGAGCACGTCGGTGAACCAGAGCCGGATGAAGCGGATGTCGCGCTCCTCGACCGTGCGGAGCACGAACTCCTGCTGCCTGTCCATGCGGTACATCCTGCCTGATCCGTGTGACGAACGGGTGACACGGTCGTGTCCTGGACGTCGTGCCGCGGGGCGGCCCCCCGGACGAGCCGTCCCCCCTGCTCGTCTAGGGTGGACGCATGGCTGATCTGCGCGTCGCGCTGGCACAGGTCGACACGTGCGTGGGGGACCTCGACGGCAACGCCGCCCTGGTCCTCGAGCGCACCCGGGAGGCCGCGGCCGCGGGCGCGCAGCTCGTCGCCTTCCCGGAGATGACCCTCACCGGCTACCCCATCGAGGACCTCGCGCTGCGGGCGTCGTTCCGGCGCGCGGCGTGGGACGCCGCCGCGGGCATCGCGGCCCGGCTCGACGCCGAGGGGCTGGGCGCCGTCACCGTCGTGCTCGGCACCGTGGGCACCTCGGGCGCGCCGCGCGGTGCGGGCGCCGCGGAGCGCGAGGCCTCCGGCTCCCCCGCCGACCTCCCGACCAACCGCGCCGTCGTGCTGCGCGACGGCGTCGTGCAGGCCGCGTACGACAAGCACCACCTGCCCAACTACGGCGTGTTCGACGAGTTCCGCATCTTCGCGCCCGGCGAGACGACGACGGTCGTCGAGGTCGAGGGGCGCCGCGTCGGCATCGCGATCTGCGAGGACATCTGGCAGGACGGCGGCCCCGTCGCCGAGATGGCGACGCTCGACGAGGCGGGGAACGGGCTCGACCTGCTGCTCGTGCTCAACGGCTCCCCGTACGAGGAGGGCAAGGGGCACGTCCGCACGGACCTCGCCGCGCGCCGCGCGCGCGAGGTGAGCGCCCCGGTCGCGTACGTCAACCTCGTGGGTGGCCAGGACGACCTCGTGTTCGACGGCGGCTCGTTCGTCACCGACGCCGCGGGCACGGTGGTCGCGTCGTCGCCGCAGTTCGTGGAGGACCTGCTCGTCTGGGACCTCCCCGCCGACGGTGCCCCGCGCGGGCCGCGCGCCCCCGAGCTGCACCCGGACGAGGAGGTGTACCGGGCCTGCGTCACGGGCCTCGCGGGCTACGTGCGCAAGAACGGCTTCCGCTCGGTCGTGCTCGGCGTCTCGGGCGGCATCGACTCGGCGCTCACCGCCGCCGTCGCCGCGGACGCGATCGGGGGCGAGAACGTCGTCGGCGTCTCGATGCCGTCGCGGTACTCGTCGGACCACAGCAAGGACGACGCGGCCGACCTCGCGAAGCGGCTCGGCGCCGACTACCGCGTCCAGCCCATCGCGCCCATGGTCGAGGCGTTCCAGGGCGAGCTCGCACTGGAGGGCGTCGCGGAGGAGAACCTCCAGGCGCGCGTGCGCGGCGTGATCCTCATGGCGATCTCCAACCGCGAGGGCCACCTCGTCATCGCGCCCGGCAACAAGTCCGAGCTCGCGACCGGGTACGCCACGATCTACGACGCGGGCAGCATCGGCGGGTTCGCGCCGCTCAAGGACGTCGACAAGTCGCGCGTGTGGCAGCTCGCGCGCTGGCGCAACAACGCCGCGCTCGACCGCGGCGAGATCCCGCCCATCCCGGAGTCGTCGATCACCAAGCCGCCGTCGGCGGAGCTGCGCCCCGGCCAGACCGACCAGGACTCGCTGCCGCCCTACGACCTGCTCGACGAGGTCCTCGACGCCTACATCGAGCACGCCGAGGGACGCGCCGAGCTCCTCGCCCGCGGGTTCGACCCCGAGGTCGTCGACAAGGTCGTGACGCTCGTCGACCGCGCCGAGTGGAAGCGTCGCCAGTACCCGCCCGGCCCCAAGGTCACGGCGCTCGCGTTCGGCCGCGACCGCCGTCTGCCGATCACGAACCGCTGGCGCGAGCCGCTCGCCTGACGACGGCGGCACCCCGCGCGTCGTCCGCCCCCCTCCCGCACCCAGGAAAGGCCGTCATGTCTGCTCACACCGCCCCCGAGCCCGCCGCGACCGGCGGCACGGGACCGCGCCGCGTCCGCGTGCACCACCTCGCCGAGGCCAAGGAGCGTGGCGAGAAGATCACCATGCTCACCGCCTACGACGCGGTGACCGCGCGCATCTTCGACGACGCGGGGATCGACATGCTGCTCGTCGGCGACTCGATCGGCAACACGATGCACGGGCACGCGTCGACCCTGCCCGTCACGGTCGACGACCTCGTCCCGCCGGCCCGGGCCGTCGCCCGCGCCGCGCGCCGCGCGTTCACCGTCGTGGACCTGCCGTTCGGCTCGTACGAGGCGGGCCCGGAGCAGGCGCTCGCGACCGGCGTCCGGTTCCTCAAGGAGACGGGCGTGAGCGCGGTCAAGCTCGAGGGCGGCCGACGCGTCGCGGCGCAGATCCGTGCGCTCACGGACGCGGGCATCCCCGTCGTCGGGCACCTCGGCTTCACGCCGCAGTCCGAGAACCTGCTCGGCGGCCCGCGCGTCCAGGGGCGGGGCGACGACGCCGCGGAGCGCCTCAGCGAGGACGCGCTCGCCGTGTCCGAGGCGGGCGCCGTCGCGGTCGTGCTCGAGATGGTGCCGGTCGAGGTCGCCGCACGCGTCACCGAGATCCTGCGCATCCCCACCATCGGCATCGGCGCGGGCGCGGCGTGCGACGGCCAGGTGCTCGTGTGGACCGACATGGCCGGGATGACGGACTGGTCGCCCCGGTTCGCCAAGCGCTACGCCGAGATCGGCGCCGCGCTCGGCCAGGCGGCGGCCGACTACGCCGCCGACGTGCGCGGCGGGACCTTCCCCGACGACGCGCACAGCTTCGCCCGCTGACCTCTCGGTGCGGGCGCCGGGTCACCCCGCGCCCGCACCGCCGTCGGTGACCCACGCGGCGAGGCCGCTCGCGACGGCGTCCGCGTAGCGCTGGCGCCCCTCCTCCGACTCCATGACCGCGGCCTCGTCCGGGTTGCGCATCTCCCCCAGCTCGAGCATCACCGCCGGGCGCTCGGCATGGTTGAGCGTCGCCAGGTCGGCGCGCCGCTGGACGGGACCGTCGTCGGCCGCGACCGACGACGACGGCGCGAACCCGGCCGCCGTCAGCGCGGCCACGAGCTCGTGCGCGAGCGCGACGCTCGGCTCGCCCTGCGCCTCGTCCACGGGCGGGTCGGACACGATCGCGAAGAACCCGTGCGCGCGGCGGTCCTCCGTGCCGTTGGCGTGGAGCGAGACGAGCACGTCCGCGCCGTTCTCCTGCGGGAACCGGCCGCGCGCGTCGACGCACGGGCCCACGCCCGCGTCGTCGGGACGCGTGAGCACGACGACGGCGCCCAGCTCGGTCAGGCGCGCCGCGAGCCGCCCGGCCACGTCCCACGTGAACGCGTGCTCCGGGTAGCCGGAGTCCGTGGACGTCCCCACGGTGTTGCAGGCCTTGGTGTCGCCCCGACCGTCCGGCACGGGCGCGTTGACGACGAGCGGGTTCGCCCCGTTGCCGCCGTTGTGCCCCGGGTCGACGGCGACCGTCACGCCCGCGAGCGGGGGCGAGGGTGCCGCCTCCGTGACGGTCGGCCCGGGTGACGCCGTCGACGGCGCCGGCTCGGGCGCCGCCGGCAGGGCCCCGCCCGAGGGGGTGACCGTCGTCGGGCCGGCGCCCGACACCGCGCGCACCTGTAGCGCGACGAGGAACGTCAGCGCGCCCACCGCCAGCCCCGCGAGGAGGAGGCCGAGACGACCCGACCACACCCGACGCGGGCCGGGCGGCGGGGCGTGAGTCACTCCTCGCGCTCGCGGCGGTCTTCCTCGTCCCAGGCGTCGGTGCGCTCGCGCGCCGTCTCCAGGGCCTTCTCGGCGGCCTCGCGCGTCGGGTACGGACCCATGCGGTGCGACCACGACGCGCTCGGGCCGCGGTGCACCTCGCCGGTGCGCGTGTCGAAGTAGTACCCGTCCGCGGCCGCGGGCTCGCCGTCGTCGCTGAAGCGTGATCCGGTGCTCATGGTCCGATCCTCCCCCATACGGCCCCACCCGGCCGCCCACGGCGCCCGCGCGTTCGTAGACTGGCGGCCATGAGCACCGCCCCCGTCCCCGCTCCCCCACCCCCCGGGCGCCGAGGCCCCCTCGTGCCGGGTGTCGTGGGGCCGCAGCGGCAGGTCCCCCCGACGATCGAGCGACCCGAGTACGTGGGTCGACCGGGGCCGCGGCCCTTCGACGGGAGCGAGGTCAACGACCCCGCGACCGTCGACCGGATCCGGGTCGCGTCCCGCGTCGCGGCGCAGGCGCTCGCCGAGGTCGGGCGCCACGTCGCCCCCGGCATCACGACGGACGAGCTCGACCGCGTGGGCCACGAGTTCCTCCTCGACCACGGCGCCTACCCGTCCACGCTCGGCTACCGCGGGTTCCCCAAGTCGTTGTGCACCTCGCTCAACGAGGTCGTGTGCCACGGCATCCCGGACTCCACGGAGCTCGTCGAGGGCGACATCGTCAACGTCGACATCACCGCGTACGTCGGCGGGGTGCACGGCGACACGAACGCCACCTTCACCGTCGGCGAGGTGGACCCGGAGTCGGCGCTGCTCGTCGAGCGCACGCGCGAGGCGCTCGCCCGCGGCATCAAGGCCGTGGCGCCCGGCCGCCAGATCAACGTCGTCGGTCGCGTCATCGAGCGCTACGCCGCCCGCTTCGAGTACGGGGTCGTGCGCGAGTACACGGGCCACGGCGTCGGGCGCGCGTTCCACTCGGGCCTCGTCGTGCCGCACTACGACGCGGCCCCGGACCACGCGACGGTGATCGAGCCCGGGATGGTCTTCACCATCGAGCCCATGCTCACCCTCGGCACGTCCGAGTGGCGGATGTGGGACGACGGGTGGACGGTAGTCACCGCGGACGCCTCGCGGACCGCACAGTTCGAGCACACGCTGCTGGTGACCGACGACGGAGCGGAGATCCTCACACTGCCATGAACGCCCACCAGGACTCGCACGCCGCACCCCCTGCGGACCGCGCACGCCCCCGTACCGCCTTCGGCATCGACGTCGGCGGCAGCGGCATCAAGGGCGCTCCCGTCGACCTCGCCACCGGCGAGTTCGCGCAGGACCGGCACCGCATCCCCACCCCTCAGCCGTCGACGCCCCAGGCCGTCGCGGAGGTGATCGCCGAGCTCGTGGGCGCCTACGACCTCCCGCAGGACGTCCCGATCGGCGTCGCGTTCCCCGCCCCGCTCCAGCACGGCGTGGTCCGCTTCATCGCGAACCTCGACAAGTCGTGGACGGGCGTCGACCTCCCGGCGCTCGTCGCGCGCGAGACCGGGCGCCACGTCGTCGCCGTCAACGACGCCGACGCCGCGGGCGTAGGCGAGGTGCGCTACGGCGCCGCGCGCGACGCGGACGGCGTCGTGCTCGTCGCGACGCTCGGCACCGGCATCGGCAGCGCGCTCCTCGTCGAGGGCCACCTGCTCCCCAACACCGAGCTGGGGCACCTCGAGATCGACGGGTACGACGCCGAGACGCGGGCCTCCGACGCCGCGCGCGACCGGGAGGACCTCGACTGGGCGCAGTGGGCCGAGCGGCTGCAGCGCTACTTCGGCGTCGTCGAGGACCTGTTCTCGCCCGACCTCATCGTCGTGGGCGGCGGCGTGAGCAAGAAGCACGAGCACTTCCTGCCGCTGCTGCACCTGCGGGCGCCGATCGTGCCCGCCCAGCTGCGCAACGCGGCCGGGATCGTGGGCGCCGCGTCGCTCGCTGCCGACGCCGTCTGACGGTCGTGCGCGCGGCGCGCCCCGGTCCCCCGGGGCCGGGCGCGCCGGTGCCGTCAGGCCGGGCTGACCTCGTGGTGCTCGGTGCCGAAGATCTCGATCACACCGAGCATCTCGAGAACGTCGGTGACGACCGTCGGCGGGTTGCGCAGCGTCACGGACAGCCCCTCCTCGGAGCCGATCGTGTAGAACTGCACGAGGAACGCGATGCCCGTCGAGTCCATGAACGTCACCTTGGACGTGTCGATGACCACGGGCACGTCGCGTTCGAGCGCGTTGGCGAGCGCGGCGCTCGCCTCGCTGCGCAGGGCGACGTCGATCTCACCCCACATGTCCACGACGCTCGCGTCGCGCTCCTCGAGCAGCCGGATGCCGCCCGTCCCTGCTCCGGTGTCGCTGCGTTCGAGCTCTTGTACCAACACTGCCCCGCCCTTCGTCCTGCCTCGCCCACCCCGACGAGTGCCGCGCCTCCTGCCCGACGCCCCGACCTGTCGGGCCCCTGCTCTCGTACGTCGTCGGGCGACAGCAGGACTCCGGCGTGGTCGGTCGTCGCCAGAGTACCCCACGGATAGCGGCGGCTGGTAGGCCTCTGGCGAAGACTTTACCCAGACCCCCGTGAGCGGCCGTTCACCCGGGCGATGGTTGAGGATTCATTCAACAACTGGACGGCTGTCCAGACGACGACGGCCGCCACGGACCCGGTCTCGGGTCGACGTGGCGGCCGTCGTGGCGGGTGCCGGACGTCAGCCGGTGTTCTGCAGGCCGGCCGCGACCCCGTTGACGGTGAGCAGCAGCAGGTGCTGGAGCTCGTCCTTCACGGGGCCCTCCGCGCCGGAGCGCAGGCCGCGCAACGCGCGGACCTGGAGCAGCGAGAGCGCGTCGACGTACGGGCTGCGGAGCTGGACCGCGCGGCCCAGCACGCGCCGGCCGGCGAGCGGCCACGCGTTCTCCGTCACCGCGAGGACCTGCTCGCGCGTGAGCCGCAGCTCGTCGAGGATCGCCTGCGCGAGGTCGTCGCGGTCGCCGAGCGCGAGGTAGCGCTCCGCGATGCGCTCGTCCGTCTTGGCGAGCGACATCTCGACGTTGTCCAGCAGCGTCGCGAAGAGCGGCCACTCGCGGTGCGCCTCGCGGAGCAGCTCGAGGTCGCCGAACTCGCGCAACGCCGTGCCGAGCCCGTACCAGCCCGCGAGGTTGATGCGCGCCTGCGACCAGGAGAACACCCACGGGATCGCGCGCAGGTCGTCGAGCGACGAGACCGACAGCCCGCGACGCGCCGGCCGGGAGCCGATCGGCAGGAGGCCGACCTCCTCGAGCGGGGTCACCTGCGAGAACCACTGCGGGAAACCGTCCGCGCGCACCAGCTCGTGGAACCGGCGGCGCGACGACTCGTCGAGCGCGGCCGCGAGGTCGCGGTAGCGCTCGGTCGCCTCGGCGTTGCGCTTCTCGGTCGACGGCGCCGACGCGAGCAGCGTCGCCGCGGCGACCTGCTCGATGTGGCGCGACGCGATCGTCGGGTCGCCGTAGCGCGCGAGGATGACCTCGCCCTGCTCGGTGAGCTTGAACCGGCCGTCGACCGAGCCCGGGGGCTGGGCGAGCACGGCACGGTTCGCCGGGCCGCCGCCGCGGCCGAGGGCCCCGCCGCGGCCGTGGAACAGCGTGAGCGTGATGTCGTGGCGCTCGGCCCACTGCGCGATGCGGCTCTGCGCGTCGTGCAGGGCGAGCGTCGCGGAGACCGGGCCGACGTCCTTGGACGAGTCCGAGTAGCCGAGCATGACCTCGACGCGACGCCCGTTCTCGGCGAGCCGGCGCTGCACCTGCGGCAGCGTGAGCATCGACTCGAGGATGTCGACGCTCGCCCGCAGGTCGGCGAAGGTCTCGAACAGCGGGATCGCGTCGACCACGGGCGCCTCGTCGGAGCCCTCGAACGCGAGCTCCGCGAGCTCGTACACCGCCGCCAGGTGCTCCGGCTTCTGCGTGAACGACACGATGTAGCGGCGTGCGGCACGGATGCCGTAGCGCTGCTGGACCGCGCCGAGCGCGCGGAACGTGTCGAGCACCTCGCGCGTGCGGTCGGAGAGGTCGCCGTGCAGGCCCTTCTCCGCGATCTCGGCGAGCGCCCCCTCGTGGACCTGGGAGTGCTGGCGCACCTCGAGCTCCGCGAGGTGGAAGCCGAACGTCTCGACCTGCCACACGAGCTGCTGCAGGTCCCCGTACGCCGCGCGGGGCGCGCCCGCCGCGACGAGGGACTCCTGGACGACGCGCAGGTCGGACTCGAGCTGCTCCGCGTTCGGGTAGGCGAGGTCGGCGTTGCGCGCCCGCGTCGCGGCGATGCGGTCCGCGACGACGAGCAGCACCGCGCGGTGCGGCTCGCGCGGCGACGCCTCCGACGCGGCGACGGTGACCGCCTCCGAGAGCCGGCGCTGGCGCTCCCACAGGGCGCGCAGACCGTCCGACGGCGGCGTGCCGTCCTGGTCGAGCGTGAGCTTGCGCCCGACGGCGCGCGCCTGCTGCTCGAGCGCCGCGAGCGCGTGGTCCGCCGCGATCGCCGCGGCCTGGCGCGTCACGTCGGCGGTGACGTTCGGGTTGCCGTCGCGATCGCCGCCGATCCACGTGCCCAGGCTGACGAACGGCCGCACGAGCGGCTCCTCGCGCCCCGCCTCATCACCCAGCAGCCAGTCGTCCAGGCGGCGGTAGACGGTGGGGAACGTGTCGAACATCGTCGCGTCGAACACGCCGAGCGCCGTCTTCACCTCGTCGAGGACCGACGGCTTGTGCTCGCGGATGGGGGCGGTGCGCCACATCGTGTCGATCTCGGCGAGGAGACGGCGCTCGTTCTCCGCGAGCGACGTGCCACCGAGGCGCTGCGCGTCCCGCTCGTCGAGGAGCGTCGCGATGCGCCGCACCGCGCCGGAGACCGCACGACGGCGCGCCTCCGTGGGGTGCGCCGTGAGCACGGGACGGAACTCGAGGCGGCGCAGACGCCGCAGCGCCTCCTCGCGCCCGACCTCGCCGACGAGCTGCTCGAACGCCTCGGGCAGCGAGTCGTCGGGCGTCGTGGCGCGCGTCGCGAACTCCGCCTCGCGCTCCCGCAGGACGCGCACGCGGTGGTACTCCTCCGCGAGGTTCGCGAGGTGGAAGTAGCACGTGAAGGCCCGCGCGACCTGCTCGGCGCGCGCCATGGACAGGCCCTCGACGAGCGCCTCGGCCTCGGCGAGCACCGCGCCCGACCGGTCGTCGTACGCACGGATCGAGAGCTCGCGGAGGCGCTCGACGTCGTCGAGCAGGTCCTGGCCGCCCGTCTCGCGCAGCACGGTGCCGAGGAGGCCGCCGAGGAGGCGGACGTCGTCGCGCAGCGGGCCCGGGACGTCGTGGCGCGCGAGGCCGCGCCCGGCGTGACCGGTGTCGTCGGGGAGGTCGGAGACGTCGGCGGAGACCCGGTCGGGGCCGTCGGCAGCACCCGGGGACGGGGACAGTTCCGAAGGGGAGAGGTCGTTCACGGTGACGAGAGTATTCCTTGACCGTCAGGGGACGTCGAGACGTCCGAGGGGTGATCGCTGGTCGAGCACGGGTCGGCCCGGGGTCGTGAGGCGCGGCCCGGGCGCACCGCAGGAGGTCAGCGGCGCGCGCCGACCCGTACCGCGTCGAACGGCGCGTTCGACGCCACGCGGTCCTCGATGGAGGCGGTGACGACGTGCTTGGCGACGCGCGCGGCGTCGAGCACCGAGGCGCCCTTCGCGAGCTCCGCGGTGATCGCGGCGGCGAACGTGCAGCCGGCCCCGCTCACACGCTCCTCGCCGATCTTCGGGGTGCGCAGCACGTGCACCTCGTCGCCGTCGACCAGGACGTCGACCGCGTCGGGACCGGGCAGCTCGACGCCGCCCTTCGCGACGACGGCGCGCGGGCCGAGGGCCTGGACCTTGCGCGCCGCCTCGACGAGCTCCTCGACCGTCTCGATCGACTCGACGCCCGCGAGCGTGCGCGTCTCGAAGAGGTTGGGCGTGACGACGGTCGCGAGCGGGAGCACCTGCGCGCGCAGCGCCGTGTCGGTGTCGAGGGCGGCGCCGGGCTCCTGGCCCTTGCAGATGAGCACCGGGTCGAGCACGACGTGCTCCCACGTGCGCGAGCGCAGCGACTCGGCGACGACGTCGATCGTCGCGGGCGTCCCGAGCATGCCGATCTTCACGACCGACGGCTCGTGCGTGACCGTCGCCGCCTCGAACTGGTCGGCGATCACCTGCGGGTCCACGGGGACGAAGCGGTGGCCCCAGTCGTTCTTCGGGTCGAACGAGACGATGCACGTGAGCGTCCCGACGCCGTAGGCGCCGAGCTCCTGGAACGTCTTGAGGTCGGCCTGGATGCCGGCACCGCCGGTGGCCTCGGAGCCGGCGATGACGTAGGCGAGCGGAGGCGTGTGCGAGTCGTGGTGCGACATGGTGCTCCTCGGCACGAGTAGGACGGGTCCGTCCTCCCGGTGGTGCCGGGAGAGGCGGACGGACGAGCCGGCGGACCGGCGTCTCCGCGGCGGGTGCGGCACGACAGCCTAACGCCGCACCGTGGCTCGCACGCCGTCCCGCTGCCCCGCGGCCGCCGCGGCCCGGCGCCGCCGCAACGGACTGAACGCCTCACACATTTTCGTGTACGTTATTCCTATGAGCGAGGAACAGCGCACCATCCACGGAGAGCCGGTCCCCGACGAGCAGATCCAGGCCTGGGCGGACGAGGCCGAGGCCGGATACGACCTGCCCGCTCTCCGCAAGCGCCGCCGTGGCCGCCCCGCGGCCGGCGACGGCCCAGGCAAGCCCGTCACGGTCCGCCTCGACGAGCAGACCCTGACCGCGCTCCGGGAGCGCGCCGAGCAAGAAGGTCTGGCGAACGAGTCGGAGGCGATCCGCGCCGCCGTCCGCGCCTGGGCCCACGTCGCGTGAAGCTCCACGAGTCCGCACGGAAGCACTACACGCGGGACCGCCTCACCGACGACGTCGTCCTCTACGCCGTCGAGCACGCACTTCTGCGCGAACCCCTCGACGACGAGGACGACCCGCGCCGCTGGCTCCTGCTCGGCGTCGATCCTGCCGGGCGGGTTCTCGAGCTCGTCGTCCTCACCTTCGACTCCGGGGACGAACTGACGATCCACGCGATGAAGGCCCGCCCGCAGTACCTCGACTGGCTGTAGCACGACCCGCCGAAGAAGACCCCCAGCCGTCTCGTGGCCCTCGTGCAGACCGAGGGCAACCTGCCTGCGACGCCGCAGGTCGGGCGGTGGGATGCGGACGAGCCGGTCTGTACGCCGGGTTCTGTTCCCGCGCGAGGTCACCCTCGCACGGGCGACGGTCATCCATCTAGGCCCTGCGTTACCGCAGGGCTCGAGCGGTCTACCCGACTGTGCTTCTCCGTGGAGAATCGGGCGGGCAGCCCTCAGACACAGTCTGTCTGACCTTGCTCCAGGTGGGGTTTACCGAGCCGGACCGGTCACCCGGTCCGCTGGTGGTCTCTTACACCACCGTTTCACCCTTACCGCACCGGTCGGGGCCGGAGCCCTTCCCGACGCGGCGGTCTGTTCTCTGTGGCACTGTCCCGCGGGTCACCCCGGGTGGGCGTTACCCACCACCTTGCCCTTCGGAGCCCGGACGTTCCTCGGCGGGAGGCACGAGGCCCCCCGACGCGACCGTCCGACCGACTCGTCCGCGCCAGCAAGGCTACCGCTCCCGGGCGGCTCGGCGGACCAGCGACCGGCCCGCCGGAGGGTCATGGCCCCGTAGGATGTCCCGCCCCCCCTCGAAGACTGCTCCCGGAGGTCTGTCGTGCCCGCCACCGCCGTACCGTCCGTCCCCGACGCGCCGAGCACGACACCCGCCGGCGACACGTCGGGCGAGCTCGCCCGGGAGCAGGAGTTCCTGGCCGACGCCCGCACGCAGCTCGCCCGCATGCGCGAGCTGGCCGGGTCTCTCGACGCCCTCGCCGGGGACCGGGTCAGCGCCGAGCATCTCGAGGCCGCGCTCGCCCGTCGGCTCGCCCAGCTCGCCGACGACCCCGAGGTCCCGCTCTTCTTCGGCCGCATCGACCTCGACGGCACCGACCACGAACCCGCCGAGGTCTTCCACATCGGGCGCCGCCACGTCTCCGACCCCGAGGGCGACCCGCTCGTCGTCGACTGGCGCGCCCCGGTGAGCACGCCCTTCTACCGCGCCACCCGCACCGAGCCGATGGGGGTCGCCGTCCGCCGCCGCTACGGCTTCCAGCGGGGCGCTCTCACCGGCTTCGAGGACGAGACGCTCACCGCCCCGGGTCCCGGTGCCGAGCCCTCCGCGATCCTCGAGGCCGAGATCGAGCGTCCCCGTACCGGGCCGATGCGCGACATCGTCGCCACCATCCAGCCCGAGCAGGACGTCATCGTGCGCAGCGGGCTCGACCGGACCGTCGTCGTGCAGGGCGCGCCCGGCACCGGCAAGACCGCCGTCGGGCTGCACCGCGCCGCGTACCTGCTGTACTCCTACCGGGAGCGCGTGAGCCGCGCCGGGATGACGGTCGTCGGGCCGAACGCGAGCTTCCTGCGGTACATCCGCGACGTGCTGCCCGCGCTCGGCGAGGTCGACGCGACCCAGACCACCGTCGAGGAGATCGTCACGGCGCACGGCCGCCTGCGCGGCACGGAGCCCGCGGAGGTCGCCCGGCTCAAGGGCGACGGGCGCCTGGCCGAGGTGCTCCGACGCGCCGTGTGGTCGCACCTCGTCGAGCCGTCCGAGGCGCTCGTGCTGCCGCGCGGTGCGCGCCGCTGGCGCGTCGCCGCGCACGAGGCACGCGAGTGCGTGGCGCAGGTGGTCGGCCGGGAGCCGCGCTTCGACGCCGGTCGCGACCACCTGCGGCACGCGCTCGCGCACCGGATCCTCGTGCAGATCGAGGAGTCCGGGGAGGCGCTCGACGAGCGGGCCTGGGACGCGCTCGCGCGCACGCGCCCGGTCCGGGACTACACCGCCGCGGTGTGGCCGAAGGTCACGCCGACGGCGCTGCTGCACCGGCTCCTCGTCGACCCCGCGTTCCTCGCCGCGAGCGCCGACGGCGTCCTCACTGCTGCCGAGCAGGAGCTGCTGCGCCCGGCCCGACCTTCCCGGACGGCGGGCACGGCCCGCTGGACGCTGGCCGACCTCGTCCTGCTCGACGAGGTCGCGGACCTGCTGGCCCGCGGCGCGTCGGTGGCGCACGTCGTGGTGGACGAGGCGCAGGACCTGTCGCCGATGATGCTGCGCGCTCTCGGGCGCCGGGCGCGCACCGGCTCGCTGACGGTGCTGGGCGACCTGGCCCAGGCGACGACGCCGTGGGGGGTCTCCTCGTGGACCGACGCGCTGACGCACCTCGGCAAGCCCGACGGCCACGTGGAGCAGCTCACCGCGGGGTTCCGCGTCCCCGGCGACGTCATCGAGTACGCGGCCCGCCTGCTGCCCTCCATCGCGCCGGACCTCGACCCGCCGGTCGCCGTCCGCCGGGCGCGGGGCGAGCTCGTCCTCACCACGGGGCCGCTCGTGGAGCTGGTCCGCGCGGCGCTCGACCGGGAGGGGTCGGTCGGGCTCATCGTGCCCGACGCCGGCACCGACGTCGCACGCACGGCACTCGCTGCGGCGGGCCTCGCCTTCGCGGTCGTCGGCGAGGCGACGGACGACGCGGGCACGGTCGAGTTCGACGCGCGCCTCGACCTCGTGCCCGCGTCGCTCGCGAAGGGGCTGGAGTTCGACCACGTCGTGCTGGACGACCCGGAGGGCGTGGTCCGGGGCGAGCCCGATCGGGTCACGGGTCTGCGGCGGCTGTACGTCTGCCTGACCCGCGCGGTGACGTCCCTCGCCGTCCGCCACCGGGACGACCTGCCCGCCGAGCTCCGCCGTCCGTGACGGGCGCCCCGGCGCGTGGACGGACGGGCCGGGACCGTCGTGTCGGATCTCCTCGGTAGGGTGCCCGGGTGGCCACAGCGACTGCGACCGACACTGCGACGGACACCACGCTCGACGTGCTCCGGCGGGTCTTCGGGTACGACGCGTTCCGGGGCGAGCAGGCTGCCATCATCGACACCGTCGTCGGCGGCGGCGACGCCCTGGTGCTCATGCCCACCGGCGGGGGCAAGTCGCTGTGCTACCAGATCCCCGCGCTGGTCCGCGCGGGGACCGGTGTCGTGGTGTCACCGCTCATCGCCCTCATGCAGGACCAGGTGGACGCCCTCGCGGCGCTCGGCGTCCGCGCGGCGTTCCTCAACTCCACGCTGTCCTCGGAGGACCGCCGCGCCGTGGAGCGCGCGCTCGTGGCGGGCGAGCTCGACCTGCTGTACGTGGCACCGGAAGGACTCCGCAGCCGCGCCACCCTCGACCTCCTCGACCGGACGCCGATCGCGCTCTTCGCGATCGACGAGGCGCACTGCGTGTCCCAGTGGGGGCACGACTTCCGGCCCGACTACCTCGAGCTGTCGGTGCTGCACCAGCGCTGGCCCTCCGTCCCGCGCATCGCGCTGACGGCGACGGCGACGGCGGCCACCCGGGCGGAGATCGCCCAGCGCCTCGACCTGGAGGGCGCACGGCACTTCGTCTCCAGCTTCGACCGCCCCAACATCACCTACCGGATCGTGCCCAAGGACCGGCCCGAGAAGCAGCTGCTCGACCTGCTGCGCACCGAGCACGCCGGGGAGGCGGGGATCGTCTACTGCCTCTCGCGCGCGTCGGTCGAGAGGACCGCCGCGTCGCTCGTCGCGAACGGGATCCAGGCGCTGCCCTACCACGCCGGGCTCCCCGCGTCGGTGCGCGCCGCGAACCAGTCCCGGTTCCTGCGCGAGGACGGCCTGGTCATGGTCGCGACGATCGCCTTCGGCATGGGCATCGACAAGCCCGACGTCCGGTTCGTCGCGCACCTCGACCTGCCCAAGTCCGTCGAGGGGTACTACCAGGAGACGGGGCGGGCCGGGCGTGACGGGCTACCTTCCACCGCCTGGCTGGCCTACGGCCTCGCCGACGTCGTGCAGCAGCGCAAGCTCATCGAGACATCCGACGGCGATGCCGCGCACCGGCGCAACCTGGGCCAGCACCTGAACGCGATGCTCGCCCTCTGCGAGACCGTCGAGTGCCGTCGCGCCCAGCTCCTCGCCTACTTCGGGCAGGAGCACCCCGGGGGCTGCGGGTCGTGCGACACGTGCCTCGCCCCGCCCGAGGCCTGGGACGGCACGGTCGCCGCGCAGAAGGTGCTCTCGACGGTGTTCCGTCTGGAGCGTGAGCGCGGGCAGAGCTTCGGCGTCGGGCAGGTCGTCGATATCCTCCTCGGCCGGGACACGGAGAAGGTCCGCCGGTTCCGGCACCAGGAGCTGTCGGTGTTCGGGGTCGGCAAGGACCTGTCCGAGGACGAGTGGCGGGCCGTGGTGCGCCAGCTCCTCGCGCAGGGGCTGCTCACCGTCGAGGGCGCGCACGGGACGCTCGTGCTCACCACGGGGAGCGGGGAGGTCCTGGCCCGGCGACGCGAGGTCCGGATGCGGCACGAGCCGGCTCGTCCGGTGCGGGCGGCGAAGGGACGGAAGGCGGCGGCCGCCGCCGAGCTGGCCGAGGCCGACGTCCCGCTCTTCGAGGCGCTGCGCGCCTGGCGGGCGGGCGAGGCGAAGACCCAGGGCGTGCCCGCGTACATCGTGTTCGGGGATGCGACGCTCCGCGGGATCGCGACCGCCCGGCCCGGCTCGCTCGAGCGGCTCGCGCAGGTGAGCGGCGTCGGCGAGAACAAGCTCGCCCGGTACGGCGACGCGGTGCTGGCCGTCGTCGCCGAGGCGGGTTGAGCGGCCGCGCGCCGGGCTCCGGACCGCCCCCCCTCCGCCCGAGGCAGGGGACGCGATGCGGGTCAGACGTCGACGCGGTACGACAGCGCGAGCTCGTCGCCGCTGACCCCGCGGATGCCCCAGTTCTCGCGCGGGCTCTCCAGGATCACGAGCTCTACGTCGTCCGCGGTCACGCCCAGGGCGGGCGCGACGTCGTCGTACAGCGCCGTGATCAGCGCGCGCTTGGCCGCGCGCGTGCGTCCGGTGAAGCAGACGACCTCGACGACGAGGTACGCGTCCGAGCGCGGGGCGACGAGGTCGTCGTCGTCCAGGAGCAGGAAGCGGTGGAACCGCTTGTCCGGCGGGAGCTGCCACGCGCGCACGAGCGCGTCGTGCAGCGCGTCGGACACCTCCCGGCGCCGCTCGCCCCACACGCTGCGCCGTCCGTAGATCTTCACCTGGGCCACGGGGCGAGCGTAGCCGTGACGCACCCCACGCCGTCGGCCCCGGTCACCCGCGGCGGCGACGTCGCGCGCGCTCGTAGAGTGACCCGGTGCTCGTGCTGCTCCCCCCGTCCGAGGGCAAGACCCCCGCGCCCGACAGCGCCCCGCCCGTCGACCTCGACGCCCTGACCTCCCCCGCGCTCACCGCGCACCGCGTGACGGTCCTCGACGCGCTCGCCGCCGCGAGCGCCCGGCCGGACGCGCACGACGTCCTGGGCACGACGCCGGGGCTCGCCGAGGAGGTGCGGCGCAACACCGTGCTGCGGTCGGCCCCGGCCGGTCCGGCGGCCGACGTGTACACGGGCGTGCTCTACGGCGCCGCGGACCTCGCGGGCGCGCTCGCCGCGGGCGGGGAGCCTGCGCGTCGGGCCCGCGAGGACGTGCGCGTCGTGTCGGGGCTGTGGGGCGCGCTCTCCCCCGCCGACCGGGTCCCGGCGTACCGGCTCTCCATGGCGGTGGACCTACCGGGCGTCGGGAGGCTCGCCACGGCGTGGCGGCCGCACCTCGCCCCCGTGCTCGACGAGCGCGCGGCGGGCGACGTCGTCGTGGACTGCCGGTCCGCGACGTACGTGGGCGCGTGGAAGCCGCGGACGTCGGGTCCGTCGGCGGCCGAGTGGGTCGCGGTGCGGGTCGTGCGCGAGCACGCCGGGAAGCGCACCGTCGTCTCGCACAACGCCAAGCACACGCGCGGCGTGCTCGCCGGGCACCTCGTGCGCCGGGAGGCGGCGGCGCCGTCGTCCGCGGCCGGGCTGCTGGACGCGGCGCGCGAGCTCGTCGGCACGGTGATCGGGACCGAGGTCGGCTCGGGCCTCACCTACCGGTTGATCGAGGCGACCCTGCACGACGCCACGACCCGCAGCGGGCCGCGCACGCTCGAGCTCGTCATCTCCTGAGCGCTCCGGCCGAGCGGTCCGGGCGAGCGTTCCGGCCGAGCGGTCCGGCGCGGTCGTCGGCCCGGACGGGCGCCCCGCGCCGCTGCGCCGGGACGGGCGGGGGTCCACAGTGGACCCATGGCCGTCAGCCAGGACCTCGCCGACCGCGTCCGCGCGGTGCTGACGCCCCGCGCCCCGTTCGAGGAGCGGACGATGTTCGGCGGCCTCGCGTTCCTCGTGGACGGGCGCATGGCGGTCGCGATCACCGGGGACGCCCTCATGGTGCGGGTCGGCACGGGCGGACGCACCGCCGCCCTGGAGCACGGCGCCCGGCCGATGACGATGGGCACCCGCACGATGGCGGGGTGGGTCGTCGTCGACGGTCCGCGCCTGGCGGACCCGCGCGACCTCGACGCCTGGGTGGAGACCGGTCTCCAGGTCGCCCGCACCGCGCCTCCGAGGCCGCCGAGGTAGAGCCGTGGTCGCGACCACGGCTCTACCCCGCGCCACGGGGAGCGTCGCTCAGGGGATCAGAGGTCGCTCGGGACGCCCTGGGCGGTGAGCTCGCTCGTGCCGTCGGCCCACAGCCGCAGGATGCTCACCGACGCCGGAGGGACGCGGACGCGCGACCACTGCTCGGGCGGCGCGCCCACGGCCGTCCCGATCGCGGCCCGCACCTGGACGGCGTGGCCCACGACGACGACGGTGCGGCCCGCGGGTCCGGCGCCCGGCAGCATCGTGTCGACGAGGTCGCGCAGCCCTTGCCGGACGCGCGCGCCGACGTCGGCGGCGGACTCGCCCCCGGGGGCCGGGGTCGTCCCGGTCGTGTACCAGGCGGCCAGGAGGCCGGGCCACCGGGCGTCGACCTCCGCGGCCGTGAGCCCCTCCCATGCGCCGAAGTCCACCTCGGCGAACCGGTCGTCCGTCGTCACGGGCACCCCGAGCCGTCGGCCGACGGCGCGCGCGGTCTCCCGGGCCCGGACCATGGGCGAGGCGACGACGGCCGACGGGCGCGGCAGGTCGGGCCACGCCTGGCGCCCGATCCGGAACACCAGGTCCGCGGCCTGCGCGGCCTGTGTCCGGCCGCGCGCGGTGAGCGACGGTCCCGGCACCGACGAGCCGCTGAACGCGCCCGCGACGGTGAGCGGCGTCTGCCCGTGCCGCACGAGGACGACCGTGAGCGCGGGCGCCTCGTCGAACCGGACGGTGGCGCCCGACGGCCGGGCTGCCGTGTCGAGCGCCGGGCCCTCCGGGACGGCGGGGAGCGTCGTCGTCGCGCCCTCAGGGTCGGCCGCGGTGTCCGCCACGGGGTCGGCCGCCGCCTCCGACAGGTCCGCGGGCTCGTGGTCGCGCACGACGGTCCCGCGGGTGTCCATCGCCTCGTTGGCGAGGGCGTCGGCCGCCGCGTTCTGCGCGCGCGGCACCCACTCGTACGTGACCTGCGCGGCCGGGAGCACCGCCGCGGCCTCGGCCGCCAGGCGGCGCATGTCGTCGTGCTTGATCTGCCAGCGCCCCGACATCTGCTCGACGACGAGCCGCGAGTCCATCCGGACGGTCACGCGCGCGTCGGGGTCGATCTCCGCGGCGGCGCGCAGCCCGGCGACGAGGCCCGAGTACTCGGCGACGTTGTTCGTCGTCGTGCCGAGGTACGCGGCCCGCTCGGCGAGCACCTGGCCGGTCGCGGCGTCACGGACGAGCGCCCCGAAGCCCGCGGGCCCCGGGTTGCCGCGGGAGCCGCCGTCGGCCTCGACGACGAGGTGCCGACCCCTCGCCCCGCTCACGCGCCGGCGCCCTCCGGCCGCACCACGATGTGGCCGTAGTCCTCGAGCCGCACCACCTGGTCGGGCGCGGCCGACGTGATCGCCGCGAGCTCCGCCGGGCTCAGCGAGACGTTGAGCCCGTCGACGTGCTGGCCGCGCAGCGCGACGACGCCGCGGCCGCCGTTCTGGTCGCGCACGCGCTCGTAGAGCGCGAGCAGGCCCGCGTCGAGGCCGGCGACGGCGTCCGTGCGGCGGGAGGCGACCTGGGCGGCCTCGGCGTCGAGCTCCGCGTACCGGGCGTCGCGCACGGCCACGACCTCGGCCTTGGCGGCCTCGAGCTCGGCGTGCGCCGACTCGAGCTTCGCGAGGGCCTCCTCGTGCGCCTCGAGCCGCTCCATGACGTCGAGCTCGACCTCCTCGAGGACGCCCTGCCGGCGCGCGAGCGACTCGAGCTCGGCGACGAGCGCCTGCGCGTCCTTCGCCCCGACCTGGCCGGAGTCCAGGCGCGACTGGTCACGGGCGGCGCGCGTGCGTACCTGCTCGACGTCGCCCTCGGCCTTGGTCAGCTCGCGCCGGAGGTCGCTCACCGCGGTCCGCGACTCCACGAGCTTGCCGCGCAGGTCCTCGAGCTGGGCGTCGAGCTCGGCGATGCGCGCGTGCTCGGGCAGGTTCTTGCGCTGGTGCGCGAGCTGCTGGGCACGCGTGTCGAGCTCCTGGACGTCCAGCAGGCGGAGCTGGTCGGCGGGCGGTGCAGTGGCCACGGGTGGTTCCTTTCGTGGGCCCCGGTGGGGGCCGGCGTGCGGGTCGGTGGGGGCGGGTGCGGGTCGACGTCCGGCGGGCGTCAGGCCGGCGCCGTGTCGCGAGACGGTCCGGCGTCGGCTGCAGGGTCGGCGGGCGCGGACGGGAACCGCGCCGTCCACGGGTCGGTGACGAGCGTGCTGACCCGCGTCTCCACGGCGGCGCCGGAGCGCGCGAGGACGCGCACGAGGTCCTCGGCAGCGTAGCGGAGCCACGGCCACTCCGAGGCGTAGTGCGGCACGTCGACGAGGAACGGCGTCCCGGCCTGACCGCCGTCGAGCCGCGCGCGCTCGCGCAGCTCGGACACGGGGTGGTGGCGCAGGTCGGACGTGAGGTAGACGTCGGCGCCGCTCGCGCGCACGGCGTCGAACAGCGAGTCGCCGGACCCGCCCACGACCGCGACCGACTCGACGCGCGCGTCGAGGTCGCCCGCCACGCGCACGCCCTGCACCGTCGGGGGCAGCACCTCGGCGACGCGCTGCGCGAACGCGCGCAACGTCGTCGGCTCCGCGAGCCGGCCCACGCGGCCGGTGCCGGTGCGCGCCGCCTCGTGCGGCGACGGGGCGGGGTGCGGCACGAGGGGGACGCGGTGGAGCAGGTCGAGCGCGTCGGCGAGGGCGTCCGCGACCCCGCGCTGCGCGGCGTCGGCGTTCGTGTGCGCGACGTACAGCGCGCAGCCGCCCCGGATGAGGCGGTGCACGAGCGAGCCCTTGAAGGTCGTCGCGGCGACGGAGTGCACCGGCCGCAGGAACAGCGGGTGGTGCGTGACGAGCAGGTCGGCACCCCACGCGAGGGCCTCGTCCGCGACCTCCTCGACGGGGTCGACGGCGAGCAGCACCTTGCGCACGGGCGCGTCCGGGTCGCCGGCGACGAGGCCGACGGCGTCCCAGTCCTCCGCCGTCGACGGCGGGTACAGCTCGTCCAGCGTCCGCACCACGCGGCCGAGCGTCGGGTGCCCCGCGCCCTCGGCCGCCGGGTCCGCAGGAGACGTGTCGGTGCTCGGGTCGGGCGCGGCGGTCATGGCGGCAGGCTATCCCGGGCGGGCCGCCGCACGCCGCGCGCCGTGGTTTGATGGATTGCGCAATCCATCATCCCGCTGCCCCGGAGGACCCGTGCCCCGCCCACCCCGACCCGACGACGGCGCCCCCGGCACCGACGAGACCGCTCCCCTCTACCGCATCAAGGCCGAGCTCTTCCGGTGCCTCGCGCACCCCACGCGCATCCAGGTGCTCGAGGTCCTCGCCGCCGACGCCGACCACACCGCGCCCGTCTCCGTGCTGCTCGACGTCACCGGGTGCGAGGCCTCCCAGCTCTCCCAGCACCTCGCGGTGCTGCGCCGAGCGGGCGTCGTGACCTCCACGCGCAGCGGGAACGCCGTCGAGTACCGCCTCGCCGAGCCGCTCGTCGCCGAGCTCCTCGTCGTCGCGCGGGCGTTCCTGCTCTCGAACCTCGCGGGCGCGTCCGACCAGCTCGAGGCCGCGCGTCGGCTCCCGGCCCTGCCCGGCGCGTCCGCGCGCGCCGTGCTCGACGCGACCACCGCGTCGACCCCCTCGGCATGAACCGCCTCGCCGCCGTCCGCGACCTGCTGCCCCGGCGCTCCGACTACGACCTGCGGCCCCGGACCCTGCGCGCCGACCTCCTCGCCGGCGTCACCGTGGGCGTCGTCGCCCTCCCGCTCGCGCTCGCGTTCGGCGTCAGCTCCGGCGTCGGGGCCGCCGCCGGGCTCGTCACCGCCGTCGTCGCCGGTGTCGTCGCGGCGGTCCTCGGCGGGTCGAACCACCAGGTGTCCGGGCCGACCGGGGCGATGGCGGTCGTGCTCGCGCCGGTCGTCGTCACGCACGGCCCAGGATCGGTGGCGCTCGTCACCGTCCTCGCCGGGCTCGTGGTCCTCGTCGCCGGGCTCGCCCGGCTCGGGCGGGTCGTCACGTACATCCCGTGGCCGGTCGTCGAGGGGTTCACGCTCGGGATCGCGTGCATCATCTTCCTCCAGCAGGTCCCGGCCGCGGTCGGCGTCGAGGTCGCACCCGGCCACAACACCCTGGTGTCCGCCGTGGAGGCCGTGCGCGCCGCCGTGACCGACGTACCCGCCGCCCCGGTGCTGTGGACGCTCGGCTGCGTCGCGCTCGTCGCCACGACGATGCTGCTGCTCCCCCGCCTCCACGCGGCGGTCCCCGCGTCGCTCGTCGCGGTCGTGCTCGCCACGGTCCTCGTCGAGGTGCTCGGCGCGCCCGTCCCGCGCATCGGCGCCCTGCCGTCGTCGCTGCCCGCGCCCGTCCTGCCCTCGGTGACACCCGGCGCGCTGCGCGACCTCGGCGGCGCCGCGCTCGCCATCGCCGCGCTCGCGGCGATCGAGTCCCTGCTGTCCGCTCGCGTGGCGGCGACCATGGTGCAGTCCGGGCCCGGCGGTGGTTCCGTCTACCAGCCCGACCGGGAGCTCGTCGGCCAGGGCGTCGCCTCTGTCGCCAGCGGCCTCTTCGGCGGCATGCCCGCCACCGGCGCCATCGCGCGCACCGCGGTCAACGTGCGCTCCGGCGCCCGCACGCGGCTCGCCGCCGTCGTGCACGCCGTCGTGATCCTCGCGGTCATGTACCTCGCCACCGGTCCCGTCTCGCGGATCCCGCTCGCCGCCCTCGCCGGCGTCCTCATGGTGACGAGCTTCCGGATGATCGGCGGACGCACGATCCGCTCCGTCGTCGGGGCCGGGCGCTCCAGCGCGGCCACCTTCGCCGTGACCGCCGTCGTCACCGTCGCGTTCGACCTCGTGCAGGCCATCGAGATCGGCATCCTCGTCGCCGCGTTCTTCGCGCTGCGCACCGTCGCCCGCGCCTCGGGGGTGCACCGTGACCCGCTCCCCGGCCCCGCCGAGCCGGGCGACGAGCACGTCGCGCTCTTCCGCCTCGAGGGCTCCATGTTCTTCGGCGCCGCGGACCGCGTGCTCGCCGAGGTGTCCGACGCCTCGGCGCACGACGACGTCCTGGTCGTGATCCTCCGGCTCTCCCAGCTCCGCATGGTCGACGCGACCGGCGCGAGGGCGCTCGGCGAGCTCGTCGAGGGCCTCGAGGCGCGCGGCGTGACCGTCCTCGTCAAGGGGGTGCAGGACCGGCACCGCGCGCTGCTCACGAACGTCGGCGCGCTCGCGGAGCTCCGGCACGAGAACCACCTTTTCGACGCCCTCGACGACGCGATCGAGCACGCGCGCTCGCACGTGCGCCGTGCGGCCACCGGCACGGACGTCCCGCAGGTGCGCGGGCTGCGACCGTCGACCTGACTGCCTAGCCTGGAGCGGTGCACGAGTACGTGCGGGCCCTGCCGCCGACGCTGCCGCCCGGCGTCGTGTCGATGGTCGGGTACCGCCTGCGGACCGCGACGACGGACGGCACGCCGTCCGTCCATCGCGGCCTGCCGTCGCCGTGGCTCACGCTCGTCGTGAGCACCGCGGGTGTCGTGCCGACGGCGGTCGGACCGGACGCGGCGCCGACGCGGTACGCGTCGCTCGTCGGCGGTCTGCACACGCGGCCTGCGTACATCCACCAGCCGCCCGAGCAGGCGGGCGTGCAGCTCGCCCTCGACCCCCTCGCGTGCCGCGAGCTGCTCGGTGTCCGGGCCGGCGACCTCGGCCTCGTCGAGGACGCGGACGCGGTGCTCGGACCCGTCGCCGGGCGGTTGCGCGAGCAGGTGGCCGAGGCGGGCTCGTGGGCCGCGGCGTTCGACGTCGTGCGGGCGGCGCTCGCGACACCCGGCGGGGCCGCACCGGGTGGCTCCGACGCCCGGTGCGACGGCGTGCGCCCTGAGGTCGCGGAGGCGTGGCGGGTGCTCGTGGGGACGCGCGGGCGCGCCCGGGTGCGGGACGTCGCGCGGCACGTGGCGCTGGGCGAACGCCGTCTGGAGACGCTGTTCCGGGCAGAGCTCGGGGTGTCGCCCCGCGCCGCGCGCGGGCTCGCGCGGTTCGACGCCGCCCGTCGCGCGGTGCAGCGCCTCGCCCTCGGCCGCGGTCCCCGCACGCTGGCGGACGTCGCCGCGAGCGCCGGGTACGCCGACCACTCCCACCTCGTGCGCGACTTCCGCCGGTTCGCCGGCACGACCCCGACGGGGTGGGTCCGCGAGGAGGTCGGGAACATCCAAGCCGGGGGCCACACCGACGGCCCAGGCTGGGACCATGAGCATCCACGAGAGCACCCGGGACACCGCTGACCATGCCCCCGCCGCCGTGACGGCCGGGACACCGACCGGGTCGCCGAGCCCCCAGGTCTGGCCGACCCTCCAGGCGCGCGACGCCCGTGCGCTCGTCGCGTTCCTCACCGACGTCGTCGGGTTCGTCGCGACGGCCGTCATGGCGGGCGACGACCGCGACGTCGCGCACGCCCAGCTCGACTGGCCGCACGGCGGCGGGATCATGCTCGGCAGCCACTCCCCCGAGCGGGAGTGGTCGCGCGAGCCGGGGACGTGCGGCACGTACGTCGTCGTGCGCGACGACGCCGCGATCGAGGCGCTGGACGCCCGGCTGCGCGAGCGCGTGCCCGGCACGGGTGGCCGCGTCGTCGTGCCGCTGCGCGAGACCGACTACGGGAGCCGCGAGCTCGTGCTCCAGGACCCCGAGGGGAACCTCTGGTCCTTCGGCACGTACCGCGGAGAGCCGCGGCGGTGACGGCGTCGGGCGTGCTGCCCGCCGCGCGCCGCCGGTCGGGCGCGGTACGCCCGGCCTCGGCTCACCTCGCCGCGCCTCACTTCGCCTCGGCGTAGTGGTCGACGACCGCGACGGTCAGCGGGAAGTCGACCGGGAAGTCGCCGAACAGCAGGCGTCCCGCCTCGGCCGCCGCGGCGCGGACCTCGTGCGCGACCGTCTCGGCGAGCTCCGCCGGCGCGTGCACGACGACCTCGTCGTGCAGGAAGAAGACGAGGTGCGCACGGTCGGCGAACGGGGCGGGCGCCGCGCCGGGGGTCGCGGCGAGGGGCAGGTCCCACAGGCGCCGCCGGATCGACGCCAGCCAGCACAGCGCCCACTCGGCCGCGGTGCCCTGCACGACGAAGTTGCGCGTGAACCGGCCCCACGCCCGCGTGTACGACCGGGCCCGCGCCTGCGCGTCGGCCCCGGACGCGGCGTCCTCGGTGGCACCGGCGTCCTCGACCGCGTACGCCCCGTCCTGGGCGGCGTGCCACGACTCGCCGGGCCGCGGGGAGCTGCGGCCGAGGAGCGTCGAGACGACCTCGCCGCGCTCACCCGCCTGGGCGGCGCGCTCCACGAGGCCGATGGCGTCGGGGAACGCCTTCGCGAGCCGCGGCAGCACGAGCGCGCTGTCGCCCGTCGTGCCGCCGTACATCGCGCCGAGCATCCCCACCTTCGCGTGGTCGCGGGTCGCGACGGCGCCCGACGCGACGATCCCCGCATACATGTCGCCGCCACGCCCTGCGGCGGCCATCCGCTCGTCGTGCGCGAGCCCCGCGAGGACGCGCGGCTCGAGCTGCGCGGCGTCGGCCACGACGAGCCTCCAGCCCGGGTCTGCGACGACGGCGCGCCGCACCTGCTTCGGGAGCTGCAGCGCTCCCCCGCCGCTCGACGCCCACCGGCCCGTGACGACCCCGCCCACGACGTACTCGGTCCGGAACCGGCCGTCGTGCACCCAGGTGTCGAGCCACGCCCAGCCGTTCGCCGTGAGGAGCCGCGCGAGCTTCTTGTACTCGAGCAACGGCTCGACGACGGGGTGGTCCGTGCGCTCGAGCTCTCCCTTGCGCAGGGACCGCACGCCGACGCCCGCGTACTGCAGCGCCTTGAGCAGGTCGGGGTGGGAGTCGGGGTTGAGCGTGGGCGGCGCGTCGAGCGCGGCGCGGATGCGCGCGACGAGCTCCTCCATGCGCGCGGGCCGCTCTCCCGGCCGGGGCCGCGGCCCGAGCTCGCCGCTGAGGATCGCGTCGTGCACATCGGCGCGCCACGGCACGCCCGCGTGGTGCATCTCGGCGGCGACGAGCGCGCCCGCGGACTCGCCGGCGAGCAGCAGCCGCAGCCGTCCGGCCGCGTCCGGGCCGTCCGCGGCGGCGACGGTCGCGAGCTGGTCTCGGAGCTCCGCGACCGGGTCGAGCCGCACGCTCGGGCCGGCCTGCGCGCCGAGCTCGAACAGCCCGACGGGCTGCGGCGGCACGGACGGGTCACGCCCGGCCGGCACCGCGGCGAGCTCGTCCCACGTGCCGGGGTCGCGCCGCGCGAACGGCGTGCCCGCGACGAGCCGCGAGCGCCGCAGGAGCACGTGGGACAGGCGCAGGTCGTGCGACCGCTCCACGCGTCGCCCGGCCGCGAGCAGGGGCGGGTACCACCGGTTCGTGTCGTCCCAGGTCTCGCGGACCGGGTCCGGCGGTCCGTCCGCGACGTGCTCGACCCGGGCCCGTCCCGGCGAGCCGACGTGGACCGCGTACGTGCTCACGCGCTCGCCTCCCGCGCTCGGGGCCCGGGGTCGGGCGCGGCGGCGACGGCGCGCGCGAGCGTCCGGCCCCGGGCGGCGACGAAGCCGGCACGCAGGAGCCCGGCGGCGTCGGGCGCGTGCACGACGAGCCCGACCGTGGCGGCGAGCGTCGTCGCCCCGAGGTCGTCGGCGGTGCGCGCGGCGCGCGCGAGCGCGCTCGCCTGGTGCGGCGTGAGGTGCCGACGGCCCGTCGCGGCGAGCGCCACGACCGTGTCGAGCAGCGTGTCGCACACGTCCTCGACGGGCGTGGGCACGACCACGTCCCGCGCGTGCGTGCTTGCACGCCCGCGCAGCGACCGGACGCGCGCCCGGAGCCGGGCCCACGGGGTCGACCACGCCCGGTGGTGGTACGCCGGTGTCAGCGTCGGGACGACGACGTCGAGACCCTCGCCCGGGCGGTCGACGAACAGGCCGACGGCCTCGTCACGCCACGACGCCAGGTCGCGCTCGACGGCGACGGCGACCACGCGCCTGCTCCCCGCCGCGACCCCGAGCAGGGTGTCGCACGCCGCCTCGTCCGCGGCGTCGACGCGCACGACCGTCTCCGCGGCGTCCGCCGCGACGAGCGTCCACGTGAGCTCCTGCGCGACCTCGTCGAGCCCGATCGCCCCCGCCTCACGGACCATGACGACCCGCACGACGGCGGGCGTCCGCCCGAACCCGGCCTCGGCCCGCGGCGGGGTCGCCGCGGTGCGGGCCGCGACGTCACGGAGCTCGTCGGCGTCGAGCGCCCCGAGCGGCTCGACAGCGGGCCCCTCGCCCGCGCGCAGCCCCGTGCCCGCGCGCTCGGTCGCGCCGCGGAGCGCGAACGGGCCGCGGCACAGCGCCTCGACCGAGCGGCCCCAGACGAGCGGGAGGTCCCACGAGCGCCGGAAGGTCGGGTCGGCGCCCGGCGGACGGCCGGTGGTGACCGACCGCACGCGCCCGGAGTCCGCGTCCCACAGGTGCACGGTCACCCCGCGCGCGCCCGACGCCGCGACCCACCAGCGCGCACCGAGCGGCACGACCCGGGCCAGGTCGGTCGTGCGCTCGTCGGGCGTGCCGGCGTCGGGCGGCGGGTCCGCCTGCACGTACGCCCACAGCTCGGCCAGGGCCAGGAGGCAGTCCGTCTCGTCCACCGCGTCGCGGCGGTCCACGAGCGCCTCGAGCCGCCCGACCGCGGACGTGACGAGACGCTGGACCGCCGGCCGTCGGCCGAGCCGCGCAACCACGCCCGCACCGCGCAGCTCCTCCAGGTCGTCGCGGCCCACGTGCGAGAGCCCGACGTCGAGCAGCCGCTCGACCGCGCGCACGACCTCGTCGGCCACCGCTCGTGCCTCCGGGACGCCCGTGGCGCGGGGCGCGGTCGCAGCCCGCTCGGGCCAGGGCCACGGGCGGTCGTGCGCGCGCCACACGTGCGCGAGCGCCTCCAGCCGCCAGCGGCGCTCGTCCGCGTCGCTCCACGCCGTCCCCTCGCGGGCCACGAGCATGCCCGCGAACCCCGCCCCCGCGACGTACGTGACGCGTGGCGCGCCCGGCCACGAGACCACCGCGCGCGGGCCGTCGACCACCACCTCCACGGGAGGGCCGCCGACCGCCGCCTCCGCGGGGAGACCGTCGACCGTCGCCCCCGCGGGGAGACCGTCGACCGTCACCCCCGCGGGAGGGCCGGGCGCCGTCTCGGCGACCGCCCGCACGACGGCGGCGCCCGCGGCACGGTGCACGACGCGCGGGTCGAGCGCGAGGATCTCGGCCACCGGGTCCGGGGCGGGAGCGGACGCCGCCGCGCCATCACCTGCTGCGGCGGGAGCCGCCGCGGGCGCGGGACCCGTCTCCCGCACCCACAGGCTCGCGGCCACGACGTGCTGGCACGTGCCCGGCGTCGGGCACGCGCACCGCGCCTCGGCGGGACCACCCGCATCGAGCTCGACCTGCATCCCGCCCACGGACACCACGACGCCGTCGGGGCGCGCCTCGACCGGCTCGACCCGCCCGGCGGCGACGTCCTTGCGGGCGCGCCGGACGAGGCCCGGGCTCGCGAGGGTGGCGAGCGCGTCGTCGTCGTACCCCGCGTACACCGCGGCCCACGCACCGAGCCCGGCGGCGACCCCGCTCACGGGAGCACCTCGCCCAGCCACTCGGCGAACCGCTCCGGCGTGAGCGCCGCGATCTCCATGCCCTGCTCCGCGAGCCTGCGGGCGACACCGCGGTCGTACGCCGGGTTCGCCTGCCCGTCGAGGGCCGCGAGCCCGAGCAGCCGGACACCCGACGCGTGCAGGCGCCCCACCGCGGACACGAGCTGGGACACCGAGCCGCCCTCCTCGAAGTCGCTGACGAGCGCGACGACGGTGCGCCGCGGGTCGCGCACGTGCTGCTCCGCGTACCGCACGGCGCGCGCGATGTCGGTCCCGCCGCCCAGCTGCGCGGTGAGCAGCACCGTCACCGGGTCGTGCGCGAGGTGCGACATGTCGACGACCGCCGTGTCGAACAGCACGAGGCGGACCGTGATCCCGGGCAGCCCCGCGAGGATGCCCGCGCTCACCGCGCTGTAGAGCACCGAGGCCGCCATGGACCCCGACTGGTCGACGAGCAGCACGACGTCGTACGACAGCGCTCTGCGCCGCCGCGCCGAGAACCGCAGGTCCGTGACGAGCAGACGCTTGCGCTCCGGGTCCCAGCGGCCGAGGTTGGCGCGGACGGTCCCGGCGGCGTCGAACGTACGGCTCGACCGCACGAACGACCGCCGGGACCGGTCCCGGCGCCCGTCGACGGCCGTCACGAAACGCGGGCGCAGGCGGCGCACCACGTCGTCGACGACGCGCGCGACGATCCGTCGCAGCCCGTCCTGGACCTGCGGCCCGAGCCTGCCCCGCACGCGCAGGAGCGCCGACGCCAGCTCCGTGCTCGGCTCGACGGCCTCGACCGCCTGCGGGTCCGCGAGCAGCTCCGTCATGCCGTACCGGCCGACCGCCTCGACCTGCATGCGCTCGAACGTCTCGCGCGGGAACAGCTCGCGCGCCGACCCCAGCCAGTCGAGCCCCTCGACGACCGACCCTCCGCGACCGCTCCCGCCACCGCCGTCCGGCTCGCCGCCGCTGCCGTGCCGGTGGCCGCGCGCGGTGTACTCGCGGTCGTAGAGGTGCCCGAGCGTGCGGTCGATCGCCTGGTCCGACGGCGCCACGGGCAGGGCGTCGCCCGCGTACCGGCCCAGCACGAGCCGCCAGCGGCGCGCGGCCTCCCGGTCGTCCGCGCGGACGTCCGCGCGGACGTCGGCACGGAGGTCCGCGCCGAGGCCGTCGCCGCCCGCGGTCACGAGACGCTCCCGCGCGCCCACGCACCGAGCCCGTCCCGCTCGAGGACCGCGACGAGCTCGCGCTCCACGACGAGCGCGGCCCGCAGGTCGTCCTCCGAGACGTCCACGCGCCGGTCGAGCGCGTCCGCGCGCGTCCCGGTCCGGGCGGCGACGCGCTCGGCGAGCCGGTGCGTCTCGGTGGGCCGCAACCACGTGAACGCGCGGCGCAGGTCCGGCAGGACCGCACGGAACGCGCCCTCATTGAGACCGCGCAGGCCCGCGTCGACCGCGTCGAACATCTCGGGCGTGTGGAACAGCAGGTCCGGGGCCGCGCGCAGGACCCCGCCGAGGAACGCCGTCGCGGCCACCGGGTCCGCCCCCGGCGCCAGCTGGGCGCGCACGCGCTCGACGAGCCCGTTCTCGCCGGGCTGGTCGCCCAGCTCGTCGTCGACGGCGGCGAACGCGCTGAGCGCACCGCGCACCGCCGGGGAGGCGCCGGCGTCCTCGCGCACGCGCGCGAGCGCCTGTCCCACCGCGGTGGGCGCCGAGCCCGGACCGTCCCGGCCCGCGCCGCGCACGTCGCGCACGAGGGACCGCAGCGCGACGAGGCTCGCCAGCGCGTCGTCCTGCGTCGTCGCGTCGGCCGCCGCGAGGTCCGGGACCAGGTACGCGGCCGTGGCCAGCCCCTGCTCCGCGAGGTCGAGCAGGGCCTGCGCGTGGTCGCCCAGCTCGAGCTCGACGCGTGCTCGCCACAGCCCCACGAGCCGCCGCATGCCCGCGACGACCGACGCGAGCGACGGGTCCACGTCGAGCGTCGACCGCACGAGCGCGACGAGCGGGGGCAGCCGCTCCGGCAGCCCGACGACGACGCACTGCGCGACGAGACGCGCGACGGCGTCGCTCGAGCGCTCCTCGCGCGCCCGGTCGCGCGCGTCGTCGAGCAGCGCGACCGCGACCGCCTCGAGCGTCGCGCCGCGGTGGGAGAGCTCGACGAGGCGCGCCTCGACGAGCGGTGTCCAGGCGTACGTCCACTCCTCCAGCACGAGCCCCAGCCCGCGGCCCGCGACGTGGTCGGGGCCGGACACCCGGCGGGCGAACCCCAGCTCGAGGAACGCGCACAGCGCGAGGAACCGGCGCCGGTCGCGGTGCGCGGCACGACGGCGGGCGTCGAGCCGCACGGTGCGCGGCACGGCGTCGGACACGTCGAGGCGCAGCGCCCGCGCGCGGGACCGTGCCTCTTCGACGAGGGGCGGGGCCGCACCGCCCGGGGCGACGTCGCCGAGCGCGCGCCCGGCGAAGATCTCGGCGACCGCGAGACCGAGCGGTCGGTCGCCCGCGGCGTCCAGGTCGTCCGGGTCCTTCACGTAGCACGAGGTGATCGCGTCGAACAGGTCGGTGCGGCACGGCCAGGGCCGTTCCCGCAGGGCCGCGAGCCGGTGCGCGTGCTCGACGGCGGCCTGGGACTGCGCCACGCTCACGAGGGCGCCGCGCTCCGACGCCCCGCGCCCGACGTCGACCAGGACCCCGACCGCGGCGGCAGCGGGCCCGGCCGCGTCGTGGTGCGCGGCCCAGAGCCGGTCGTAGTAGCCCGGCGCGGGCATGCCCGCGCCGTACCCCCGCAGGGCGTCGAGCCGCTCGTCGTCGTAGCGGACGAGCCACGCGGGAGCGTCGGCGAGCGCGCCGTACCCGTCCGCGGGGCGCCGCGCCACGACCGCCGCGCCGTGCTCGCTCCCGACGAGCGCCTCCACGAGGGCGAGCGTGTGGAACGCGCCCGTCACGACGACGACCGGCCCGTCCGCACGCGCCGCGTGCTCCGCGACGCGTGCGGACATGCGCGCCTCGCGGTCGAGCGAACCGTCGGCGGCGAGCGCCTCCTCCTCGTAGTCGAGCCGCGCGAGCGCGGCCCACGCGAACACGTCGTCGACGAGCTCGCGCCAGTCCTGCAGGCGCGCCGTCTCGCGCGCCTCGAAGAGGTGGTCCCACAGCTCGTCGTGGTCGCGGCACCCGAGCCGCTCCGCGAGCCGGGCGACCGTGCGCGAGTGCGCGAGGTGGCGCTCCGCGAGGACGGTGCGCGCGGCGGCCTCCCGCTCGTCGTCCTCCTCGGTCGCCCGCTCCCCCCACGGGGAGTCGACGAACGCGAGCTCCGCCCCCGCCGCGTGGCCCGCGCGCAGCGCGACCCACTCCGGCGAGTACCGCGCGAGCGGGTAGAAGCCCGCGGCGCGCACGCCGCCTCCCGCGGCGTCCGCGGGATCGCCCGCGAGGCTGAGGACCGCGACGGGCGGGACCGTCCGCTCGTCGAGCAGCGCGGGCAGCAGGCGCGTGTACTCCTCGGGTCCCTCGACGAGCACGACGGACGGCCGGACCTCGGCGACGAGCGCGGCCACCGCGACCGCGCACGCAGGGCTGTGGTGGCGCACCCCGACGAGGTGCACGCCGTCGCGCTCGCGCAGCAGCGCGAGGTCGTGGGCCGCCTGGCGCAGCCGCGGCGGCGCGGCGTCCCACGCGGCGCGCAGGGCTACCGCCACAGGTCGCCCGCCGCCGTGAGGAAGTCCTTCCAGCGCGCGTCCGACCGCGCACGCTCCCGCACGACGTTGTCCACGTAGTGCCGCAGCCGCCGCGCGTCCTCCTCGTCGCCCTTGAGCGCGACGCCGCCCACCTGGCGCGCGACCTGCCCGGCCGTGACCGTGCCGTCGCCGAGGTAGCGCGCCTCGAGCGACGCCGCGATCGCGACGTTCACCGCCTCCGCCGTCGACATCACGGTCTCGGGGCGCTTGACCGGTGCGCCGCTCGCCGTCGTGCCGGTGCGCAGGTCCTGGAACACGGTGACGAGCACCTCGAGCACGTCGCGGTGGAGCACGGGCCGGTCGGCGGCCGGCCCGAGCTCCGCGGTGAGGCGCGTCTCGACGAGCTCGATCTCGAACGCGCGGTCGCGGATCGGCGCGACCGTCTCGAAGTTGAAGCGCCTCTTGAGCGCGGCCGACATCTCGTGGACCCCGCGGTCGCGGAGGTTCGCGGTGGCGAGCACGTTGAACCCGGGCCGCGCCGCGACGCGGGCGTCGGCGCCGAGCTCGGGGACCATGAGCTGCTTCTCGGACAGCACGGACACGAGCGTGTCCTGGATCTCCGGGGCGCAGCGCGTGATCTCCTCGAACCGCGCGACGCGCCCGCTCTCCATCGCGCGGTAGACGGGCGACGGGACGAGCGAGCGCTCGCTGGGCCCCTCCGCGATGAGGAGCGCGTAGTTCCACGAGTACCGCACGTGGTCCTCGCTCGTGCCCGCGGTGCCCTGCACCGTGAGGGTCGACGTGCCGCTCGCGGCCGCCGCGAGCAGCTCGGACAGCAGGGACTTCGCCGTGCCGGGCTCGCCGACGAGCATGAGGCCCTGCCGGCCGAGCAGCGACACGACCGCGCGGTCGACGAGCGGGTCGTCGCCGAAGAACTTGCGGCTCACGCCCAGCTCCCGGTCGCCCACGACGAACGCGCGCACGGCTCGCGGGCTCAGGCGCCAGCCCGGCGGGACGTCGGCCCCGCGCCGGGCGTCGGCGTCCGCGAGCGCCGCGAGCTCGTCGGCGTACCGGACCTCCGCCGGCGGTCGCAGCTCCGCGAGCGCCGGGGGCGCCTGCTCGTCACCGGTCGTCGTGCTCGTCACCCGGGCTCCTCCTCGGTCCGGTCGCGGGCACCGTGCCCGTGGTCCTGCGGGTCAGCGTAGGAGCCGCGTCCCACACGGCCGGCGCCGGTGCGCCGGGGACGGTCGTCGACGGGTCCGGCGGGCGCGGCCGTCGTCGTGGCGCCCTGCCCGTCGGCCCACGACCCGCCCGCGGCCCGACCCGCCGGGACCACGCGGTGCGGGTCGGCCTCCGCGTTCACGACGCCGCCCACGAGCACGACGATGCTCGTGAGCCAGCCCCACAGGACCCCGGCGAGGACGAGACCGAGCATCTGCCCGGCCGCCTGGACGACCGCCGTCGTCCCGGCCTCCGTGCCCGGCGCCGCCGGTCCCGCGAGCCGGACGTAGAGGCCGAACCCCCACGACACGAGCAGGACGCCGCCGGTCCCGACGGCCGCGCCCGGCAGGCACCGCCGCCACGACGTGTCGACGTTCGGTGCGTACCGGTAGAGCAGCGTGAGGTACGCACCGCAGACGAGCACCACCGTCGGCCAGCGCAGCACGTCCCACGTCTGCCGGAAGGCCGCGTCGAGACCGAGCCGCTCGGCGAGGTCGGCGCCGTCGCCCAGGAGCGGGCCGACGACGACGAGCGCGACGACGGACACCGCCGTGACGATCGCGCCGAGGGCGAGCGCGACCCCCAGGACGTACTGCGCCACGACCCCGCGGCGCCGCTCGACGCCGTACGCGTCGTCCAGCGCGCGGACCGCGGCGCGGAAGACGCGGCTCGCGAGCCAGAGCGCCACGAGGAAGGACCCGACGGCGAACCCGGTGCGCTGCTCGTCGAGCAGGCTGTCGACGAGCGGCGCGACGACGGAGGTCGACACGTGCTCGGCGAACACCGTGGTGAGCCCGCCGACGATCGACGAGCGGATCGAGTCGACGGTGTCGTCGCCGAGGAGCGGGCGCAGGAAGCCGAGGCTGGACCCGATCGCGGTCGTCAGCGGGATGAGCGAGATGAGCCCGTAGTACGACATCTCGGCGGCGAGGCCCGTGACGCGGACCCCGGCGACGCGGAACGCCGAGCGGGCGGCGACGTCGGCGACGCGCACGCCCCGCACGCGCGGACCGGTGCGCGCCGCGGCCGCGAGCACGCGGTCCTGCCACGGCACGCGGCCCGCCGCGCGCTCACGCCGCCGCGCCGTCCACGGGCGGACCACCGCTCGCGCGCACCACGTCCCCACCGCGACCGCGCCGGCCGCGACGGGCACGCTCGCGAGCGCGCCGAGCGCCCGGGTCCCGCCGTCGTCCGCGGCGACGGCCACCACGACGACGACCGCCCCGACGCCCGCGAGGGCGAGCAGCGTCGACGTCGCCGTGCTCACCGTGGACCGGACTGCCGGCGACCGGCGCGCGAGCACGGCGACGAGCAGCCAGGCGAGCGTCGCGACGACGATCACGGGGCGGCGCCGTCGCTCACGGGAGCGTCCGCCGGGTCACCACTGGCTCTTCCGCTCCCAGTCGGGGTCGAACGACCCCGCCTCGGCCACCGCCACGTAGTCGCGGTACGCCTCCGCGACGAGGACGGGCGGCAGGTCCGCGATCCGCGCGGTCCCCCGCCCGGACCCGCGGCCCGTCCGCTCGAACGTCAGCGCCGTCACCGCGGCCGGGATGTTCTCCTCCGGGACGAACGACCCCGTGAACTCGATCTGCACGACGATCCCCGCGCTCGTGAACGCCTTGGTGTACGCGCTGAACCACCCGGCGTCCTCGGCCTGCGAGCGGGAGTAGCCCCGCTTCGTCGCACGCCCGCGGAGGGAGAAGCTGTCGGAGAACCAGCCCTTGTGGTCGTCGATCGCCGTCGCGCCCGCGGGGACGTCGGGCGTCGCGACGTCGAGCTGCGCGAAGAGCGGGGTGACCTCGTAGTCGGCCAGGTGCGCCGTCCAGGCCGCCGTCGCCTCCGGACCGAGCAGGACGGCATGCGCGAGCCCGACCGTCGACCCCTCCCCGAGCTCCACGTCCTCGTCGTCGGCGTTCACGAGCGCGCCGCCGTCGGGCCGGAACGGGCGGGCACCCTCCGTCCCGGGGTTCTCGACCCAGACGAGCCGCTCGACGAGCCGCGACATCACGGGGTGCCCGAGGAGGTACTCCTGCCACTCCGACGCCGTCCACGTGCGGCCCACGCACATCGCCTCGTAGAGCCGCTGGGTCTGCAGGGCGACGACGGCCTTGAGCTCCTTGCGACTCGCGGTGAGCTGCTTCTTGGCGGCCGCGACGAGCTCGGGGTCGTCCTGCGCCCGGGGTGCCGGGAGCGCCTTGACCACCTTCCCGGCGTCGCTCGTGAGCTCGAGCGTGAACGCGGGGGTGATGCGCCCGACGTACTCCCGGGAGCCGAGGTCGAGGTGGAGCAGCCCGTCGTCCTCGAAGCCGGCGGTCTGGACGGTGCGGTCGGCGAGCTGGTCCGCCGTCCAGCCGCGCCGCTCCGCGAGCTCGCCCGCGAGCCGCTGCGCGGTCTCCTGGACCGTGGCCTGGCGGAACCGCCGCGAGACGGCGAGGAGCTCCTGGATCGCGGCCGGCTGCCCGTTGGCGGCGAGCGCGTGCACGAGCGCCTCGGTCTGCGCGCGGCGCCCGACGTGCGCCTTCGCGTAGCGCTGGAACGTCGCGGCGAGCTCGGCGCCGGGCATCGCGACCGTCTGGGCGAGCAGACCCTTGTCCTTGACCGCCGAGCCCACGTACGTGGCCTGGTGCTCGCGGTAGAGGTCGCGATGGTGGTCCTCGACCGTCTTGGACGCCTCGACCGAGTAGTGCTCGGGCGAGCGCTTGGCCCACGCCTGGTACTGGTCGTACCGCAGCTGGGCACCGGCCGTCGCGTACGCGTCGCTCTCCTGCGGCGAGGGGTTGCGCGTGTCCTGCGCGACCCACGCCGCGAGCACGTGGCTGCCGAGCCGGGCGCGGTCCTCCTCCTGGAGCAGCGACAGGTACCGCTCCAGCAGCCCGGCACCGCTCGGGTCCTTGAGCTTGACCGCGAGCACGACCCACCAGCGCAGGACCGTCGGGTCCACGGGCGAGCCGTCCGTCGCCCACCGGGCCGCGGGCAGCGCGTCGAGGTCGAACCACGCCATGCTGACGGGCTTCTTCGCGCGCAGCCCCTTGGTCGCCTCCGCGAGCAGCGCCTCGGGCGCGAGATCGGCCGAGATGTCCTCGCCGAGCGCCTCGAGCGCCGTGAGGAGCGTGGCGCGCACCACCTCGCTGCGCTCCTTGTCCAGTGCGGCGCGCAGCGCGGGCACCGCGCCGGCGTCACCGAGCCGCGCGAGCCACTCGGCCGCCGTGCGCCGGATCTCGGCCCTGCCGCTCCCGAGCCCTTGCTCGGCCAGTTCTCGCACGCCCGGGTGAGACAGCAGGACCTCTTGCGCGGCCGAGCGGAACGAGCGGCCCTCCCCGAGGGCGAGCTCGGTCAGGCGCGGCAGGAAGCGGCGCGGGACCTGCGGGAACTGCCCCAGCAGCGCGATCGCGCGCGCCGGCTTCGCCGTGCCGTAGGTGCGCTCGCGGTCGTCGAGGGCCTCGGCGAGACGGTCGAGCCGCCCGGCGTAGTACGGCCACGCGTTCCGGGGCGAGACCGTGTCCGCCGCCCACCACGACGAGAAGTAGAGGTCGTCGACCAGCCCGTCCGCGTCCTCACGGCCCACCTGGCGCAGCGCCGCCTCGAGGGCGCGGAGGTCGACGTCGAGCAGGTCCCCGTCGTGGAGGCGGTACCACGCGAAGTGCTCGCGCGGGCCGCGTTCCGCGACGACCAGGCGCAGACGGTGCAGGAGCGTGGTGCCCGGGAGGCGGGCGAAGACGGCGGGCGCCGAGAGCCGACGCATCGTCACCCGGTCGGGGCGCCGCGTGCTCGTGCCGGAGAGGAACGCGGTGAACACCCGGATGTCGTCGTCCGAGATGCCGGGCAGCTCCTTGAGGTCCTCCTCGACGGCCTGACGACGCCACCGCGCCCAGCCCTCGTCACCACCCTTCGCCGGGTGCGCCGCACGCTCCGCGCGGGCACGCTCCAGCGCCGTGTCGATCGCCGCCCGCGCGGCGCGGACGGCGTCCTCGCCGAGGACGACGTCAGGCAGCGGCTCGTACGGCGGTACCTCGATCTCCGGCTCGTCGCCCTGTGCCGCGTCGAGGACGCGAGCGCGCTCGACGGTGTCGCGCAGCAACGTCGCCCGGGCGCCCGTCGACCGCTCGGCCGTCTCCTCCAGAGCGGCCAGGCCGCCGTCGACCTGGGCGAGCCGCGTCACCACGGAACCGAGCCGCGAGGCCGGGAGCGACGTGAGCAGCGGGGCGAGGAGCTCGAGCTGCCGCGCCGCGGGGAGCGGGACGAGCGCGGCGACCGCCGCCTCGCGCACCGCCTTGCTCGTGTCCGCGGCGAGCACGGCGAGCAGCGGGGCGAGCGACTCCGTCGCCGCCCGGTCCGCCGCGACGAGGGCCACGAGCTCGCCGCGCCCCGCGGCGCTCACCCCCGGCAGCACCTGCGTCGCGACGTCCAGGTGCGCGACGACGAACTCCCGCGCCGGGTCGCCGAGCAGCGCCGGGCCCAGGTGCCGCGACGCCCAGCCGGCCGACGCCGGCCGCTCGAACAGCTCACGCAGCACGACCGCCGGCGCGTCCGCCTCCGGCACGCCGCCCTCGACCGCGAGGGTCACGAGCAGGTCCGGCGTCCAGCGGTCGGGCGCGCCTTTGCCGTTCTTGCCGTGGCGGCGCTCGTTCGCGCGCCGCGACATGTCGTTGACGAGCGTCGTGAGCCAGCGCGGGTCCGACGACCGCTCACGGTCCACCTCGGACGAGACCGCGCTGAGCACCCTGCCGAGGCGCACGAGCTCCGGGACGGTGACCGAGTCGGAGAGCGTGTAGAGGTTGGAGCGCGCGGTGACCGCCTTGGCGGACGTCCACCCCGGCACGGCGACCTTCAACCGGTCGTCCTGGGCAGGGGTCGTCCACGAGTAGACCCCGGACTGGCCGGGGCGGCCGAGGAGGGCCTCGACGTCGCCGCCCTGCAGCGCCTCCAGCTCGAGCAGCACCTCCGGCCCCTCGCCCCGGTGCACGTACGCGACCGCACGGTCCGCGAGCTCCGGCGACGCGACCGCGAGCACCTTCAAGGCGTCGACGAGCCGAGCGCTCGGGCGGTCGGCTCCCGTCTGCCCCTCGTCACGCCGGAACAGACCCTTGACCTTCTCGAGCACCCTCTACCTCACCGTCACGTCGTCGCTGCTGGTGGGCCCGATGCTAGGGGCGGCCGCCGACACGGCGCGCTGCGCTCGCACGGGCGACGGGTGCCACGTCGCAGCACGGCACGACCGTGACCGGCGGGGAGGGAGGTGTGGGTGGGCCCGGAGGGACTCGAACCCCCGACATCCACGGTGTAAGCGTGGCGCTCTAACCAGCTGAGCTACAGGCCCTGGAACGGCGGAGCACAGCCTACCGGGTCGGTACCCCGCCGCCGGCCACGACCGCCGGGCTCCCGGGGCTCAGAGCTGTTCCAGCGCCCGTCGGTACCCGTCGAGGTCACGACGCTGCCCGCGCGGGTTGACGACCGACCACCGGACGATCCCGTCGGCGTCGAGCAGGAACGAGCCGCGCAGCGCGAGGCCGTCGTCCTCGTCGAGGACGCCGTAGGCCCGCGCGACGTCCCCGTGCGGCCAGAAGTCGGAGAGCAGGTCGAACTCGAAGCCCTCCTGCGCGGTCCACGCCTTCTGCGCGAACACCGAGTCGCACGAGATGCCGAGCAGCGTGACGCCGGCTGCCTCGAACTCCTCGAGGTTGTCGCGCAGCTCGCACAGCTCGCCCGTGCAGATCCCCGAGAACGCGAAGGGGTAGAACACGAGGAGCACCGGCCCGCCGCGCAGGTCGGCGAGGTGGACGGGCGTGCCGTGGGTGTCCGGCAGCGTGAAGTCGGGCGCCGGGTCGCCCGGACCGGGCGGCGTGGTGCGCCCGGTCGTCGAGGCGTCGTCAGCGGCCGCGGCCACGGGTCCCGAGCTTCGTCGCGGACCAGTCGGGCGCGATGGCGAACGTGCTCGTCGCGTGCAGCCCGGCCGTGTTCGCGGCCTCCTGGATGTCGTTGTGACCCACGTGTCCCTGCCGCCCGGGCTTGGGGGTGAGCACCCAGATGAGGCCGCCGTCGTCGAGCACGGTCTGGACGTCCACGAGCAGGTCGGTGAGGTCGCCGTCGTCCTGGCGGAACCACACGACCACGCCGTCCGTGACGTCGTCGTAGTCCTCGTCGACGAGCTCGCCGCCGACGAGCTCCTCGAGCTCACCGCGCAGGTCGTCGTCGACGTCGTCCGCCCAGCCGAACTCCTGGACCACGTTGCCGGGCGCGAACCCCAGTCGGTCCGCCCCGCTGGGCCCTACGGTGTCGGTCACAGTCGTGTCGTTCCTTTCCTCGTCCTGTCGGTGCGGTGGCCGTCGCGCGCACCCGGGCGGGCGCCCGCGCGCACGACGACCTGCCGTGTCTGGCAAAGGTAGCCCACCGCAGGGTGCGGTGCTTGGCAAGGCACCGCCCACGGACAGCCGTCCCGGGGGTCGTTCGCCGTGGTCGGGCACGGCCGGGCTGCCGTACGACGGCGGCGCGCACGCCCTCGGGCCCGTGTCGCCGAAATCACGCCCTCTTGACCACCCGATGGTGTGACTTACGCGCGCGTTGTGAACACAATGGGTAGACCACCCTGGTCTCGTGAAGAGGCGCGGTCGCCACCAGCGGCCGCGGCGCCGTGCCCGGAGTGGGCCCGAGACGGGTGTCGGCCGTGTACCGCGCGGCCGAGCGCCCGGCATCCGACGAGATATGAGGTTGCTGGTGGCTTCGTACGACGAGACCGGACCGCTGATCAACGGTCTGCTCAGCCAGGTTCCGGACTTCGACCCCGCCGAGACCGGCGAGTGGGTCGAGGCCCTCGACGGCCTGATCGACGACCGCGGGGGCCCGCGCGCCCGCTACGTCCTGCTGAACCTGCTCAAGAGGGCCCGGGAGCGCAACGTCGCCGTCCCGACCTCCCTGACGACCCCCTACGTGAACACCATCGGTGTGCACGAGGAGCCCTACTTCCCCGGCGACGAGGCGCTGGAGCGTCGCTACCGCTCGTGGATCCGCTGGAACGCCGCCGTCATGGTGACGCGGGCGCAGCGGCCCGGCATCGGCGTCGGCGGCCACATCTCCTCCTACGCGTCGGTGGCGACGCTGTACGAGGTGGGCCTGAACCACTTCTTCCGCGGCAAGGACCACCCGGGCGGCGGCGACCAGGTCTACTTCCAGGGCCACGCCTCCCCCGGCGTGTACGCGCGCGCGTTCCTCGAGGGCCGGCTCTCCGCGGACCAGCTCGACGGGTTCCGCCAGGAGAAGTCGCACCCGGGCGGCGGCCTGCCGTCGTACCCGCACCCGCGGCTCATGCCCGACTTCTGGGAGTACCCGACCGTCTCCATGGGCCTCGGCCCGGCGAGCGCGATCTACCAGGCGTGGACGGACAAGTACCTGCACAACCGCGGGATCCGCGACACGGAGCAGCAGGACGTGTGGGCGTTCCTCGGCGACGGCGAGATGGACGAGCCCGAGTCGCGCGGCATGCTCCAGCTCGCGGCGCAGCAGCAGCTCGACAACCTGACGTTCGTCGTGAACTGCAACCTGCAGCGCCTCGACGGCCCGGTGCGCGGCAACGGCAAGATCATCCAGGAGCTCGAGGCGCAGTTCCGCGGTGCGGGCTGGAACGTCATCAAGGTCATCTGGGGCCGCGAGTGGGACGTCCTGCTCAACGCGGACAAGGACCGCGCCCTGGTCAACCTCATGAACGTCACGCCCGACGGCGACTACCAGACGTACCGTGCGGAGTCCGGCGCGTTCATCCGCGAGCACTTTTTCGGCCGCGACCCGCGGACGAAGGCGCTCGTCGAGAACATGACCGACGACGACATCTGGAACCTCAAGCGCGGCGGCCACGACTACCGCAAGATCTACGCGGCCTACGCGGCGGCGCGCGCCCACACGGGCCAGCCGACCGTGATCCTCGCGCACACGGTCAAGGGCTACGCGCTCGGGCCGTCGTTCGCGGGCCGCAACGCGACGCACCAGATGAAGAAGGTCGGCCTGGCCGACCTCAAGGCGCTGCGCGACTCGCTGCGGATCCCGATCACGGACGAGGAGCTCGACGCCAACCCGTACGAGCCCCCGTACTTCCACCCGGGCCCGGACGCGCCGGAGATCCAGTACCTGCTGAACCGTCGCCAGCAGCTCGGCGGGTTCGTGCCCGAGCGCCGCTCGTCGCCGAAGCCGATCACGCTGCCCGGCGACAAGTCCTACGAGATCCTCAAGAAGGGCTCGGGCCAGCAGGAGATCGCCACGACGATGGCGTTCGTCCGCCTGCTCAAGGACCTCATCAAGGACAAGGAGTTCGGCAAGCGCGTCGTGCCGATCATCCCCGACGAGGCTCGCACGTTCGGCCTGGACTCGATCTTCCCGTCGGCGAAGATCTTCAACACCCAGGGCCAGCACTACCTCGCCGTGGACCGCGAGCTCATGCTGAGCTACAAGGAGTCCGAGGCCGGGCAGATCATGCACACCGGCATCAACGAGGCGGGCTCCGCGGCCGCCTTCCAGTCGGTCGGCACGTCCTACGCCACGCAGGGCGAGATCATGGTGCCGTTCTACATCTTCTACTCGATGTTCGGCTTCCAGCGCACCGGCGACCAGTTCTGGGCGGCGGGCGACCAGCTCACGCGCGGCTTCATCATCGGCGCGACCGCCGGCCGCACCACGCTCACGGGCGAGGGCCTGCAGCACGCCGACGGCCACTCCCCGCTCCTCGCGGGCACGAACACCGCGATCGTCCAGTACGACCCGGCGTTCGGCTACGAGATCCGGCACATCGTGCGCGACGGCATCGAGCGCATGTTCGGCCCCGGCGAGCACGGCGTGGGCGCGGACGGCCGCGACCAGAACGTCATGTACTACCTCACGGTGTACAACGAGCCGATGGTCCAGCCGGCCGAGCCGGAGGACGTGGACGTCGAGGGCATCCTCAAGGGCATCCACCGCATCTCCGTGGGCGAGGGCGACGGGCCGCGCGCCCAGATCCTCGCGTCGGGCGTCGGCGTGCCGTGGGCGCTCGAGGCGCAGCAGCTCCTGCGGGAGGACTGGGGCGTCGCGGCGGACGTGTGGAGCGTGACGAGCTGGAACGAGCTGCGGCGCGACGCGCTCGCCGCCGACCAGGCCGCGTTCCTCGACCCGGCCGCGCCCGCGCGCGTCCCGTTCGTCACGGAGAAGCTCTCCGGCGCCGAGGGGCCGTTCGTCGCGACGAGCGACTACGACCACCTGGTCCCCGACCAGATCCGCAAGTGGGTCCCGGGCGACTACGAGGTGCTCGGCGCCGACGGCTTCGGGTTCTCGGACACGCGGGCGGCGGCCCGCCGGCACTTCAAGATCGACGGCCCGTCCGTCGTCGTGCGCACGCTCCAGGCGCTCGCCAAGCAGGGCAAGGTCCCCGCGGACGCGTCGGCGCGCGCGATCGAGAAGTACCGCCTGATGGACGTCACCGCCGGCACGTCCGGCAACGCGGGCGGCGAGGCCTGACCCGCACCGCCTGAGACGACGACGGCCGGTCACCCCGCGGGGTGACCGGCCGTCGTCGTCTCCGGAAGGTGCCCGACGCCGCGGGTCAGGTCCCGGCGCGGTGCTGCTCGGCCTGGGCGACGGCGCGCTCGAGGTCGGCGCGCAGCGGCGCGACGCCCCGGGGGTCGCCGTACTCGACGAGCGACTCGAGGTGGTGGCGGGCGTCGAGTGGCCGGTCGGCCTCGATGGCGGCGAGGACGAGCTGGCGCCCGACCTCGGCCTCGTGCTCACGGGCACGCCAATGGCCGACGCCGAGACCCAGCGCCTCGACCGGCAGACCAGCGGTGCGCAGCACCTCCATGGACTGCGCGAGCGCGTGCCCCGAGGGGTCGCGCTCCGCGGCCGTCGCGAAGCGGCGCAGGGCCGCCTCCGGGTCGTCGTCGAGGGAGAGGCGGCCGAGCTCCACGAGCGGGTACCACCCGCGCGGGTGCCCGGCGAGCTCCTCGGCGAGCGCCCAGACCGCGAGGTCGGCGGCGCGCTGCTTCTCCGTCTCGTCCGCCGGGGCGGCGAGCGGGTCGTCCGTGGTCGGTCCCTCCGCGGCGCGACGGCGGACCAGCTCCGCGAGCGCGCGGAAGGCCCGCTCGTCGTTCGGGTCGTCGACGAGCATCGCCCGCAGCGCATCCTCGTGGACCGTGTCGCCACGCTTCTCCCCGGACCGTGGGCGGCGCGTGCCGACGGTCGACGCGGACGTCGGCCGACGCATGAGCTGTCGAAGTCGGGGCATGAGTGCCATTCCCCGACCCTAGCGGGTCGTCCGGGTGCTCACCCAGCGACCCGGTCCCCCGGCGACCCGGCGGCCGCCGCGGCGCACGCTTTGTGGACTGTCCACAACCCCGGCCGTATGCTCGGCGCGTGACGGCCACCCCCAGGACCCCGGCGACCGCGCCGGCCCCGACCGGCCCGGCCGGCAACGCGGACAACCTCCAGCGCCTGCGCGACGGCAGCGGCCTGCTCATGTCCGCCGCGCTGCGCCGGCTCGACGACGAGATCCGCTGGTACCGCGAGCTCCCGGCCGAGGACCGCTCCTACGTGGGTCTCGTCGCGCAGTCCGGCATCACGGCGTTCGTCACGTGGTACGCGGACCCGCAGGCCCCGCCGCACGGCGTGAGCGACATCTTCGCCGCGGCCCCGCCCGAGCTCACGCGCTCGATCTCGCTCCAGAACACGCTCCAGCTCGTCCGCATCGTCGTCGAGGTCGTCGAGGCGTACTCGGACCAGCTCGCGGCGCCGGGCGGCGAGCGCGACCTGCGCGAGGCCGTGCTGCGCTACTCCCGGGAGGTGGCGTTCTCCGCGGCGGAGGTCTACGCCCGCGCCGCGGAGGTCCGCGGCGCGTGGGACGCGCGCCTGGAGGCCCTCGTCGTGGACGCGCTCATCCGCGGTGACGGCGACGACTCCCTGCGATCGCGCGTCTCGGCGCTCGGCTGGGGCGGCCACGGCTCGACCCTCGTCATGGCGGGCACGATCGCCGCGACGCTCGACGAGGTCCGGACGGCGGAGCTGCGCCGCGCGACGCGCCGCGCGGCGGGTGATGCGCTCGTGGGCATCCACGGCGACCGGCTCGTCCTCGTGCTCGGCGGCGAGGGGGACCTCCAGGCCGCCGCGGCGTCGCTCCTGCCCCGCTTCGGGCCCGGCCCGGTCGTCATCGGGCCGACCGTCCCCGGGCTGGAGGAGGCCGCGCGCTCGGCGCAGGCCGCGCTCGCGGGGCTGCGGGCCGCGCCCGCCTGGCCGCAGGCCCCGCGCCCGGTGCTCGCCGACGACCTGCTCCCGGAGCGCGTCCTCACCGGCGACACCACGGCGCGGCGCACGCTCGTCGCCCAGGCGTACCGACCGCTCGCCGAGGCGACGGGCTCGGTGCTCGAGACGCTGTCCGCCTACCTCGGCACGGGCCGGTCGCTCGAGGCGGCGGCCCGGTCCCTGTACGTCCACCCCAACACCGTGCGCTACCGCCTGCGCAAGGTCTCGGAGATCACCGGGTGGGACCCGCTCGACGCCCGCGAGTCGTTCGTGCTGCAGGTCGCGCTCGCGCTCGGGCAGCTCTCGACGGTCCGCTGAGGAGCCGGGCGCGCCCGACACCCCCGGGCACCTCCCCGATCGGTGTCTTGTAGGTTCGGCACAACCACCCTCCGCAAGGTTGGTGCGCGTCGTGACGTGGCGCACGGCCCTCGCGTTGGCACAGTTGACGGGTGCTCGCCGTCTTGTGCCCTGGACAGGGCTCCCAGTCCCCCGGAATGCTCGCCCCCTGGCTCGAGCTGCCCGGCGTCGCCGACCAGGTCTCCGCGTTCGGCGAGGCCGCGGGCCTCGACCTGCGCGCGCACGGGACGGAGTCGGACGCCGACACGATCCGTGACACGGCCGTCGCGCAGCCGCTCATCGTCGCGTCGTCGCTCGTCGCGCTCCGCGTGATCCTCGACGGGCGCGACACCGCCGACGTGGTCGACGTGACCGCCGGGCACTCGGTCGGCGAGCTCGCCGCCGCGGCCGTCGCGGGGGCGCTGACGGACACGGGCGCCGTCGGGCTCGTCGCGCACCGCGCGCGTGCCATGGCCGCGGCAGCCGCCGCGACGCCCACCGGCATGAGCGCCGTCGTCGGGGGCGACCCGGAGGAGGTCCTCGCCGCGATCGAGGCGGCCCACCTGTGGCCCGCGAACGTCAACGGCGGCGGGCAGGTCGTCGCCGCCGGCGCCCTCGACCACCTCGCCGCCCTCGCGGAGAACCCGCCCGCGAAGGCGCGCGTCATCCCGCTCCAGGTCGCGGGCGCCTTCCACACGCCCTTCATGCAGCCGGCGCTCGAGGAGTTCGAGCCGATCGCCGCGTCGTGGGACGTCGCCGACCCGCGCCTGCCGCTCCTGTCCAACGCCGACGGCGAGTCCTACGGAACCATCGACATCGAGGGCAGCACGTACGGCAAGGCGCGCGACGTCGTCCGCCGCCTCACCGCGCAGATCGCGGCGCCCGTGCGCTGGGACCTGTGCCAGGAGACCCTCGCGGAGCTGGGCGTCACCGCGCTGCTCGAGCTCGCGCCCGGAGGCGTCCTCACGGGTCTCGCCCGCCGGTCGCTCAAGGGCGTCGAGGCGGTGGCCGTGAAGTCGCCCGACGACGTCGAGGCCGCCCGCGACCTCGTCGCCCGGCACTCGGTGGCGGCCGGCGCGGCCCCGGGCGTCGACGCGTGAGCGGCGCGACCCTGCGCCAGGCCACGGGCCCGGCGCACTCGCGCATCCTCGCGATCGGCGGGGTGCGCGGCGAGAACGTCGTCACGAACGACGACATCGCCGGGCCCATCGACTCCTCCGACGAGTGGATCCGCCAGCGCACCGGGATCGTCACGCGGCGTCGTGCGGGCGCCGACGTCGACGTCCTGGACCTCTCCGAGGCCGCGGCGCGCGACGCGCTCGCCCGGGCGGGCCTCCAGGGTGGCGACGTCGACGCGGTGATCGTCTCCACGGTCACGTACTTCCACCAGACCCCCGCCGCCGCGGCGGTGCTCGCGGAGCGCCTCGGCGCGACGCCCGCCGCCGCGTTCGACGTCTCCGCCGCGTGCGCGGGCTACGCCTACGCCATCGCGCAGGCCGACGCCCTCGTGCGGGCCGGCATCGCGACGCACGTGCTCGTGGTCGGCGCGGAGAAGATGAGCGACTTCATCGACCCGACCGACCGGTCGATCTCGTTCCTCCTGGGCGACGGCGCCGGCGCCGCCATCGTCGGGCCGTCCGATACCCCGGGCATCGGCCCGACGGTGTGGGGCTCCGACGGCGGCAAGGCGCAGGCGATCCGCCAGACGCACGCGTGGTCGGACCTGCGCGAGGACCCCTCGCTCGGGTGGCCCACGCTGCGCCAGGACGGTCAGAGCGTGTTCAAGTGGGCCGCGTTCCAGATGGCTCCCGTCGCCGCCAAGGCGATGGCCGAGGCCGGGGTCGCCCCGGCCGACCTCGGCGCGTTCGTGCCGCACCAGGCGAACATGCGGATCATCGACCAGATGATCAAGCAGCTCGAGCTCCCCGCGTCCGTCGCGGTCGCCCGGGACATCGCGGAGACCGGCAACACGTCGGCCGCCTCGATCCCCCTCGCGACCCGGCGCCTGCTCGACGAGGGGCAGGTCCGCTCCGGCGACCTCGCCCTCCAGATCGGGTTCGGCGCCGGGCTCGTCTACGCGGCGCAGGTGGTCGTGCTGCCGTAGGGGAGAATCACCCTGGACGGACGGCCGCCCTCCCCGCGGGGAGGACCCACGCCGTCGGCGGACCCGTCCGTCGCGCGCACCGTCCGACGAAGTACCGCCCGGCACACCCACCGGGCACCGCCACCGGGACCGGTCGCCGCCGGCCCCACGACAAGGAGAAACCATGGCCTACACCGAGCAGGAAGTCCTCGCCGGCCTCGCGGAGATCGTCGCCGAGGAGACGGGTCTGCCGACCGACGCCGTCGCGCTCGAGAAGTCCTTCACCGACGACCTCGACATCGACTCGCTGTCGATGATGACGATCGTCACCCACGCCGAGGACAAGTTCGGGGTCCGCATCCCGGACGACGAGGTCAAGAACCTCACGACGGTCGGCGACGCCGTGTCCTTCATCACGGGCGCCCAGGCCTGAGCACGCCCCGCCTGCCTCGCAGGCCTGCGGGCGGGCCGGCGTCACCCACGCCGGCCCGCCCGTCCTCCCCGCCCCCGCCGCAACCCCCGAGGAGCACCATGTCCGCCGCTACTGAAGTCGTCGTCACCGGCCTCGGCGCCACCACGCCGCTCGGCGGCGACGTGCCCTCCACCTGGGCCGCGGCACTGGCCGGCGAGTCCGGCGCGCGCACGCTCGAGAACGACTGGGCGGAGCGCTACGAGATCCCGGTGACGTTCGCCGCGACGATCAAGGTCGACCCGGCCGAGGTCCTCGCGCGCCCCGAGATCAAGCGCATGGACCCCTCCACGCAGTACGCGATCATCGCCGCGCGCGAGGCCTGGGCGGACGCGGGCAGCCCCGAGGTCGACGGCGACCGGCTCGGCACGGTCGTGTCGTCCGGCATCGGCGGCATCTGGACCACGCTCGACGGCTGGGACACGCTGCGGGAGCGCGGCGCGCGCCGCATGCTGCCCATGACCGTGCCCATGCTCATGCCGAACTCCCCCACCGCGTACGTCTCGCTCGAGCTCGGTGCCCGGGCGGGCGCCCACGCCCTCGTCTCCGCGTGCGCGTCCGGCGCCGAGGCGATCGGCTACGGCGTCGACATGATCCGCGCGGGCCGTGCGGACGTCGTCGTCGCCGGCGGCACCGAGGCCACGATCCACCCCATGCCGATGGCGGCCTTCGCCGCCTCGCGCACGCTCTCGCTGCGCAACGACGACCCCCAGGGTGCGTCGCGCCCGTACGACGTCGACCGCGACGGCTTCGTCATCGGCGAGGGCTCGGGCGTCGTCGTCCTCGAGAGCGCGGAGCACGCCGCGGCCCGCGGGGCCCGCGTCTACGCGCGCCTCGCCGGCGTCGGGCTGTCCTCCGACGCCTACCACATCACCTCGCCCGACCCGGAGGGCCGGGGCCAGGTCGCGGCGATGCGCCGCGCGCTCGAGGAGGCCGGGGTCACCGGTCGGGACGTCGTGCACGTCAACGCGCACGCGACCTCGACCAAGGTGGGCGACCTCACCGAGACCCGCTCCATCCGCTCGCTCCTGGGCGACGACGCCGACCACGTGCTGCTCTCGGCCACGAAGTCGATGACCGGGCACCTCCTCGGCGGTGCCGGCGCGCTCGAGTCGATCTTCACGATCAAGGCCGTCGCGGAGCGCCTCGCTCCCCCGACGATCAACGTCGCGAACCCCGACCCGGAGCTCCAGGTGCCGCTCGTGCGCGACACGCCCGCGCCGCTGCCGAGCGGCGACGTCGTCGCGATCAACAACTCGTTCGGCTTCGGGGGCCACAACGTCGCCCTCGCCGTGGCCAGCGTCTGACCAGGCGCCACGACGACGCGAAGGGCGCCTCCCGGATCTCCGGGAGGCGCCCTTCGTGGTCTTTGCCGACGGGCGTGCGTGAGCAGGCCCCGCGGCGCGGCGTCGGTGAGCGTCAGCCGACGCGGTGCAGCCAGCGCACCGGCGCGCCGGCGCCGGCGTAGCGGAACGGCTCGAGCTCGTCGTCCCAGGCCTTGCCGAGCGCGAGGTGGAGAGCGTCGCGCATCGCCCACGGCTCGCTCACCTGCTCGAGCGCGGCGCGGATCCGGTCCTCGGGCACGACGATGTTCCCGTGCACGTCCGTCTGGGCGTAGAAGATGCCGAGGTCGGGCGTGTGGGACCAGCGTCCGCCGTCGACGCCGTGGCTGGGCTCCTCGGTGACCTCGTACCGCAGGTGGGACCATCCGCGCAGCGCGGAAGCCAGCCTGGCGCCCGTCCCCTGCGGCCCCTGCCACGAGTACTCGGCCCGGTAGAGGCCGCGCGCAGCGGGCTGCTCGGTCCAGTCGAGCGACACGCGCACGCCGAGGACGTTGCCCGCGGCCCACTCCATGTGCGGGCACAGAGCACGCGGTGCTGAGTGCACGTAAAGAACACCGCGGGTGATGGCACCGGCCATGTCTGCCTCCCTAGGTCGAGGTTTCGTCTTCCCCAACGTCCTCACCCAGGGCGGGTCCACAGCGCTCGCACCGATGTCGCGGCGTGTCTCGTGCTCATCTTGCACGACATCGCGCGTGCGCGCGAGAGATCGGGCGGGCGTGCCCGGGACCGACCGGGCGCACCCCCGTCAGAGGTGCTCGCGCAGCTCGCGCATCGCCTTCTTGCGCACGGAGCGGTCGAGCCGGTCCAGGTAGAGCATGCCGTCGAGGTGGTCGCACTCGTGCTGGAGGCACCGGGCCATGAGCTCGGTCCCCTCGACCACGACCTCGTTGCCGTCGAGGTCGGTGCCGACCACGCGCGCGTACCAGGCGCGGCGCGTCGGGTACCAGAGGTCGGGGACCGAGAGGCAGCCCTCGTCGCCGTCCTGGTAGTCGTCGGACAGCTCGACGATGCGCGGGTTGAGCACGTACCCGATCTCGTCGTCGATGTTCCACGAGAACGCCCGGAGGTTGACGCCGATCTGGTTGGCGGCGAGCCCCGCGCGCCCCTCGTGGTCGACCGTCTCGACGAGGTCGGCGACGAGAGAGCGCACCCGGTCGTCGATGGTGGTGATCTCGTCGCAGGGGGTGCGGAGCACGGGGTCCGGGATGGTCCGGATCTCTCTCATCGCCATGGTCACCATTCTTCCATGCGCACGACGACGTCCGGCCGTCGTCCCCAGCCCCGCACCGGGGCGCGCGTCACATCCGCGCGTACCGCGCCCGCGCGAACGAGTAGAGCCCGTAGGCCGCGAAGCCCAGACCGACGGCGACCAGGAGCGCGACCCCGAACGCCTGCGCCGCGAGCGTGGCGAACGCGCTGTCGAGGCCGCCCGCCTGCTGCGGGTCGTGCCGGACCGCGGCCACGACGAACAGCACACCCAGCACGCCGAGCGCGATACCCTTGGCGATGTACCCGACGCGCCCGAGCGTCACCACGGCGCGGCCCAGGTGTCCGCTGGTCCCGCCCTGGAGGTCCTCGAGGAACTTCTTCCGCCACCCCTTGACGACGTGGTAGACGCCACCGGCGACGATGCCCACCCCGACCGCGCCGACGAGCAGCACGCCGCCGGGCTTCTCCATGAGGGTCGCGGTCATGCTCTCCTCCTGGCCGGAGCCGCCGGCGGACCCGGTCACGACCTGGAGGGCGACCACCCCGAGCGCCAGGTAGAGGACAGCCTTGCCCGCGGCCTTGAGCCGGTCGGACGTCTCGGCCGCACCGCTCAGCGCGACGGTGACCTGCCACAGGGCGAGCGCCGCGAACGCCACGACGGCGAACCAGAGCAGCGCGGTGCCGCCCGGCGTCTGCGCGATCGCGGTGAGCGCACCGGTCTGGTCGGCCTGCTCGCTCGAGGCCGCGCCCGTCGCCACCTGCACGGCGAGGACGCCGACGACGAGGTGGAGCAGACCGCTCACCGCATAGCCCCCGCGGGCCAGGAGCTCCAGGGTCTTGCTGCCGCGTGCGCCGCGTGCTGCCGCCTTGCCGGTCGAGCTCATGCTCGGTGCCACAGGACCTCCTCGGTCGTCGGGACGCCGCCCCCACCGCGCCGCCGGGTTCTCCGGCCCGCACACGGTGCCAGAACTGCGGGTGCTGCGCACGCCGGGCGCCCATCTCAGGCCTGGTGGATCACGATTCGGTAACGTGCCCCGGATGCCGACGCAGACTCCTCGCCTCGCCGTGCTCGACGGACTCCGGTTCGCCGCCGCGGCCGCGGTGCTCGTGTACCACTTCGTCGCCGTCAACCACCACGCGTGGGGCGAGCGCACGAGCGCCTCCCTCCCCGGCGCCCAGGCCGTCACCGCCTACGGGTCCTTCGGGGTCCAGCTCTTCTTCGTCGTCAGCGGCTTCGTCATCCTCATGACCGCCTGGGGCCGCGACGTGCGCGGCTTCGTCGCGTCGCGCGCCGGGCGGCTCTTTCCCGCCTACTGGGCCTCGGTGCTGCTCACCGTGGTCCTGCTGGCGCTCGTCGTCCCCGGGCGGCGCGACGTCGACCTGCCGCAGGCGGCGGCCAACCTCACCATGGTCCAGCGCGCGTTCGGCATCCCCGACCTCGAAGCCGTCTACTGGACGCTCTGGTCCGAGCTGCGGTTCTACGTCCTCGTCGGCGTGCTCGTCGCCGTCGGCCTCACCCGGGCGCGGGTCCTCGCGTTCGTCGTGCTGTGGCCCGTCGCCGGCGCGATCGCCACCCAGACCGGCACCGAGCTGCTCGCGACGGTGCTCGTCGCCCCGGACGCCCCGCTCTTCGCGGGCGGCATGGTGCTCTACCTGCTGACCAGCGAGCGCCGGTCCCCCGTCCTCTGGCTCGCGCTCGCTCTGAACGTGCTCCTCGGTGCGGCGCTCTCCGGCCGGATCCAGTCCGGGCGCATCGAGAACAGCACCGACGTCGTCGTCTCCCCCACCGCGTGGTGGGTCGCGATCGTCGTGTGCTTCGCGCTCGTCGCCGCGGCGACGCTCACGCCGCTCGCCCGCGTCTCCTGGGGCTGGCTCACCGCGCTCGGCGCCCTCACGTACCCGCTCTACCTCGTGCACTCGTCCTGGGGGCGGTGGGTCATCGAGTCCGTGCACCCGTACCTCTCGCGCGCCGCGACCCTCGCGGTCGCGGTCGCGGTGTGCCTCGCCCTCGCCTGGGTGATCCACCGCGCCGTCGAACGCCCGCTCGGGCCCCGGCTGCGCCACGCCCTCGACCGCGACCTGCGCCGCGACCTCGACCGACCGGCCCGCGCCGCCGCCGGGAGCGCTCAGGGTGAGCCGGTCGCCGCGAGGTAGTCGCGCAGCACCACCGCCTGGTTGTGCTGCTCGTCCTTCGCCCCGTACACCAGCGTCACCACCGGGTGCTGCCCGACGACGTCCCGCAGCTCCGCGACCGCCTCGCCGTGGGCGTCGAGCTCGGCGCGGTACCGCTCGGCGAACTCGTCGAACAGCCCTTCCTCGTGGTGGAACCAGCGCCGCAGGTCCGTCGACGGCGCGACGTCCTCGAGCCACAGGTCGACGTGCGCCGCCTCCTTGCTCACTCCGCGCGGCCACAGGCGGTCGACGAGCACGCGGAACCCGTCCTGCTCCTCGGCCGGCTCGTACACGCGCTTGGTCCGTACCGTCATGAGGCCATGACACCGCGCGCACGCTCGCGCCGCACGCGCGACGCAGAAGGGTGCCCCGTGCAGGACTTGAACCCGCGACCGAGAGATTATGAGTCTCCTGCTCTGACCAGCTGAGCTAACGGGGCGCGCGGGCGAGCATACCGCCCGTACGGCAGGCGGTCGGAGAGCCGCTACGGTGGGGACGTGTCCTGGTTCCGCCGTCCCGCGCTGCCCGACCCTGTCCGTCGTGCGCTCGACCTCCCGGCCACCGATCGTGTCCTCGCGTCGGCGGAGCTCGCCGACGGTTCGTGGGCCGTCGCGACGCGGGCCGGGCTCCTCACGAGCGACGCCGGCGGGACGACCGTCGACCGGCGCCTCTGGTCGGACGTCGACCGGGCGGGGTACGACCCGGAGAGCGCGACGATCACCGTCACGTGGGTCGACGGCACCCCTCCCCTGGCCCTGCGCCTCGCCGACCCGCGCCGCACGTCGCTCGCGCAGACGCTGCGCGAGCGCGTCCAGTCGTCGGTCGTGCTCTCGGAGACCGTGACGTTCGCCGCAGGCCTGACCGCTCGCGTCGCCGTGCGGCGGGACGCGGACGGCGAGCTCTTCTCGCAGGTCGTCGCCGACGCCGGGCTCGACCTGACGGACCCGGAGGTCGAGGCCCGGGTCGACGCGGCCGAGGGGCGGGTCCGGTCGGCGTCCGGACTACCCCTCTGAGCCTGCTAGAGTTTTCCCCGGTCGCTGCGGTGCAAACCGCAACGGCCATGGTCGATCCCGCGTAGCTCAGCTGGCAGAGCATCCGACTGTTAATCGGACGGTCGCTGGTTCAAGTCCAGCCGCGGGAGCGCATCGCCCCCGTCAGGGTCTCCCTGGCGGGGGCTTTCTCCTGTCTGCAGCCACTCGAGCGGAACGCCGGTGCGCAGCGCCCACGCCTTGAGGACGATGAGCTTCGGCCGAGTGTGGTCGAGCTCATAGTTCCGGATCGTGCCGCGCGAGATGCCGATTTCGGCCGCGAACTCCGCCTGCTCGAGCCCCGTGTGCTGGCGCGCCTTCCGCAGGCGGTCGCCGAGCGTGAACTCCGGGATGAACCCGACACCCTCCGTCTGTGTGCTCATGCGCTCAAGTTTGTACCACTCGCGCTGACCTGCGCAAGAGCCCCCTTCGGGTGAAACGAACATACTTGATCTTGCGCTCAATCATGCACCCGCGTACCTTCATCGCATGGTCAATCTTGAGCAGGACATCACCACGGCGCAAGCCGCGGAGGTGCTCGACGTCGAGCACCGGTCCGTCTTCCGGATGGTGAAGCGCGGAGAACTCTCGCCGTCGGCCAAGCTCCCGGGCCGTACCGGCGCCTACCTCTTCAAGCGGACCGAGGTCGAGCGCCTCGCGGAGACCCGCGCGAAGGCGAACGAGTCATGACCGCCGCCGTCGGGCAAGGGCTCCTCCTGATCGGCTTCGTGGTCACGGGCATCGTGCTGATGCTGCAGCTCGCCAAGGGCGGCGATCGACGATGATCCGTCACCTCGCGTACCTACTGCCGGTCTCGATCTTCGCCACGCCGGCCGAGGGCCCTGTCGAGGTCCGCCTCGCCACGGTCGTCGTCTGCCGAGCAACGACGTCGACGACAGCGCTCGTCGAGACGACGCTCGACCCGGCCCGCACAACCTGCCCCGCGTGCCTGCGTGAGCACGGCGACGACCGCCGTTCCCACCGGATCGCTCGGCTCGGCGAAGACGTGCGACGCGCCCTCACGATCGCCCTCGTGTGGGACCTCGTCATGGACGACGAGCCCCCAACCGTCCTGTACGCCGATACCCCGGCCCGGCTGCCCGAGCTCGAGATCCCCCGCGGGACGTCGCTCGACAACGCCTACCTCATGCGCCGCACCGCGCTCGAGTCCGAGCGCTACCGGCTGCGCCTCCTGACGAACGCGCAGCTTGCCCACGCCCGCCAGATCGCAACGAAGCAGGTGGCCTAGATGCCCAGGACCTATCGCCCCGCCGGGCCCGGCACCGGGACCGCGCTCGCGGTCATCCTCGGCCTGGCCGCGTGGGCCGCCCTCCTCCTCGTGACCCCGTGGCGCGCCGCGCACGTGCTCGCCGTCGTGCTGCTCGCGCTCGCGGCCTGGCTGCTGCTCGCGTTCCTCACCGGACCGGCGCGCGCTCGGCGCCGTCGCCAGCGCGCGGCGTGGGCCGAAGTCACCGCCGGCACGCGTGCCCTGTACGGGCAGGACGCGTCTCGGGCGGGTGAGGACCGGTGACCCCGGCCGGTGGGTGGGAGCTCGCTGCTGCGGCCTACGTCGCCGCCGACCCGCCGCAGTTCGAAGGCGAGCGCGTCGAGGTCGACATCCCGGCTCGCGGCGACCGCCCCGCGTACACGATGCGCGGCGGGCTGTCGGCGGTCGTCGTGCATCAGCCCGGGCAGTACGTGGTCCCGATGCTGCACGCCGCGACGGACCTCCTGTGCCCGGCCGTCCTGACCATCGAGGTCCCCATCGTGCAGCTCTTCGTAGGCGGCGCCGTCGACTTCGTCCGGCCCGACCACCTGATGCGCGTGCAGGCCGTGCCCACGCGCCCGCGCATCCCCCGCCCGCGCTCGACCTCCTGACGCCCCGGGAAGGAACCCGCCCATGCCCACGCCCGCCCACGCCCAGACCCTCCCGCCGCCCCACGTGCCCGGCCTCATCACGCGGGAGCACCCGAACCGCCGGGCCACGAAGTGCGCTGCCCCGCACACGACGAGCAACGTCGAGTGCGGCCTGCAGGTCGGTCACGCTGGCGCGCACCTCGCCCGCGTCGACCGTCGCCGTCGCGAGCTCGATGCCCCCCTGGTGTGGACGGCGTCGCCGAGGGAGTGGTTCCGCCCGGACGTCTGGCCGTCCGACGAGCACCGCCGCGTGTTCGCGGTCGAGGACAAGACGTGCGGCCGGTGGCCTGACGCGATCTGCAACGCCCGTCGCACGTGGCCTCGCCCCACCGGCGGCGAGGTCGTCGCGAACTGCACGCGCCGCCCAGGGCACACCGGGCGTCACGCGCACGGCGACCAGGGCCAGGTCTGGGCGGTGTGGGAGAAGGCGTCGTCGGTCGAGCTGCCCCCTCGCGGTCCGCTGATCTGCGAGGACCTGCACGCGACGACACACGCGGTGTGCACTCTCCGGGCCGGGCACGCCGGCGACCACCGGGCTGTCGGCCTCGACGGCGGGCGCCGAGACGCGATCTGGTCACATCCCGACCGCGAGATCGCGTACACGTCCTCGAGGAGCATCCGGTGAGCGCCGGGACTGTGACGGCCGCCAAGGCTCGTGACCTCAAGCGCGAGGGCCAGGCGCGCGCCGCGCGCTCGGCTCGGCCCGACGACCGTGAGGCCGTGCGCGCCGCGGTCCGCAAGATCCCGGTCGGCACGTGGTTCACCGTGAACGACCTGCGCGAGGACCTCGATGCCGCCGGCGTCCCGACGTCGGTCCGCGGTTCGCTCCTCGCCGGCGTCGCCCGAGAAGGCCTGGCCGAACGCGTCGACGTGCAGGCACCGGGCGGCCGCCCCGGGTGGATCGTCCTGGCGTCCTCGGGCCGCTCGGCGAAGGGCTCGGGCGTCACCGCCTACGAGCGGGTGGCCCCGGGCGGCTCGACGTGAGCCGCCGCGGCCGCGTGCCCTGCCCCGGCTGCGGCGCCCAGCTCGTCTGGGTCCTGTACGTCCCGGCGCCGGACAAGCTCCGCCAGGGCCAGCCCCGCAAGCACGTCCCGCTCGATGCCGCCCCCGTCGCGGACGACGACGAGTACGCCCAGCACGCCGCCTCGCCCGGCATGACGATCTGCCGCCGGATCACCGAGGACGAGCCGCTGATCGCGGGCTTCGAGACCCGCCACACGATCCACCACGCCACGCACCCCGAGTGCTCCGACCTCCTGCGGGGCACACCAGGAAGGACCGCCCGATGAGCCCCACCATCAACCTCGACATCGCCCGCCCCCGCGGCGTCGACGCCGACCACGCGCCCGACCGTGTCGTCGTCGACCCGCGCACCCTCGTCGTCGACGCGAACATCCGCCGCGACGCCGAGCTCGACGCCGAGTTCGTCGCGTCGATCAAGGAGCACGGCGTCCTGACCGCGATCACCGCGCGCCGCGACCCGCTCGGCCAGCTCCTCGTCGTCGACGGCCAGCGCCGCACGCTCGCCGCGATCGAGGCCGGGCGCGCCGAGGTCACGGTCGACGTCGTCGACGGCATCGGGGACGACGAGTCCCGGATCACGACGCAGTACGTCGTGAACGAGCACCGCCGCGGGCTGTCCGCGGCCGACAAGGTCGAGTCGGTGCGTCAGCTCTCGCTCTTCGGCCGCTCGGCGACGTCGATCACGAAGCGCCTGCGGATCCCGCGCGCCGAGGTCGACGCGGCGCTCGCGGTCGCGGAGTCGAAGGCGACCTCGGCCGTGCTCGCCGAGCACCCGACGGTGGACCTGCTCGCGGCCGCGACGATCGCGGAGTTCGACGACGACCCCGAGGTCGTCGCGGAGCTCGTCGAGGTCGCCGAGACCGAGCCGAGCCAGCTCGAGCACGTCGCCTCGCGCGTCCGCTCCGAGCGCGAGCAGGCCGCGATCGTCGCGGCGGCGCGCGACGATCTCGAGGCCGCCGGGGTCACGGTCCTCGAGGAGCAGCCTGCCTACGACGACAAGGCGTCCGAGAGCCTTGGCTCGCTGACCGACGAGCCGGGCGCCAAGGGCTACCCGCCCGCGATCGACGCGGACGCTCACCTCGAGTGCCCCGGCCACGCCGTCTACCTCTGTGCGAACCGCGGGTGGGAGGACGGGAAGGTCGCGGGGTGGCGCGTCGTCCGTCTCGAGTACTGCATGGACTGGCGCGGCAACGGCCACCACAAGCGCTACGCGGCCAACACCGCGGGCGCGACGTCGGGCCCGCAGTCGGCCGAGCAGAAGGCGGAGCGTCGTGCCCTGGTCGCGAACAACAAGGCGTCCGACGCCGCGCTCCCGGTCCGTCGCGCGTGGATCTCCGAGCTCGTGCGCCGCGACAAGCTGCCGGCGGACGCGTCGCCCTACGTTGCGCGCGTCCTGACGAACGGCACCTACTGGTACCCCGACGGCGACGTGCACCGCCTCGCACGCGAGCTCATGTGGCCGACGAAGCACGACGGCATGGGCGGCCCCGAGGTCGCGGCCGCCGTCGCCCGCCCCGCGAACGCCGACGCCTACCTTCTGGCGCTCGCGGCCGCGCTCGTCGAGAACGCAATGCCGCGCGACTACCACCGCGGCGGCATGTACGGCGAGGGCCTGTTCGCGCTCCACCTGCGCCAGCTCGAGGCGTGGGGCTACCCGCTCGCCGACGTCGAGCAGTCGTTCCTCGCGGCGCACGGGAAGAAGGCGTCGTGACCGGGGGCCTGCCGGCGATCCCCGTCGAGAAGCTGCGCCCGAACCCGGCGAACGTCCGCGGGGATCTCGGGGACCTGTCCGAGCTCGCGTCGTCGATCCGGTCGAAGGGCCTGCTGCAGCCGCTCGTCGTGCAGCAGCACGCGGGCGGGACGTGGCTCGTGCTCGACGGTCACCGCCGCCTGGCCGCGGCGAAGCTCGCCGGCGTGCGCGCCCTGCCGTGCCTCGCCACGAGGCCCGGTGACGTGAACGCCCAGCGCGCGACCATGCTCGCCGCGGCGATGCACAAGCGCCTCGAGCCGATCGAGGCCGCCCGCGCGTTCCGCGCCCTGCGCGACGCCGGCATGAGCGTGCCCGAGATCGCGGGCGAGACCGGCTACGCCCCGTCCACGGTCTCGGCCCGCCTGCGCCTGCTCACCCTCCCCGAGGAGGCGCAGGACATGGTCGAGCGCAAGGAGCTGACCGTGCGGGAGGCGACCGAGCTCGCCCGCCAGGTCCAGCGCTCGGGTACCGGCACCGCGGCGCTCGCGACCCCGCGCACCGTGTGGTTCGGCAAGAGCCACGCCCTGTACGCGGCGGTGCGCGAGGCGTGCGACCACGGCGACACCCGCGTCCTGATCGCGGGCGCCGCGTGCGGGGCCTGCTGGGAGGACGCGATCCGCGCCGACGAGCGGGCCCGCACCGCCGAGGACGCAGCATGACGCGCCTGCCCGCGCCGGCGCCGCGCCCTGAGGACGCCCGGTGGGTGCTCGACGTCGACGTGCCGACCCCGATCGGGATCTTCTCGGCCGGCCTCCCGGTGCAGATCGTCGCCCAGCGCGGGCCCCGGCTCCTCGTGTGCCTCGACGCCGGCCACGTGGACGGGGCCCGGTGTCACGCCGAGCTGCTCCCGCTGACCGCGGTCCGCTTCGCCCCGGGCCCGCCCCGGCAGGTGGCCGCATGACGACCCACACCGGCGCCGACCCGCACGGCGACCGTCGCGCCCTGTTCCTCGCCGCGCTCGAGTACGGCGTGCACCCGCTCCTGGCGCGCGAGGCCGTCGCGACGACACGCATGTCCCGCAGCAACGACGGAGCCCACCAGCAAGGCGAACCAACGACGGAGGAGACCCCGTGACCGCCCTGACCGACCTGCCCCTGACCCCGACGCCGACCGGAACCTTCGGCGCGATCGCCGACGCCGTGGCCGACATCTTCCACGACGGCCTCGTCCCGGCCGGAGTGCACGTGTCGCGCGTGGTCGCAGACCTCTTCCACCAGCCCACGTCACCGACCGCGCTCCTCGAGCTCCGCGCGACGCGCGCGCTCGAGGACGGGATCCGCGACGCACGCCGCGACACGGTCCACGTCCTCCGGGACGTCCACCGGGTCGCGTCCCTCGTCGAGCGCGAGACCCGCCTCTACCTGTACGCCCGCCTCGACCCCGCCGTGACCGAGGCCGATGTCCTCGCCGTCGGGCAGTACGCGTTCGAGCTCGCCGAGCACGGCCGCCTCACCCGCGACGACGCCGTCGCCCTCGCGATCGCCGCCATGCGCGGCTGGAACGAGCGCCAGGCACTCTCCGCTGGGGGTGCACGGTGAGCGGCGCACGCGAGGTCAAGGTCAACGCCGCGGCGCGCGAGCGGCGGTTCGTCCACGTCTACGACCCGTCGAGTCTCGCCCCGCTGCTCACCCTCGGCGCGATGCGTCAGCTCGTCGAGAAGGCGACCGCGCTCGAGATCCCCGACGACGTCGTCGTCCACCTCACACACGTCCAGCAGTCGATGCAGGAGCCCGAGGGCACCTTCACCGCGGGCTCCGCCCGGGTCGACTTCACCGGCACGTGGGCACGCCCCTACGGCGGTGACTCATGACCACCGGACCGAAGGCCGTCACGATCTCCGCGGCCGAGCACGACGCGCTCCTCGCGATCGAGCGCGCCGCGAACGTCCTCGCCGCCGGCGACCTCGTCGACCCCGAAGAGGCCGCGAAGGTCCGTCACCTCGCCCGTCACGGCGCTCGCGGACTGCCTGCCGCGGCGGTTTCGCGACGCGCTCCCCCATCTCCTCGAGGACCTCGCCCTCACCCGCCCCTTCGCCGAGGGAGGCATCCCCAGCGAGGAGGACGCGGCGGCGTTGTACGGCGCCGTGCTCCCCGAACTGTCCCGCTTCCGCTCCCAGGTGAGCGACGGCATCCACGAGGCCCGCGCGCAGGAGCAGTGGGTCGCCGAGATGGCCGCCCGGGGCGCGCTGACGCCCGAGCACCGCGCCGCGTACCGGGCGCTCGTCGACGCGGGCGTGCAACCCCACCAGCTCCGCTTCCTCGCGACCGCCATCGCGTGCGGCGGTGCCGATCCCACCACCGAGAAGGGAGATCCCTCGTGAGCACCTTCCACGGCACCCAGGGCAAGGGCGCGATGCGCCGCCACCGCGACATCAAGCGCGCCGAGGCCGAACAGCGCCAGGCATCGTTCGAGCGCGATGTCGCCCGCGTCATGACCGAGCAGAACGTGCTCCCCCTCACCGCTCGCGTCGCCGCCGCGTCCTCCCGGCGCATGAGCCGCCGCGTCGCGCACCGTCGCGCCGTCCGCGCCCAGGGAGCACCGGAGACCCGCGCATGACCGCGTTCACCATCCGCCGCGGCGACTTCACCGCGGCGCTCGCGGCCCTGCTCCCGCACGCGGGCGCCGAGTACCCCTACGGGCTGGTGCGGTTCACCCCGGGTGGCGACCGCCTGTACGCGTGGACGGCGAACGGGTTCACGCTCGGCGCGGCGTCGATCACGCTGTTCGAGCACCTCGACGCCGGCGCGGACGTCTTCGACGTCCCCGCGGCGGCCGCCGGCAACCTGCTGCAGGTCTTCCGCGCGACGGGGCCCGCCGAGGCTCGGGCGATGGCGGAGAACGACGAGCTGCGCGTCGAGGTCACCGACCAGCACGTCACGGTCACCGAGCGCGGACAGATCATGGACGGCGAGTCGCTCCAGGTCGTCCCGGTGCAGCGCAGCGGCGAGGACCACTACCCCGACGTCCCGTCGATCCTCGCGCACCTGATCGGGGCGCCCGTGACGACCGACCGCGCGCAGATCGCGCCCGACCGCGTCCGGGCGTTCCTCGCGGCAGGCAAGGCCTACGGCGAGCTCGTCCTCGTGCGCCGCGGGCCGCGCGCGCTCGTCTTCCAGGCAGGGCCCCTCTTCATCGGTGCGGCCGTCGCGGACCGCCTCGACGAGCGCGACGTCGAGCGCATCGACGAGCGCTCGCGGGCGTGGGCCGACCTGCTGCAGTCCTACGCCCGCTCAACACCCACGCCCGCGTCCCCCCGGCTCGACCTCCGCACGAGCGAGCCCGGCCGCGCAACCGTCGTCACCCTGACCGCGGACGGCATCGAGCCCGTCGACCTCGACGCCGTGCTCCGCCCGCCCGTCTCGCTTCTGCGTGACGCGACCGAGCTCGTCGTCACCACGCAGTTCGCGTCCACCGCGATGCTGCAGCGCAAGCTCCGGATCGGCTTCGCCAAAGCGGGGCGCCTCATGTACTCGCTCGAGGGCTTCCGGATCGTCGGGCCGGCGGACGGGTCGAAGGCGCGCGAGGTCCTCTTCACTCCCGACCAGCTCGACGACGCGCTCGCCGCTGTCGATCCCCAACCCGAGGAGGAAGACCAGTGACCGACATCGTGGACCCGGGCCACATCGAGGAGATCGTCGGCGCACCCCGCTCGCTCGCACACCACTATGGCCGCGCCGTGTCTGCTGAACAGCGCATCTACATCCTGCACAGCAAGGTGTGCCTCGACAGCGGCGTCGACCTCCGCAACTGCCCCTTCTCCGTCGCGCTCGATCTCGGCGAGTCGCAGGTGGTGCCCCTGCAAAGGGACGTGCCCATACTGCTCGGCATCACCGCCGACGGGCTCCTCGCGGACCTGACGCTTGCGAGCATCCTCAGGGTCGACGCCGTCGCGCACGCGACACCCTCGGCCGTCGCCGCCTCCCTCGGCCCCGGGACCGAGCGCCACAGCCGGAGGCGCCCCGTGGCTGACTCGGCGCCTCACATCGCCCGCGCCACCGAGGAGATGCGCTCGAGGTTCGGCGCGGCGTGGATGGCTCACGACGACGCTCGCGCCGTCGTGTCCGCAGCCCTGCACGACCCCAGCGACCCCGACAAGCTGGCGCGCGAGTACGTCGCCCGCATGGCCCACGAGAGCTGGGCCACGGGATGCCAGCGAGTCTGCTTCCACGCCGTGTGGGACGACATGGACGAGCTCGCGCGGAACACCATCCGCGCCCAGCTCGACGCGATGTCGGCCGTGGTCCTCGGCGTCCGCGACGCGGAGAACGGCCGTGGCTGAGAGACGCCCCAAGCCCGACGGGCGCGTGAGCCTCTGGTGCGCCGTCTGCCGCCGGTACGTCGAGTACCGCGGGTGGGTCGACGAGGACGGCGCGACGCACGTCACCGCGCCGATGCTCGCCGCCCACCGCGCCCAGCACGCGGCGCTCGCGGACCGGGTGCGATGACGCCGTGCTGGGCGAGTTCGAGGTCATCGACTGCGCGGTCTGCGGCGGCTGGTTCACGACCCGCCCCGGGTCGAAGACCGGCCACGCGAAGGCGACCGGCCACTGGCCACGTCCCGTCGAGCCCGGTGACCCCGTGCCCCTGCGAGCTCGTCCCCTACGACCACGAGAGGAGGTGACCTCCGATGCCCGCTCGATCCCACTCGCGGATCCGCCGCCTGGCGAAGAAGCGCGCGGCTGAGCACCGCCGCAAGACCCAGACCCCGAAGTCCGCCCCGCGCGACGCCTGACACGAAGGACGACTCACCTCGTGCCCTACTTCATGATCGATGACCAGCTCCCGGTCAACCGCAAGACGAAGCAGCTCACCGCCCCGGCGCTCGCCGGCGACCTCAACGGGGTCGCCGCGCTGGGCATGTGGTCGCTGGCGGGCGCCTCGTCCCAGGCGGAGCTCTCGGACGGGCTCGTCACGATCCACGACCTGATCGCGCTCGTCTACGACGTCAACCTCGCACGGCAGCTCGCCGACCTCCTGGTCGCCGCAGGGCTGTGGCACACGGCCGGGCACGACTGCCCGCGCTGCGAGCCCGTGATGGACCCGCTCGCGTGGCGGTTCCACGACTGGTGGGCGATGAAGTACCAGCGCGGCGAGGTCGTGCGCGAGACCCGCGCGAAGGCGAAGGAGCAGCAGAACACCGAGCTCGTCGCCGCGGTGTGGGCGCGTGACTGCATCGATCCCGCGAAGCCCGGCATCGCCGAGTGCCGGTACTGCGGCAAGGTCGTCAAGCGCAAGGACAACCGGTCCGACTACGACGACCGCCCCCAGCTCGACCACGTGAACCCCTTCATCGCCGCGGGCCCGACGAACCTCGTCGTGGCCTGCGGTGGGTGCAACCGCAAGAAGGCCCGCCGCACGCCGGAGGACGCCGGAATGTCGCTGCGCCCCGAGCCCCGGCCGCTGGCCGCCGACGCTCCGACCGTGCCCGCCTCGCCCGCGCAGGCGCCCGCCGCTGAGACGACCGTCTCGCCGGGCCCCGCGGCCGCCGCGACGAGCACGACCGCCCGGGCCGTCGCGACCACGCCGGAGACCAAGCCTGGTCGACCGGCTGATCAGCAGGTGGTCGACCAGCCCTCCGAAAGTCCCCTCGCGGGTACGCGCGAGGGCGCGGGCGCGCACACGCCGGGGTCAGGGTCAGGGGTAGGGGTTGGGTCAGGTAGTGGGTCTGGACAGGGTGACCCGCGCTCGACCGGCACCCGACAGACCAAGCCTCGCCGTCGCAACCGCAAGCGTGGCCGCGGGAACCGAACCCAGCCCCAGACCAAGCCGCCCGCGCCTGCGCCCGCCGATCGCCCCGACCCGATGAACGCAGGCCCCGCGCCCAGGGTGCCCGTCGTCGGAACCATCGGCTCGCCCTGGCACGGCTACTCCGGTCCGCGCGACCCGCTCGGCGACGAGAACCACTGCCCCATGCACCACCTGCCCCAGCCCTGCCGCCGCTGCGCGAACGACTGACGAGGAGCCCCATGTCCGCCCACCACCGCACCGGAGATCGCTCGACCCAGCAGGTGATCTGCGACCGCATCGAGGACCGCGTCGTCGACCTCACCGAGCCGCACGTCGAGACGCTCGAGCAGTGGGTCCGCTCGGCCGACGGCACCCGGCTCGAGCCCGTGCGCCGCAAGGTCGACCACCCCTCGCTCGTCGGCCAGCTCCAGGTGGCCGCCTCCCGGAACAACACCGACTCCGCGTCCGGCGGGTACGAGTCCAAGCCCGTCGTGAACGTCCACGCCCTGTCGGCCCTGCAGGACATGCAGGCCGAGACCCGGGTCTGGGTGAAGGCAGTCGACCCGCGTCGCGCCGGCCGAGCCGACATGGCGGCACTCGTCGCGCGGCTGTGGTTCCTCGTCGACCGCGCCCCGACCCTCACCGACGAGCGACTGCTCACGCTCGACTTCGACGTGATGCGCTGGTGGTCCCACGCCCGGGTCACGACGACGTGGGGCGACGCGCCGATACGACCGCACGTGCCGTGCTCGGAGTGCGGAAAGCGGGGCTCGATCCGCGTCACGACGACCCCGACCTCGGCGGTCTGCCTCGAATGCGGAGCCGCCTGGGACCGGTCGACGATCGGAGCCCTGGGCGAGCACGTGCGGCTCATGCTCGCCCCGCCCATCGACGAGCTCGTGCACGACGACACCCCGGTCACCGAGCGCATCGTGCCGCTCGCCATGCCCGATGCCCCCGCCGTCCTGGGAGGGCTGGTCTCGTGACACGCGAACGAGCGCCCGAGTCGCCCGTCGCCGCTGGTGGCGTGTAGTCTCTGACCCGTTGGCACTGCTGTGCCCAGAAGCCCCCGATCGGATCATCCGGCCGGGGGCTTTCTGCTGCGCACACAGCGCACCCCCTGAGGACGACCGCCGCCGAGCACGACCGCGGTCCAGGCCGGCGCGCGCCAGGGCGGCGCGGGGCACGTCGAGCGGTCCGACGTCGCCGGTCTCCATCTACCTCGCTCGCTTCCGCCGGACCGACGTCGTCGGGGTACCGCGGTCGCGAGCGACCCACGTCACGAGGAGGACCACCATGGCGGCTCAGGACATCGATGCGGAGATCGTCGAGGCAGTTCGCGGCTCCATCGAGAACGAGTTCGGTCGGTACCTCGGCACGATGATCGGCCCGGGCGAGGCCTCCGCTGTGATCGAGGAACTCGCCCGCCGCGGCTTCGTCGTCGTCGACCTCGCCGACAGCGTGGCGGCGCCCGAGGAGCTCGCCGCGGCGCACGTGGTCACGGTCAACGTCACGGTGGCGGCGACGCCTGAGACGCTCGGCGACGTGCTCGAGCGGGTCGGGGCGCAGGTCGATGCGTACCTCGAGCGAGGGTAGGCACGTCCCGCCGTGGGCAGGTCGCGCGAAGGTCGAGGCGACCAGGCGCGTCAACCAGCTCGGTCGCTCGCACGTCGACGAGCACGGTGACCCCGCGCCGTTGCCGTGCGTGATCTGCGGGCAGGGCATCGACTACGACCTGCCGACGAGCCACCCGGACTCGTGCTCGGTGCAGCACCTCAGGCCGAGGAGCACGCACCCGCACCTCACGTGGGACCCGTCGAACTGGGCACCCGCGCACCTGCAGTGCAACAAGGCCGACGGGCCGCGCGGCCGCACGGCGACGGCGGCTCTCGGTCTGGTGTCGAACGACTGGTGAGGAGAACCCCATGGCGGATCACCGAGGGCTCGAGCCCGGGCACCTGCGGGACGTCGCGCTTCCGGCAGCCAAGGCCGGCAGGCGCGTCCTCGTCGTCCCCGTCACGCAGGACGCGGGCGACGCGCTGTTCGAGGCGCTCGACCCGACCGAGCTCGACGACGTCACGCACGTCGTGCGGACCCGCGGGCGTGAGTGCGTGCGCTTCGCCAACGGCGGGTCGCTGCGGATCGTCAGCGCGGGCGGCGCCCGCCACGGTGGTGCGCGCGGTGCCTCGGCAGACGTCGTGCTCGTCGACGGCGGCGCGCTGCCCGACGAGCGCCTCGAGCGCGAGCTCGCACCGACGTGGCGGCACGGCGGTTCGCTCGTCGTCGCTCCACTCGGCTGAGTCTCCCGGACCGGTGTCGAACGACCGGTGATCCGGGACTCATCCGGCTGGTCCGTCCGGGCTGGTTCCGGTCGTGGTCTCAGAAAATCTGGGGTCCCGCCAGCGGGACTGTTCCCGCCGACAGCGTCCTCTCCCCCCGGACGTTGACCCCACCCCCCATCCCCCGCGCGAAAGGACACATTTTCCTTGGAATCGCGCCGTTCTGAGGGCATCCGGCCCGAGCTGCAGCACCTCGCCGAGCCGGTCGAATCCCTCCGTCTGTACGAGGGCAACCCCCGCCGCAGTGTCGTGCCGAAGATCGCCGACTCGCTCACCGCCAACGGCCAGTACCGCGCCGTCACCGCACGCCGCGCGACGCGCGAGGTCCTCGCGGGCAACGCCGTCCTGCAGGCCGCGCAGTCGCTCGGCTGGACGCACCTGGCCGTCGAGTGGCTCGACGTCGACGAGGTCGCGGCCGCGCGCATCGTGCTCGTCGACAACCGGCTGTCCGACCTCGCGACCTACGACGACGACGCGCTCGCGGCGCTGCTCGAGGGGATGCCCGACCTCGACGGGACCGGCTGGACAGACGCCGAGGTCGCCGAGCTGCTCGCCGACCGGAGCGAGCCCGTCGCCCTCACCGGCGTCGACGAGCCGGCCCCGGTGCCCAGTCTCCCCAGGAGTGTCCTGGGCGACGTGTGGCAGCTCGGGGAGTCGCTGCTGCTGGTGGGCGACGCGACCGACACCCCGGCCGTCGCGGCGATGCTCGACGGCCGCGTGCCCGACTGCGTCTGGACCGACCCGCCCTACGGCGTCGCCTACGTCGGCGGCACCGCCGACGCGCTGACGATCCTCAACGACCACCCCGAGGACCTGCCCTCGCTGCTGCTCGGCGCGTTCTCCACCGCCGTCAAGGTCTGCCGCCCGGGCGCCCCCGTCTACGTCGCCTACGCCGCGATCGAGGGCATGTCGTTCGAGGCCGCGCTGCGCCAGGCCGGAGTTCTCGTGCGCCAGCAGCTCGTGTGGGTGAAGAACGCGCTCGTCCTCAGCCGGGCCGACTACCACTACCGGCACGAGCCGATCCTCGAGGGGCAGACGCCCGGCGAGGACGCCGACGAGCCGCTCACCCACGAGCTCCTCGCCTACGGGTTCGCCCCCGGCGGTGCCGGGCGGCTCGGGCGCGGCGGTCCGCACTGGTACGGCGACAACCGCCAGACGACCGTCTTCGAGATCGCCAAGCCCAAGCGCAACGCCGAGCACCCCACGATGAAGCCGGTCGACCTGGTGCTCGCGATGCTGCGCAACTCCTGCCCGCCCGGCGGGCTCGTCCTCGACCTGTTCGGTGGCTCCGGCTCGACCCTCATCGCCGCGCACCACCACCGCGCTCGCGCGGCGCTCGTCGAGCTCGACCCTCGCTACGCCGACGCGATCTGCCGTCGCTGGCAGGAGCACACCGGCGTGCTGCCGATCCACCGTGAGACGGGCCGCGCCGTCGACTTCACGCAGGAGGAGGTCGACGGTGTCGCGTAACGAGAAGACCTACGAGAAGCGGCAGAAGGTCCTCGAGCTGCGCCGCGCTGGCATGACGTTCGACGAGATCGCGCGTCGCGTCGGGTACGCCAACCGCGGCGGGGCGCGCAAGGCCTACGAGGCGGCGCTCGCGGACGCCGGGGTCTCCCCCACCACGGAGCAGACCCGCGCGCTCGAGCTCGACCGTCTGGACCGTCTGCAGACGGCGCTGTGGGCCCGCGCGGTCCGGGGCGACCTCGCGGTCATCGACCGCGTGCTCAAGATCAGCGAGCACCGGATGCGCCTCGAGGCGCGCCCCGAGGGCAACGACCACGCGATGCGCACCGCCCTCGAGCGGACCGTCGAGAAGTCCGAGCTGATCGACAAGGACGTGGACGCCGCGCTGATCGAGGCGGGCATGAAGATCGCCGACCGCATCGACGAGTCCGTCTCGCTCGGCGAGGGCTCCGACGCGACCCGCGTCCTGTACCTCGTCCCGCACTTCGTGAACATCCTGCGCGAGCTGCTCGCCACCCCGGCGGTCCGCTCGGGCCTCACGCCGGTCTCCGGCGGGAAGGGGGCGAAGTCGGGTGGCGCAGACGGGAAGGGCGGCGGCCCCGGCAAGGTCTCGAAGTTCTCGGAAGCGGCCGAGCAACGGCGGCGGCGGCAGCAGGCCGGCGGGACGGCCGCGGGCTAAGCGGCTCGGGAAGACGACGCCGCGGATCTACACCCCGCCGCTCGCCCCGCTCGAGCCCCGCACAGAGGAGACCGAGGCGCGCACGCTCGGCTACGACGTCATCGACTTCGCCGAGCAGGTCCTCGAGGTCACGCTCGTCCCGTGGCAGGCGTGGTTCCTGGTCCACGCGCTCGAGCTCAACGCCGACGGATCGCTCCGGTTCCGCACCGTGGTGCTGCTCGTCGCCCGGCAGAACGGCAAGTCCACCATCGCGCAGGTCCTGACGATCTGGCTCATGTGCGTGTGGGGCTGGCCCCTGATCCTCGGCACCGCGCAGGACCTCGACGTCGCCGAGGAGATCTGGTCCGACGTCGTCGACATGGTCCAGGAGAACGACGAGCTCTCCGGCATGGTCGACAAGGTCGTCAAGGTCAACGGGAAGAAGGCGCTCGAGCTCACGACCGGCCAGCGGTACAAGGTCAAGGCCGCGAACCGGCGCGCGGGCCGCGGCCTGTCCGGGAACCTCGTGCTCCTCGACGAGCTGCGCGAGCACCAGAACTGGCAGGCCTGGGGCGCGATCACGAAGACCACGCTCGCGCGCGCCGAGGCGATGATCCTCGCCCTGTCGAACGCCGGCGACATCACGTCCGTCGTGCTCGGGTACCTGCGCCGCACCGCGCACCGCGTGCTCGGCGACCCGGACGGGATCTGCGCCGCCGCGGAGCAGACCGCGTTCGGGCCCACCGAGTTCGACCTCGACGGGCTCCAGCTCGAGGAGGTCGGCGACGACGACGAGGACGAGCTCGACCTCGAGTACGGCGACGTCGACGTCGAGGACCTTGAGCAGGACGAGGACACGCTCGGCCTGTTCGAGTGGTCCGCTCCGCCCGGCTGCGACAAGCGCGACCGTGACGCGTGGGCGCAGGCGAACCCGTCCATGGGGTACACCGAGCTCTCCGAACGGAACATCGCCGCGGCGCTCAAGGAGCCCGACTACGTGTTCCGCACCGAGGTCCTGTGCCAGTGGATGGACGGCACCGAGACCGGCCCGTTCCCGCCCGGCTCGTGGGCCGACACCCGCGTCGAGCCGGTCGAGCAGGACGGCGAGCTCGTCCTCGCGGAGGACGACCGGATCGTCGGTCCGGTCGTCGTCGGGCTCGCCCAGGCCGCGGACCGGTCCATGACCTACGCCGCGGCCGCCGGCTACCGCCCCGACGGCGCGCCGCAGGTCGAGGTCTGGGCGGGCCGGTTCGGCATCGAGTGGGTCCGTGACTGGCTCGTCTCCGCGAAGCTCGAGGGGCGCGTGCTGCGCGTCACCGGGCAGTCGCGCGGCGCGCCCATCTCGACGCTCATGAAGCGCCTCAAGGAGGACCACCGCTTCCCGATCGAGGTGGTTGACCTCGCCGGGCCGGACCTCACGACTGCGCACGACGAGGCGTTCGACGCGGTCAAGGACGGCACGGTCTGGCACACCCCCCAGCCCGTGCTGGACCTCGCCGCCGAGACCGCCGCCGTGAAGCACCTGGCGGGCGGCACGTGGCTGATCGACCTACGCGAGTCCCCCGCTGACGCCGCGCCCCTGAGCGCGTGGATCGCGGCCCTGTGGCTGCTGAACCAGCACGTCCCGGCGACGCCTCCCCCGCCGGCGAGCCCGATCGTCATCACGACCGACCGCGCCGACGTCCACGGCTTCGACGGCTTCACGGGCGGGCACGACGGAGACCTCACTTCCGACCTGGCGACCGCCGGGTTCTGACCTCGAGAGGAGGGCCCATGGAGACCCCGACCGAGGAACAGGGCTACGGCACGACGACGGCCGCCGGATGGTGGGAGGACGAGGAGCCCACGCCCGAGCTGCGCTGGCCGAAGAACATCGAGGTGTACGACAAGATGCGTCGCACCGACGCGCAGGTCGGCTCCGTGCTGCGCGCCGTGACCCTGCCGGTGCGCCGCACGGCATGGTGGATCGACCCGAACGGAGCTCGACCCGAGGTCGCCGCGTTCGTCGCGGACAACCTCGGCCTGCCGATCAAGGGCGAGGACCCGAAGCCGGAGCCGCGCAGCAAGGACCGGTTCTCCTGGTCCGAGCACCTCCGGCTCGCGCTGCTCATGCTCGTGTTCGGGCACTCGCCGTTCGAGCAGGTCTACCGCATCGACGACGCCGGCATGGCGCGGCTGCGCAAGCTTGCGTGGCGGCCGCCGCGCACCATCGCGACGATCGAGGTCGCGTCCGACGGCGGGCTCGTCGCGATCCAGCAGCACGGCACGAGCAAGACCGCGCGCATGACCGTCGACCGGCTCGTGATGTACGTCAACGACCGCGAGGGCGGCAACTGGGTCGGGCAGTCGCTGCTACGGCCGGCGTACAAGTTCTGGCTCCTCAAGGACCGGCTGCTGCGCGTGCAGGCCCAGACCGTCGACCGCAACGGCATGGGCGTGCCCGTGTACACCGCCTCGGAGATCCCGGCGTCCATCTACGACAAGGACCCCGAGGCCTACGAGCGGCTGCGCAAGGAAGAGCTCGCGCGCGGCGAGGAGATCGCCCGCGCGTTCCGCTCGGGCAACACCTCGGGCGCCGCGATCCCGCACGGCGCGAAGCTCGAGCTGCTCGGCGTGCAGGGAACCCTGCCGGACGCCGACAAGCCGATCCGCTACTACGACGAGCAGATCGCGCGCGCGGTCCTCGCGCACTTCCTGAACCTTGGCACCGAGACCGGGTCCTGGGCGCTCGGGTCCACGTTCGCGGATTTCTTCACGCTCTCGCTGCAGAGCCTCGCGGACGACATCGCCGACGTCGCCACCCAGCACGTCGTCGAGGACCTCGTCGACCTCAACTTCGGCCCCTCCGAGCCCGCCCCGAAGGTCGCGCACGAGGAGATCGGTTCTCGCTCCGCGGCGACCGCTGAGGCGATCAAGGCGCTGATCGACTGCGGCGCGATCGTGCCCGATCCCCGGCTCGAGGCGGAGATGCGCCAGAAGTACGGGCTGCCGCCCGCCGACGCGAAGCTCGCCGCGACCGGGGTCGACCCCCGGGACCTCAAGGCCGCGCGCGACGCCGCGGAGGTGCTGCAGAAGTCCTACCTCGCCAAGGACACCGTGCTCTCCCAGGAGGAGCTGCGACGCCTCGCCGAACGCGCGGGCGTCGAGCTGTTCAGCCCGCCCACGTCCACGGCGCCACCGGCGCCGACGCCGGCACCCGACGAGACGGAGGAACCATGACCAGCTCGCTCGCTCAGGCACTCGTCGAGCCCGACCACAAGTGGTACTCGATGGAGGCGAACACCTCCGAGCGCACCGCCGAGATCATTCTGTACGGCGCGATCGGCGGCTGGTACGGCGTCCAGGCCGTCGACTTCGTGGCCGAGCTCGCCGACCTCGACGTCGACACGATCGAGCTGCGGGTCAACTCCCCGGGCGGCTCGGCCTACGACGGCATCGCGATCATGAACGCCCTGCACCGGCACAAGGCGCGCGTCGTCGCGACGGTCGACGGCCTCGCGGCCTCGGCCGCGTCGGTCATCGTCCAGGCGGCCGACGAGCTCGTCATGGGCCGCGGCTCGGAGCTGATGATCCACGACGCGTCGAACATCGCCTGGGGCAACGCGGGCGTGCTGCGCAAGGAGGCCGAGCACCTCGACCGCCTGTCGCAGTCCGTCGCCGGGATCTACGCCGAGCGCGCCGGCGGCACCGCCGACGAGTGGCGCGAGGCCATGCTCGCCGAGACGTGGTACTCGGCGCAGGAGGCCGTCGACGCCGGACTCGCCGACCGCGTCGAGGGCAAGGCCGACGACGAGGACGACGACGCCGACGACGCCGGTGCGACGAACTCCGCGGCCGCGCGCTACCGCGCGATGTTCGCCCACGCCGGACGCGCCGACGCACCCGCCCCGCACGTGCCCCAGAACGCGCACCGGCGCTCGCGTGAGCGCCTCTCGCTCGCGCAGGGCTCCCCGCTGCGCACGGCGCTGCACCTGGCCGCTCAGGCGGCCCCCACGCTTCCGGCCGAGCCGGAGGAGATCACCAACCCCAACCAGAAGGGAGCGTCCGCCATGACGGACCTCATCCAGGGGCTCCGTGAGCGGCTCGGCATCAAGGCCGACGCCAAGCTCGACGAGGACGGCCTGCTGGCCGCGCTCGACGAGGTGCTCGAGGAGCAGGCCACCGAGACCACCCAGGCGACCACGACGGCGCCCGAGGGCACCGTGCTCGTCGACAAGGAGCAGTACGCCACGCTGCAGGCCGACGCGAAGGCCGGGCGCGAGGCCCGCGAGGAGCAGCTCGCCGACGCCCGCCGCGCGACGGTCGACCTCGCCGTGCGTGAGGGCCGCATCCCGCCGGCGCGTCGCGAGTACTGGGAGAACCAGCTCGAGCACGACCCGGGCGCGAAGGACGTGCTCGAGGCGTTCCCGAAGGGCTCGATCCCGATCGAGTCCAAGGGCTACACCGGCGGCGTCGACGAGTCGTCCGACGACGACGGCGACCTGTACGTCAAGACGTTCGGCCCCACGGCCGAGACCACGAAGGAGGGCTGACCGATGGCCCAGTACCTGCCTCTGTTCCGCCCGGGCCAGACCGTCACGTTCAACGTGACGGCGGACGTGACGGGCGGCCAGCTCGTCCAGGTCGGCTCCGTCGACCGGTCCGTCGCCCCGGCCGCGGCCGCCTCGACGAGCGTGGTCGGCGTCGCCGGCCACGACGCGAAGGTCGGCGACAAGGTCACCGTCGAGGTCAACAAGCCGGTGCACCTGCTCGTCGCGACCGGTGCGGTGACGCGCGGCCAGCGCGTCGAGCCCGCAGCCACCGGCCGTGTGCGCACCCTCGCCGCGGGCTCCGCCTTCGGTATCGCCCTCACGTCCGCGGCCGACGGCGCTCCCGTCGAGATCATCCAGCTCTGAGAAAGGGAGCACCATGCTGACGTACCCCTTCACGCCGAGCCAGGTCTCGGCGGCCTCCGCCCTCGACCTGATCGCGTTCCTCAAGTCCCCGACGCTCGTCGCGCGCCGCATGGGCGAGATCCTCCAGGCGCAGCAGTTCATCGGGCTGTTCCTCCTGTCGGGCCGCTACACCCTGCAGGGCGGCGCGATCGCCGTCCCCGCGAACGAGAAGATCCGCACCGACCGCGCCGCGGAGACCGTCGCGCCCGGCGCCGAGTACAAGCTGACGCCGCTGAGCGCCGAGCAGTACGAGCTCTACACGGCGTCCAAGCAGGGCATCGCGACCGAGATCACGGACGAGGAGGTCGGCCGGTCCCTGCGCCAGCCGATCGACGACGCGTTCACGCTGCTGCAGACCGAGCTCGTGTTCGACGCGAACGAGCTCGCGCTCGGCGTCGTCCAGTCCTCGGTCACGCAGACCCTCGCCGCCGGCGCTGGCTGGACCAACGGCAAGCAGATCCTCAAGGACGCCCTGCGCATCAAGGCGGCCGCGCGCCGCCTCAAGCTCGGGTACTCCATCGACACGGCCGTCCTGAACGGCGAGCAGTACGCGGAGGTCATCCCCGAGCTGCTCGACATCCTTCCGGACAGCGACGACACCGCCCTCACCGGCGCGTTCCCCACGATCGGCGGGATCACGTGGATCTCGTCCGACGACGACGAGTTCGCCGACCCGATGTTCGTCGACCGGCGCCGCCTCGGCGGGATCGCGCGCGAGTCCATCCCCTCGCCCGAGTACCGCGACGTCGGCAACGACACGGGCGTGCAGATCACCTCCATCCGCGAGCCGAACGCGGACAAGACCCGCATCCAGGCCCGCAACCCGCACGTGCCGGTGGTCACCAACCCGCTCGCCGGCTACATCGTCACCGGAACGGGGGCCTGATCGCCATGACCGACCAGCAGCTCTACACCGCCGCGGCCGCCGTCGTGAAGGTCTCCGTCGGCGGGCCCGGGCCCCGGGTCGCGCAGATCCTGCGCCGGGGCGACGTCCTGCCGCTCGGCATCGACCAGGAGCGTCTCGACCAGCTCGAGGCCCGCGGCCTGATCGAGAAGGTCCCCGGCGAGGAGGCGACCGGCGGCGACGCGGGCTCCGGCCCGGCCGACGACGCGCCCACGAAGCCCGCCCCGAACGCCGGGTTCGACAAGCAGTACGCGTGGGCGCAGCACCTCGGCATCGAGGTGCCCGCCGACGTCGTCGAGGCCAAGGACAAGGACCAGGTCAAGGCGCTGGTCACGGCGCACGAGAAGGCCGCGTCCGAGTCCGGCGGCCAGTGAGGGAAGGGGGCTCCACGTGACCGAGCCGACGCCTGACGAGGAGTCCACCGACTTCGCGTCCACGACCGACGTGACGAACGCGTGGCGCCCCCTCACCGCCCAGGAGGCGACCCGAGCCGGGTACTGGCTCGAGGTCGCCTCCCGGCGCGTGCGCAACCGCTGGCCCGACGTCGACGCCCGGATCGCCGACCCGGGCGACAAGCTCAAGAAGCTCGACGTGCGCGACGTCGTCGTGGCGCTGGTCGTCGAGGTCCTCGGCGGCCCGCCCGTGCCGAACGCCCGCTCGTGGCAGGAGCAGGCTGGGTCCGGGACGGAGTCCCGTTCGCGGGCCGTCACGCTCGGCACCGCCGCCCCGAACGACCCCAACGTCTGGGCGTCCTGGATGGTCGAGCTCTTCGAAGGCCCCATCACCGGGGCCCAGCCGCGCGGGTCGTTCCCGCCGCCCGCGAACTACGACCACCTCTTCGGATGGAAGGAGGGCCCCTGACATGGCCCGCACCGCACCGACTCCCGACCCCCAGCCCGCCGACGGCCAGACGCCCACCCCGGGTGCGGCCGCCGCTCAGCCCGCTGCCGTCGCCGCCCAGGAGGCGGCGCCCGAGCAGCCGCCCACCCAGAACCAGCGGCGCGTCGCGCGCGTCGAGGGGGGCCTCGTCCGCTACGGCGCGGTCGAGTACTCGATCGCCGACGCCGTCGAGCTCGGGCTCATCCCGCCTCAGGACGCGCCCGGCCCGGTGCTGTGACGTCCCTGTGGGACCTCGGCGCGGACCAGCATCGCGAGACGCTGGTCTTCGTCGAGGTCGTCCGCGGCCGCCCGGTCGACGGCATCGCGCCGACGAGCGAGGTGCCGCACCCGGTCGACGGCTTCCACGTGGAGCCGATCGGCACCTCCGAGCAGCTCGTCGCCGCCGAACAGGTCACCGCCCGGTGGCGCGCGTCGGGCCCGGTCACGCGCATCGCGCACGCGGGCGGCAAGGTCGTGCGCGACGGCGGCACCGGCGACGAGCTGCAGATCGAGGGCGAGCCGCAGCACTTCGACTCCGGCGGCCCGCTCGACCACACCGAGCTCGTGCTCGTGCGGTGGGGCGGCGGACCGAAGGGCGGTGCCTGATGGCCAAGGTCACGCTCACCCCCGACCTGATCGAGCGCGCCATGCACTCCCCCGCGGTGCTTCGCGCGCTCGACGCGAAGGCTCGGCGGGTCCAGCCCAGAGCCCAGCGCGTGGCCGCGCAGGCGGGCGCTGTGGCGTTCGGCAGGGCGCTGCGTACCACCAGGGGCACCCGCCCTGGCACGAAGGCGCAGGGCGGCGTGAAGCGGCCCTACGCGCGTGTCGAGGCCACGGTCACCGACGAGATGAAGGCAGCCGACGCACGCGCCGTGCTGTCCCGGACGCAGATCCTGCGCCGTGCCGCACGCGCCTGAAGGGAGGACCCATGGCCGAGCTCACGCTCGCACTCCCCGAGCCGGACGCGTCGGGCTCGTGGCCGGACGCCGAGAAGCTCGGCGTGCGCTGGCTCGAGACCCACGTGCCCACCACCGACGTCGCAGGGCAGACCCGCGAGGTCTCGACCTGGCGCGCCGGGGAGATCGGCCCGAACGAGGAGCAGCTGGTCCCGTTCCTCTCGGTCGAGCGTGTCGGCGGCATCGGGCGCGACATCGACCGCGACGTCGACCTCGAGATCGGCGCCTGGGCACCTGACCGCGCCTCGCTGTGGCCGCTCGTCCAGCGCGTCGAGGTCGCGATGCGGGCGCTCGCGGCGAACGGCTCGGAGCAGTACGTCGACGACGTCGCCGAGACGTTCGCGTTCGCGCTCGACCCCTACCGCAACCAGTCCGTGCGCCGCGCGATCGCGACGTACACCCTGACCGTCCGGCCGCTGCGCTGACGGTTCGTCCACCCACCACCCACCAGGCCCCGCATGGGGCCTTCTCTCTTGGAGGTCTCATGGCCGGCGTCATCGTCTCCGACCTCGTCGCGTCCTCGACGCGACGTGACCAGGTCCGCAAGTGGGGCACCCAGCTGCTCGCCGTCGAGGACGGCAGCGCTCCGGTGCCCACCGCGTGGTTCGACACCACCGACCACCGCCCGACCGCGCTGCCTGCGGGTGCGCGCATCCTCGGGTTCATCACGACCGACGGCATGACCCAGGCGAAGTCGATCTCGCGCGAGGGCACCCAGATGGTGCAGTCGCTCGAGAACGTCCGCGACGACATCACGGGCATCGAGCAGACGCTGGCCGTGACGTTCGGTCAGGCGTCCTCGGCGTGGGTGAACGCCCTGTACCACGGCAAGCTGCCGTCGCAGTTCCCCGCCGAGGCGCACGCCCCGTGGATCTACCACGACGGCGAGATCACGGACTACCCGTTCCTGCGCGTCCACGTGCTCATGCAGGACGGCGTCGGGCCGCAGGCGTTCTACCGCTACGAGTACGGCTACTCGGCGAAGATCATCTCGGTCAACGACCGCACCCTGAACCGCACCACCGCGGAGGGCCTGGGCATGACGTTCGGGCTGTTCAAGGACGTCGCGGTCGGCCGCACCCTCACCCGCGCCGAGAACGGCCCGGGCTTCGGGACCGTCGAGCAGGTCTGAGCTGGGAGGCGGGCGGGCGTCGTGGGGAACCACGCCCGCCCGCCTCCCTGCTGGTTCCCCCAGGTTCCCCGAGAAGTGAGGTTCAACCATGGCCAAGACCAAGCAGCGCCGGGCCCCGGTGCGCATGGACAAGTTCAAGCGGCAGTTTTCCGAGGAGGTCATCGGCGAGGGCTCGCTCGTGCCGGTGGAGATCGGCGACGGCGACGTCGTCAAGATCAAGCTGCCGCTCCTGCTCGACGAGGACGACGACTACCAGGACCGGCTGCAGCAGGCGACGCAGTCCGACGAGGAGAACGCGATCCCGCTCGTCGTGCTGGGCGCGAACCCCGACCGCGACGCCGAGGAGCAGTGGGCTGCGTGGCAGGCGGCCGGCTACACGTCGAAGGACCTCGCCGCGATCTACCAGGCCGAGCTGCTCGCCGCGCAGGACCGCCTCCGCGATTTCCGCTACGGGGGCTGATCGAGCTCATCGGCGACGCCCCGGAGGAGATCCGGGCGTCGCTGATGCAGACGTACAGCCCCCGCGACCCGGTCCGGGAGTACATCGCGGGCACGCTCTCGCACGCCGACCTGCGCCTGATGATCGCCTACCTCGGCCCGGACACCCCGTGGGGGCGAGAGCGCAACGGGCCGTGGTCCCAGACGCACCGGCTGCTGCACAGCATCGACACCCAGCTGCGCTACCTGCGCGCCGACGTCGCCGCGATCGTCACCCGCCAGCCGCGTGAGCCCGACCTCTTCCCGCTGCCCGAGCCGACCGAGCGCCAGCTCGAGCAGCTCGACGCCGAGGCCGAGGTCTACCGCGAGCAGCAGGAGGACCTGCTGCTCACGCTGACCGACCCCGCCCGCCGTGAACGGCAGGAGCGGACCACAACCGAAGAGTGAGGGGGTCCCCATGGCCGGCGACGTTGTCTGGCTCGACGTGCTGCCGGCCATGGGGGCGTTCGCCAAGGACCTGCTCGGGGGCTCCACGAAGGCCGCCAGCGAGGCCGGCAGGGCGTCCGGCAAGGCCTGGTCGGGGGCGTTCTCCAGCACCGCCGGGAACGCGGGCACCAAGGCCGTCGTCGACGAGCTCGAGACCGCCAAGAAGCGCACCGAGAAGATCGTCGCCGAGGAGACCCAGGCGATCGCCAAGGCCCGCGCCGCCCAGTCCGACGCGGCCGCCAAGGTCGTGCTCGCCGAGCAGGCGCTCGCGGACGCCCGCTCGAAGTACGGCGAGGACTCCGCGCGCGCGACCGCCGCCGAACTGCGCCTGACCGCCGCGCGCGACCGTCAGGAGGCCGCGGCCACCAAGACGATCTCGGTCGAGGACCGGCTCGTCGCCGCCAAGCGCGAGCACCGCGAGGTCACCCAGCAGCTCGAGAAGGCGACGTCCGACCTCGAGAACGAGACCAGCCAGCAGGCCACCGGGTGGGGCTCGGTACGCGAGTCCCTCGGCCGCGCGAAGGACGGCGCGAAGGACCTCGTCGGCGGACTCGGCGACCTCGTCGTCAAGGCCGCCGCCGTCGCCGGCGCCGCGGCGCTCGTCGCGTCGGCCTGGTCGGGCGCGCTCGAGCTCGACGCCGGCGTGGACAAGCTCACCGCCTCGCTCGACCTCACCGTCACCCAGTCCCAGACCGCCGGCGAGGTCGCGGGCTCGCTGTACGCCGATGCCTACGGCGAGTCGCTCGGCGACGTCTCGACGGCCGTGGGGTCGGTCATGTCGTCGATCGACGGCATGCGCGACGCCTCGCAGGGCGACCTCGAGCAGGTCACCGCGACGGCGCTGAACTTCGCGAAGGCGTTCGACCAGGACGTCTCGGAGGCGACCCGCAACGCCGGGATCCTCATCAAGAACGGGCTCGCCCCGGACGCGATGTCGGCGTTCGACCTCATGACCGGATCGCTGCAGCAGGTGCCCGAGGCGCTGCGCGGCGAGGTCATGGACGCCACCCAGGAGTACTCGGCCTACTTCTCCCAGCTCGGCTTCGACGGGGCGACCGCCATGGGCGTGCTCGTCTCGGCGACGGAGAACGGGCAGTACGGCATCGACAAGATGGGTGACGCTCTCAAGGAGTTCACCATCCGGTCGACCGACATGTCGAAGTCGACGACCGACGCCTACGAGGCTCTCGGCCTGTCCGCCACGGACATGACGAACGCGATCCTCGCTGGCGGCCCTGCGGCGAACGACGCCATGGGCCAGATCGTGCACGCCCTGCAGACCACCGAGGACCCGGCCACGCAGGCGGCCGCGGCGCTCGCCCTGTTCGGCACCCCGCTCGAGGACCTGGGCACGAACAAGATCCCCGAGTTCCTCGGGATGATCGACCCGGCCGGGGACGCGTTCTCCGACTTCTCGGGCACCGCGACGGAGATGGGCGAGACCCTCAACGGCAACGTCTCGACCGGGCTCGAGTCCCTCAAGCGCGGGTTCATGGGCGTGCTCATGGACGGCGTCGAGCCGCTCCTGGGACCGGCCGAGAAGATCCTCGGCTGGGTCGAGGAGAACCCCGCCGCGCTGCAGGCGTTCGGCGTCGCGCTCGGCGCGCTCGCCACCGGGTGGGGCGTGTACACCGCGGCCCAGTGGGCGGCGAACAGCGCGATGCTCGCCTCGCCGGTCACGTGGATCGTCGCGGCGATCGTCGCGGTCGGCGCCGCCGTGTGGGCGATCGTCGAGAACTGGGACGCCGTCGTCGCCTGGGTCAAGGACGTCTGGGAGCCGATCGGCGCCTGGTTCTCCGACCTGTGGGACGGCATCAAGGACGGGCTCGCGACCGTCGGTGACTGGTTCTCCGACCGGTGGCAGGACATCCTCGACGCCGTCGAGCCGGTCGTGACCTGGTTCCAGGACTCCGTCGTGCCCGTCTTCGACGCCGTCTGGGGCGGGATCAAGGCCGGCGCCGAAGGCGTGTGGACCGTGCTGCAGGTCATCTTCGTGACCTGGCTGACGGCGTGGCAGCTCCTCGCGGACGGCATGACCTGGGTCTGGGACAACCTCCTCGCCCCGGTCTGGGAGGCCGTGAAGGTCACCGCGCAGCTCGCGTGGGCGTGGCTCGACGAGAACGTGTTCCTCCCGATGCGCGTCGGGTGGGAGCTGCTCGGCGCCGGGTTCGCGTGGGTCAAGGACAACGTGTTCGTCCCCGTGTGGGACGCGCTCGTGCAGGCCGGCGTCAACGCGTGGAACTGGATCAACCAGTGGGTCATCGCCCCGATGAAGCTCGGCTGGGAGATGCTCGGCGCCGGGTTCGCCTGGGTCAAGGACAACGTGTTCGTCCCCGTCTGGAACACCCTGCTGCAGGCCGGGGTCAACACGTGGAACTGGCTGAACCAGTGGGTCTTCACCCCCATGCGCCTGGGGTGGGAACTCCTCGGCCAAGGCTTCGCCTGGGTCAAGGACAACATCATCCTGCCCGCGTGGAACGCCGTGCAGACCGGGCTGCAGGCCGGGTGGACGTGGATCAGCACCTACGTCTTCGACCCGATCAAGGCGGGGGTCGAGGCCGTCGGCGTCGTGTTCGAGAAGACCAAGGACGTCATCTCCACCGCGTGGGAGAAGGTGAAGGAGGCGGCCGCCAAGCCGGTCAACTTCATCATCGAGACCGTCTACACCAACGGGATCAAGAAGACGTGGGACTCGATCGCCGAGAAGGTCGGCCTCGACCTGCGCCTGCCCGTGGTCAACCCGATCAAGTTCGCCGACGGCGGCGAGCACCACGACGCGCAGATCGCACCCGCCGGGGCATGGCGCGTCTGGGCCGAGCCCGAGACCGGCGGCGAGGCGTACATCCCGCTCGCCCCGGCCAAGCGCGGCCGCTCGACGTCGATCCTCGCGAACGTCGCCGAGCGGTTCGGATACGACCTCGCGCCCCGGGTGCACTTCGCCAACGGCGGGGTGTGGGGCAACATCACCGGCTGGGCCGGGGACGCATGGGACTCCGTCGCGCGCGGCGCGTCGGCCGCGTGGAACTGGGCCGGGGACGCCGCCGAGTCCGTCGCGAAGTTCCTCCAGGACCCGGTCGGGGCGCTCGCGGACCTCATCACGAAGCCGATGAACGCGGTGCTCGCGGGCATCGGTGCGGGCGACCTCGGCACGATCGTGTCGGAGCTGCCGCGCAAGGCCGTGGGCGGTCTCGTCGAGACGGTCAAGGGTCTGGTCACCCGGAAGAACGCGGAGTCGGCGGCGTCCGCGCCGCCGGCGTCTGGCGCGATCGGGTGGCAGCGCATGTCCCAGATCGTGCGCGACCTCATGCCGTGGGCTCGGGTCACGTCGGGCTTCCGGCCAGGCGCGATCACGGCCACGGGGTACCCGTCGATGCACGGGCAGGGTCGTGCGGTCGACCTCGCAGGAGCGGGGTCGATGGACACCGCGGGCATGGCGCGGATCTTCAACACGCTGCGCGCGGCGTACCCGAACAGCTACGAGCTCATCTACTCCCCGATGGGCGCCCAGCAGCTGTACAAGGGACGGCCCTACGTGTACCCCGAGCCGACCAAGGGCATGCACTACAACCACGTGCACTGGGCCATGGCCGACGGCGGGATCCTGCCCGGCGCCGAGCCGATGCAGTACGCGTTCGCGGACGCCGGGGCCGTGCTGCAGCCGGGCTTCACGCTCGTGGAGAACAGACTCGGGCGCCCCGAGACGGTGCTCAACATGTCGCCGGCGGAGATCTCCGCGGCGCTCGCCCGCATGGGCGAGGGCAACGGAGGCGGCGACACCTACGACCTGACCGTCGTCAACCACGAGCGGCCGGTGACGGCGCAGACGCTCGTGCACGCGGCGCGTCAGGTCCAGCTGAAGAACCCGCGCCGCAACGGTTAGGAGGCCGACGTGCCGCAGATCATCCTCGTCTCGGTCCGCACCCTCCCACCGGAGGAGCGGCCGCGGAACTTCACGTGGTCGCTGTGGCTCGAGTCGATGGACGGGCGCACGGTCATCCCGCTCACGCACACCGACTCCCTGGGTCACGTGCTGCTGCAGTCAGGGTTCCTGGGGCTCGGGGTGCCGCCGGTCGATCTCGCGATCGGCGTCACCCCGGGCGTGCCCGGCGGCTCGATCGAGGACGTCACGGTCCTCGCTCGAGACATCACGCTGCCGCTGAAGGTGTGGGGGAACACCGACGCCGAGAAGTGGGAGCACGTCCAGGCGCTTCGGGACCTGACCGACCCCGAGGTCGGGATGCAGCGCGAGGGGAACTTCAAGATCTGCTCGGCCACGCCGACCGGCCCGCGCGAGCTCGTCGTCGCCTACCGCGGCGGGCTCGAGGGCGACATGCACGGCCAGGCGTACTCCGAGCGCATCGTCCTCGACCTCGTCGCACCGCACCCCTACGCGCGCGACCGGGAGCGGCGCACGCTGCCGTTCCCGCTCAGCGGCGGCGGGCCGTTCCTCGCCCCGGCCGGGACGAACCACCCGTGGGGCGCGCTCAAGCTCTCGCCCTCGACCCTCATCAGCAACGACATGCCGGTCGACATGCCGTCGGCGGTGAAGGTCTGGCCCGAGATCGAGCTCGACGGTCCGGCTCCGGAGGGCGCGACGATCATCGCGGACTCGGGCCTGCACCTGGTCATCGACGGCGCGATCCCCGCCGGCTCGACGCTGCGCGTCGTCACCGACCCGCGCGGGCGCTCGGCCCGGCTGGACGGCGTGCCCGCCTGGCAGATGATCTCCCTCGCCTCCCGGTTCCGGCCGTTCACCCGCGGGACGAACCGGCTCGACGTCGAGGTCCCCAACGCCTCCGGAGGAGCGACGCTGCGCCTGGGCTGGCGCGGCGGGTACAGGAGCATGTGGTGAGCGCCGACTGGATGGTGACCCCGCGGCTGCGCGACCTGCGCCGTGGGCCGGACCCGGTCGACGGGTGGACCAAGCTCGAGGTCATCGAGCGGGACAACACCCCCGGCACCTGGGTGCTGACGGGGCCCGCCCGGGCGCTGTCGGTGTTCGAGGCCGGCATGGGCTGCATCCTGACCCGCGACGACGAGCAGATCGTCTCTGGCCAGCTGTGGTCCTACGACCGCGGCGGCGGCGTCGATTCGACGACGGGCCGGATCACCGAGACGATGACGCTCGGGTTCATCGAGGACAACGACGCGTTCTCCGACCGGCTCGCGTGGCAGGTCCCGTCGAAGACCCTGACCGGCACCCTGTCGAAGTTCACCGCCGAGCACGACGTGCGCACCGGCTCGCGCGAGGACCTGATCCTCGCGTACATCCGCGCGAACCTCGGCGCGGGCGCGGTCCCCAACCGCCGCATGGGCGAGCTCGTGCTGCCGGTCTCGCTCGGACGCGGCGGGGCGGCGCGGTTCACCGCCCGGATGAACGACCTCGGCGTCGTCGTGCACGACCTGGCCGAGGCCGCCGGGCTGCGGGTTCGGATCGTGCACGACGAGCAGGCCGGCACGCCGCGTCTGCTCGTCGTCGTCGACGAGGTGCGCGACCTGTCCGACCGGGTGCGGTTCGGCCCGCCGGACACCGCCGCGTCGGGATTCATCACCTCGTGGAAGTACCACTACGAGGACCCCAAGGTCACGCGCCCGATCGCGGCCGCCGGGGGCGAGGGCGTCGACCGGTTCTACGCCCAGAGGATCGACACCGCGGCCGAGGACCTGTGGGGCCGCGGCCGCGAGCGTGCCGTCGACCAGCGCCAGACCAGCGACCAGGGCGAGATCGATGCAGCGATGGACGACGCGATCGCCGAGGGCGCCGCCCCGACCGCGGTCGAGTTCGACGTCGCCGACGGCGTGGACGTTCGCGTGCGCGAGCACTACGGCGTCGGGGACGTCGTGTCCGTCCTGCTCGACGGCCTGCCGCCGCAGCTGCGCGCACGCCCCGTGCGCGAGCTCACGACGACCGTGCAGGCCGCCGGCTCCGCTGCGACCGAGACGGTCAAGGTCGTCGTCGGCTCGCCCGGCGCGACCGCGCACGACGACCCCGACGCCGCCACCATGACCCGGGCGCTCCGGGCGATCCGCACCCTCGAGAGGAGCACCTGACATGCCCCAGCAGTCCGGGCCGATCACCGGCGTCAACTTCACCGACGGCATGTGGCGGGACCTGTTCGGAGACGAGCCCGCGATCGTCGGCGACGTCAACGGCACCGCCTACCAGATCACCACCCCGACGAGCACCGACCAGGTCCTCATCGGCTCCCCGTCCCAGGACTCGATCGCGCGCGTGGGCGGCTTCGCGCACAAGATCCCCGCCGGGCAGACCGAGCCGCTGACCGTGCCGCCGTCGACCGACAGCTCCGTCGGGCGCACCGACCTCATCGTGTGCCGGTACGACCCCACCTGGGGCGCGCAGGAGCCCGGCCCCGTGAGGCTGCACCGCATCGCCGGGGTCGAGGGGTCCAACGCGCGCCCGGCCTACGACGGTGGCCCGCCCGGGATCGAGGACCTCGTCCACTACGCGATCACCCGCAAGCAGGGCCAGGCCCTCAACCAGGCCGCCGTCGTCGACCTGCGCACCCGCACGGGCCCGAGCCTGCTCCTGACCAAGGACGACGAGCTCCCCACGAACGTGCCCCTCGGCACCCGCGCACGCCGCGGCCGCGGTGAGTTCGTCCGCGAGCTCGCCGGGAGCCCCGGCCAGCCGGCCTGGGTCAGCACCGGCGCCGGGCGCCTCATCGCGGTGTACCAGTTCGCGTTCGCGAACCTGCCGCCGTCGGGCATCCCGGGCCGCCAGGAGACCTGGCAGGTGTGGGGCGCGTCCCCGCAGATCGTCGGCTCCGTCGCGATCCCCGACCCCGGCGTCCCGTACCGGGTCGAGGCGGTCGTGGCGGGGTTCTTCGGCAACGAGGCGGACAACAACAACACCCGGTGGGACTTCGACGCCCTGGTCGGCGCGACGCAGATCAGCTCCTGGGTCGGGTCGAACGCGTTCAACCAGTCGAACCAGTGGAAGGAGTACCACGCCGCAGTGTCGGCGCAGGTGTTCACCGGGGCCCAGACGTTCTCCCTACGCACACGCCGCATCTACGGCACGGGGTACGGCGCCGTCGCGCGCGCGAACCGCGGCGGCCGCGTCGCGATCTACGAAGCGTGAGGGCGGCGAGCATGAGGAGCGGAAGCACCGTCGCCCGGGCGCTGCGCCGCGCGTGGCAGAAGGTCCGCGAGCCGCGCGTCATCTCCGTGGCGTACTTCGCGATGTACGCGAGCGGCGTCGCGGCCGGCGTGTACGCGACGGTCTCGCCGCCGGCGTCGATCGAGGGTCAGATCGGGTCGTCCGCCATGGCGGCGCTGACCGTGCTGCTCTCGTTCGGCTGCGCGCTCGGCACGGTCGCGGCGCTGCCGGGGATCTACTGGCTCGAGCGGTCCGCGGTGCTGTCGATCGCGCTCGCCGCCGGCATCTACCTCGCGATCCTCACCACGCTGCAGGTGCAGCAGCCGGGGAACCGGATGCTGCAGGCGTGGTTCGTGTCGTTCGTCCTCGGCATGCAGCTCGTCAGGTGGGTGAGGGTGAGCGAGCGACCGTACCGCCCGGTCGACGCCCACCCGGCAGACGTCTGAGGGGGCACGCGTGGAGACCTGGGCGCTACTGCTCACCGCGATCGGCGCGGGCGGCATCATCACCAAGCTCGTCGACAACATCGTCGCCTGGCTCAAGGGCCGTCAGGCCGAGGAGCGCGACGCGTGGGCCGAGCGCGACAAGGAAGCGCGGGCCCGCCGCATCCTCGAGGACGCTCTGCACCGCACCCGCCGGATCGCGGCCGACCGTGGCGCGACCGACGACGAGCTCGGCCCCTGGCCGAAGTACTGACCACCCACCCACCAGCCCCGGCTGCCGCACGGCGTCCGGGGCTTCGTCATGCCCAGGAGGTTCCACCCATGGTCACCACCCGCCAGGACCTCGCGCCCGCGTCGGTCATCCGCTCGATGACCGACGGCCCGGGCTCGAGAGCCGTCGGCATCCTGTTCCACGAGACGGCGAACAAGAGCCGTGGCGCGAACGCCGCGGCGCACGCCCGGCTGCAGAAGCGCGGCAACGTGCGCAACGCGTCGTGGAACTGGACCGTCGACGACACCGAGGCCGTGCAGTCGTTCGCGAACGGGATCAAGACCTGGTCGGCCGGTCGCGGCGGGCTGCACTACGTCTCGGTCGAGATGTGCGTGAACCCCGACGGCGACTACGCCCGCACGGTGCAGAACGCGATCGAGCTCGCGCAGTGGCTGCGCTCGATCGGCGTCGGGCCCCAGCTCAAGAACCACCACGACATCACCGGGAAGAACTGCCCCACGCAGCTCCTGGCCGGTGCCGAGGGCGGCTGGGCGGGCATGGTCGCGCGCATCAACGGGGCGGCCCCGGCGCGTCCCGTCCCGGCTCCGCCGAGCGGGAAGCTCGACGAGGACGGGTTCGAGGGCTCCGGCACGCTCGGCGCGATGCAGCGCGCGATCGGCTCGGCGAACCCCGACGGCACGCTGTCCGCGCCGTCGAACTTCACGCGCGCGCTGCAGCGCTTCCTCAACGCCCGCGGCTTCCGCGACTACGACGGGCGCGCGCTCGATGTCGACGGCGTCGGCCACCGGCAGAACGTCCCGTCCGCCGTCATCAGCCGCACGCGCACGGACTACGCGTTCCAGCAGTACCTCGAGACCACGCCCACCGGCCGCGCCCGCGGCTACGTCGGCGACGGCGAGTGGGGCCGCCCGAGCACCGGCGTGAAGATCATCCAGGCCGAGCTCAACGCCGGCCGCCTCTTCCGGTGAGCCCCCGCACCCGGCGCGCCGCCCTCGCGGCGGCGCGCCGCATCCCTCTGGCCCTGGCCGGGGGCGCCGTCGCGCTCGCGCTCGGCGTCCTCGGCCTGCTGGCTGTCCTGCACCTCTTCCTCGTCGAGCCCCTGCGGGTGCTCGCCCACCTGATCGGAGCCATCCCGTGATCCGTCGTGCCCTGTCCATGCTCTCCGCGGCGTTCCTCGCCGCCTGCCTGCTCCTGGTCGTCACGTCGACGACCGCGACCGCCGTCGTGCTCGCCGGCACCGGGACCGCGGTCCCCGTCGTCGCGTTCACGCTCGACCCGCTCGCCGTCGTCCAGCTCTGCATCGCGGTCCTCCTGCCCGTGCTCGTCGGGCTCGTCACCACCCGCGTCACCTCGAGCGGCGCCAAGGCGACGCTGCTCGCCGCCCTCTCGCTGCTCTCGTCCCTGCTCGTCGAGCTCGCACGCGCCCTCACCGACGCCGTCACCTACGACCTCGGCGTCGCGCTCCTCGCCGCGCTGCCAGCGTTCGTCGTCTCCGTCGCCACCCACTACGGCCTGTGGAAGCCGGTCGGTGTCACCGACAAGGTCCAGGCCGTCGGCCGACACACCGCACCCACCGGCCCCGACGGCGTCCCGGACATCACGTCCCTCCCGCGCGACGAGCGCTGACCCCCGCACGCCCGCCGCGCACGAGACGCCCGACCGAGTAGGAGCCCCACGCCATGGCCCTGGTCCGCTACGACCTGTCCCCCGTCCGCGACATGTTCACCGGCGAGATGCGCACGCAGCTGGTCGGGCAGACCGTGCGCGTCGTCCTGCGCGACACGACCACGCCCGCGCAGATCTTCGAGGACAAGGACGGCACCGTCCCGATCGCGAACGCGCGGCTCGCGGTCCTGCCCACGTTCGCGGTCCCGACGTTCTTCCACGACCCCGCGAACGGCCTCATCGACTGGCTCGACGAGGGCACCGGCGCTCGCGGCCCCATCACCTCCGAGCAGGGCTACGCCGACCTCGCCGCCGCGGCGATCGCCGGCGTCGAGCAGCTGCGCAACGAGCTCGAGTCCGGGGAGCACGGCGGCGGCGTCGACGACGGCGGGATCGGGCAGCTCGTCGCCGACCCCGCGTCCGCGACTGCCCAGGCGCTCGCGGCGCTGTACGGGGCGGGGATCATCGTGGTGGACCTCGACGCGCCGGAGGTGACCGAGCCGGAGGGGGCGCTCGTGATCCGCGTCGGCTCGGGCCCGGCGCCCGAGCCGGTCGTCTACGCGCGCGACCTGTTCGAGCGGGTCGTCGCGGCGGGATGGGGCGCAGCCGACATCGGCGGGTCGTGGACCGTGATCTCGACCGCGAAGACGTCGGTGTCGGGCGGGCGCGCACGCGTGCAGACCGTCGCGTCCGAGACGCAGGGCGGCATGCTCCCGGGCTTCTCGCAGGACGACACCGAGGTGCACGTCGTCGTCGCACTGGACTCCCCCACCGCGGGCGCACGGATCGCGCGCGTGCAGCAGCGCCGGCAGTCCTCGACGGTCTTCCAGCAGGTGTCGGTGCGCCAGTACGGGTCCGCGCACGCGAGCTCCCCGGGCCGGGTCGACGTCAGCTTCGACGAGTCGTCGTACACGACCGGGGTCCTGACCGGGGTGGCCGCGGGCGCGCTGGTCCACATCCGCTCGCGGGTGACGGGCTCGGCGCCGACGACGCGGCAGGTCAAGGTCTGGCTCGACGGGACGCCGGAGCCCTCTGCGTGGACGGCGACCACGACGACGGCCACCGGCCCGCAGTCGGGCGGCGGGTACGCGGGCATGTACTTCTACTCCACGGGCTCCGAGCCGGGCACCGCCCAGCACTCGGTCGATCTGTTCGAAGTCCTGGGGGTGTGACATGGCGCTCGTAGCTCCGCAGCGGCGCGCGTGGGGCGCGACCGCGCTCCTGTCCGCGACCTCCGTGACGGTCACACCACCGCCCGGGGCGGCCGCGGGCGACCTGCTCGTGTTCGCCGTGACGGGCGCAGACCCGTCGGCGACGACGATCACCCCGCCCGCGGGCGTGCACACCGTGCTCGGGCGGCAGTCGTTCGGGACGCGCATCGCCTACGTGTTCGCGGCGGTGTGCGCGTCGGCGACGCAGGCGTTCGTGTTCGAGATCTCGTCGCCGACGTCGGTCCACGTCGCGACGATGGCGATCCGCACGACGTCCTCGCCCGCGTCCCTCACGGTCGGACCGGTGTGGAAGCGGGCAGGGTCCTCGAACCAGATCAAGGCCGAGGCCGTGAGCGTGCCCGAGGCGGGCGCGCTCGTGCTCGGGCTGCTGTTCGAGGCGAGCTCGGCGAACGAGAAAGAGACCGACGTCTCCTCGTCCGGGCTCGCGCGCTGGTTCTTCTCCCGGCAGACCGCCGGGTCGGAGACCGTCGCGGCCCACTTCTCCGACGCGTCCGCCGTCGGGCTGACGTCCGAGGTGAACGCGACCTACCTCAACGCATCGAGCAACGGCATGGGCGTGCAGCTCGTCGTCCCGGCCGCGCCGGGCGGCGCGACTCCGCCACCGACGGCGTCCTACGCCACGATCACCCAGCAGACCTTCAACTCTCTGCGGGTGGGCGCCAAGACGACCGACGCCGCGACGATCACCGCCGTCGCGCGGCCCGTCGGCAGCGGGACACCGGTCACGATGTCCCCCGTCGTGCCCCCGCCGTCGGGGTGGGTGTCGGTGAAGGTCGACGGGCTGACGGCCGGGCAGGTCTACGACGTCGAGCTCATCTCGGCCGGGCAGGTGCTCGCGACCGCGCGCGGGACGACCCTGACCCCGGAGCGCGCGCCGTTCGTCGTGCTCACCGGCTCGTGCCAGGCGAACAACTCCGACCCGCTGGTGTTCGACCAGATGCGCGCCGAGGGCGCGGCGTTCTTCGTCCACCAGGGCGACCTGCACTACCGCGACACCCAGGACGAGCCGACCTGGCGCGCGGGCGTCGACCTCGCCCTGTCGACCCCCAGGATGCGCGCGTTCATCGCGTCCACGCCCCTGACGTGGCGGTGGGACAACCACGACTGGGGCGGGTCGCTCACGTGGCGCGAGTCCCCGATCGGCGCCTTCGCCCCGGCCGCGTTCCGCGAGCTGTTCGGCACCGACTTCCCCCACCCGCGCGCGACCTACCAGACGTGGGTCCACCGCGGCGTGCGGTTCGTCGACACCGACCAGTGGACGATGCGCGACCAGGCCCTGACCACGCCGTCGACGGACGCCACGCCGGGCAAGTCCATGTGGGGCATCGAGCAGCGCACCTGGTTCTTCCAGACCCTGCTCGCCGCGACCGAGCCGCTCATCGTGTGGTTCCCCTCTTTCCCGCTGTACTCCAACCGGATCGGCAACGGGCGCTGGGGGAACTACCTCGACGAGGTCGCCATCATCGACGCGTTCCTCGACGAGCACCCCGAGATCCGCGCGCGCCTGGTCGCGGTCGGCGGCGACTCGCACAGCGTGTGCGCCGACGACGGCACGAACACCATGTGGCACGTCCCGAGCCTGAACGCGTCCCCATTCGCCCAGGCAGGCGGCCTCGCGTCCGGCACGTGGAACATCGCCAACCTCGACGTCGACGACGCCCGCGGCTACTACTCCCGGCTCTCGTTCGACTGGACGGCCGACGACGTCGAGCTCACGTGGGACGCCGTGCAGGACGACGGCGCGGTCATGGCGACCTGGTCGCGCGCGTTCCCCATCGACTGGGGCGAGGCCCCGGTCCCGCCCGGCGCCGGACTCGGGTTCGTCGCCGGCGGCCGTGAAGTCCCGGCCCAGCTCTCCGTCGTGCGCGACGGGCGCGAGGTTCCAGCGTTGGGCGTGAACCAGGTGTGACCGCGGACGTCCACGACTTCACCCTTGCGCCCTCAGCACAACCATGGGAGTGTCTCGCCCGTGGCCCAGTTCCCATCGATGAAGTCGGGCGCGCTGGAGCGCCTGCTCGGGAGGAAGCCGCTGGAGTACACAGTCGCGCGTCGGAATGGCTCCCACAGAGTGCTTGTTGCTGAGGGTAGGCCGACGCTCGTCTTCGCTTACCATGACGGTGTGACAGTGCCACCCGGCATGGTGCGGAAGATCCTGTGCAAGGACGTAGGCCTCACCGAGGACGAGGCGCTGGCACTCATCTACTAGAGGGAGCGGAACAATGGTGGCAACGGTTGTATACCACCACGAAGAGGGAACTTGGTGGGCTGAGTCGGACGACCTGCCCGGCTTCTCTGCCGTGGCCGACGATCTCGCCAGCACGCAGCAGCTCGTTCGCGAGAGCCTTCGGGAGCAGTCGGTTCCGGTCGACGACGTAGTAGAGCTCCTCGACACTGGTGCAATGCTCACTCCGCGGCCGTTCGCACGGGCACGGGGTGCTTACCGACGCGCAGTTGTAGATTTCCGGTCCCCCGTCTCGGCGCTCCCGTCGCGACGCCCCGTGGTGGCACCTGTCCCGGTGGCTGCCGCGCACGTCGCGCCGCTCGCTGGGATGCACGCATGAGCGTCGTCTCTGAGAACGCGGCATTGACGCTCATTCTCGCGGACTTCGCCAACAACGACGCCGGTGGCAAGCTCAACGTGATCGGTGGCGGCATCCAGGCGATCGGGTACGAGTTCACCCAGGGCACGACCACCAGGTTCTCCGTGATCGCGCAGGTCGAGCTCGATTCGCAGTACTGCCCTCAGGATTTCGTGATTGAGCTCACGCTCACCGACGAGTCTGGCGCGCCGGTGCCACTCCCGGGACAACCTCAATCTTCCGTCGGCGGCGTGCCGCAGAGCCTCCGCATCGGCCAAGCCGTCAAGATCGAGAAACCAGCGGTCCAGGGGTTCCCTACTTTCCCGGCCTCGATTCCGGGGCGAGTCGGCCTCGTGATCGACTTCGGCAACGGGATCCCCGTCCCCGCGGGCCAGGCTTACGCATGGCAGCTGCGGGTCGACGGCGACGGCGACAGCGCGGTGACCGCACCGTTCTTCGTGCCCGGGCCGCCGTCCCTGCCCGTGGTCGGGTAGCGCAACCTCGTTAGCGCCCCCGCTCGGCTTCGGCCGGGCGGGGGCGCTCTTCGTCATGCGCCCTGTGAGCTAAGCCCGTAGTCGGGGTCAAGCTCGAGCGCCTTGAGGACGAGCGGCTCGTACCCCGCCACGACGATTCGCCCTAGGGCGAGGACGGCCAGCTCGATCTGCCGTGGTGAATCGACGAGCCCTTCGCTGATCAGCTGGTGCCGCACGCGAGCCATGCCCACATGGACGCCGCCCTCGTCGTTCGCGAGCTGCGAGATGAGGTCTCTCACGGTGTGGATCACCGGGCCCGAATCAGCTACTGCCCCGGTTACGTGCAGCGACAAGAACTCTTCCATCGTGCCGCGGGTGGCCTTCGCGCCCGGCCGGGCGATCCCGCCCTCGATCAGCAACGCCTCTGCGACCTTCGGGTCCGAGTAGAGCGTGAGCGTCGTCCTTCGTCCATCCGACCCGGCGATCGGGTACCAGGTGAACACCGGCCGCTGCTGCAGGTGTGCGCTCGCGCGGGGTCCGAGTGCCTTGCCGTCGACCAGTAGCCGACGCAGCAGGCCGCTCGCCTGCATCAGGTCGTAGTACGACGCGGTGAGACGCACGCGCGAACGCAGGTCCTCGACCGTGTCGACGAAGCACCGGATCATCGTCTGGCGATCGTCCTCGGGAAGCTCGCTCATGCGGACTGATTCTGCCGTGCGGACGCGACGGAGTCTCGGGTGAAACCTGTCAGGACGCGCGGCGTCCGGCGGTCGGGTCGAGCACGGAGACGCCCTGCGGGCTGATGCCCATGATCGTCGCGACGTCGCGCACCGGCAGACCCTCGCCGCGCACTCGAACGTGTGTTCGATTCGGTGCGAGCATAGTCGGGTGGACGAGACGCGCTGGCCCGGGTGGGTAGAGGTCCGGCGGGGCCGGTGGCTCAGGGTCCCACCGCGCCAGTGCCCTGCGTGCGCGGCCGCGTGGGATCTGCACCGCGGCCGCCCTGGCGAGGGCTTCGTCCGCTGCGGGTGCGTCGAGCCGTTCTGGCACACGCTGTGGACGTGCCCCCTGTGTGGAGCGCTCGTGGCGGAGGGTTGCCGCGACGTGTCGAGCTGGCACGTCCACACGACGCCGGTCGCCCGGGCGCAGGTCCGGCGCTGGGCCGTCGCTAGTGCAGGCTCGCCTCCCAGTCGGCCTTGACCTGCGCATGCTCAGGGCACAGCGTGTCGGGCGCGTTGAGGATCATCGACCACACGAAGTCGCCGAACACGTTCATGGAGTCCTGCTCGGCGTTCGCGCCGGCGGCCTCGTACATCTCCATGAAGATCTCGTCGAGCGTCCGGCCCGCGCCGATCTCCCTGCACACGGTCGTCCCGGCCTCGAGCACCTGCGCGTTGGTGACCTCCGCGAGCTGTTCCTCGCCGAGGAACAGTGCCGGGTTCCCGACCTTCGTGCGCGCTACGTAGACCGCCTCCGGTCCATGCGTCGCCAGGGCGTCGTCGAGCGCGAGCGTCGCGTCTCCGTTGATCGACACGAGGTCGTCGATCGTCAGATCGTCGAGGTCCGCCGCGCCTTCCGCGGTGTCCGTGGGCTCCGGCTCGACGGTGTCCTCGGTCGGCTCCGGCTCGGCGGACACCGTCGTGGACGCGGACGGCGTCGTGTCCGTCGCGAACCCCGGGTCGTTCTGTCCGCCGCACGCGGCCGTCGCCAGCACGAGCCCGACCACGACTGCTGCCCCCCGCACGACCTTCATGCCGGGGAGCCTACGGCGTCCGGCACCAGGTCGAAGGCGGGCTGTCCGGACTTCACCCGGCGCGTGGTGTCCGTCTGTCCGGCGCGGACCTCGCGGACGACCCGGCAGACGCCCGTCTTGTCGAGCCCGGTCGTCGCGGCGATCTCCCGTCCGGACATGTCCGTCGTCAGGGCGAGACGGACGATCTCCTCGTGACGCTCGGCGACCCGTCCACGCGGCACCGCCCGCGTCGTCCGCCCGGCGTGCTGACGTCCGCTGTCCGTCCTGGCGTCCGTCGGCGCGGTGTCCGCGTGGTGCAGCTCGGACGTGCGCTCGGTGGCGAGGACGACCGTGACGGCGCCGGGCACCGCGGCGAGCGTCTCGACGTCGACGGCCGGGGGCAGCGCGCTCGGGCTGGTGGTGTCCGTGGCCGGGGTGTCCATGACCGCGAGCACGACCAGTGAGACGTCCGTGCCCGTCTGTCCGGCGCTCGCGGCGTCCGTCGTGGTGTCCGCGTCCGTCGTCGTCGCGGCGTTCGGGCGGGCGATCATCCGGTCGGCGATCTCGTGCGTGCCGAGCGCTGACCCGATCGGGAACAGCACCGCGAGCACGACGCCGGCCACGCCCTGCCAGCCGCCCGGGCCGTAGGCCCACGCGTGCGCGCCGTTCGCGGCCGCGGACACCGCCGTCCACAGTGCGACCCAGGTCCAGGGCCGGACGGTGCTCTCGTGCCGCGCCCGGGCCGCCAGCGCGCTGTAGGTGTAGACGAGGATCGCGCCGTCGATGAAGAGTGGCACGAGCGGCGCGAGCGCGACCGGGACCGCGGCCCACGGGGCGATCGCGGACAGGCCGGCGAACGAGAGCGTGAACGAGAACCCGACAAGCGCGGTCGTCGCGAGCATCGCGGTCACGAGCGCGGGGACGGTGTCCGGGTTGATGCGCGCGCCGCGCGTCACGGGCGCCGTCGGACCGGCGAGCTTGGCGCTCGCGGCGAGGGTGGTGGTCGTCATGACAATCTCCTGGTGGCTCATGAGGAACGGGTCAGTCGCGGGCGGTGTCGGCGGTGCGGGTCCAGACCGTCCGCAGGCTGCGGCCGGTGGGGCTGACGGTGATCGCCTTGCCATCGACGATCACGAGGCGGTGCGCGCGGGGGTAGTAGCGGTCGCGCAGCGCCTCGACGGCGGCGTCGTGCTCGGCCATGCGCCGCATGAGCGCGTCGATCTGCTCGCCGTCCGTGAAGTCGATCTGGCGGGCGCTCGCGGCGACGGCCGCGTTGATGGCCTCGCGCTCGTCGTCGAGCTCGGCCGCGCGGGCGGCGAAGTCGGGGTGGGGCTGGGTGGTCATGACGGTTCCCTTCGCTGGGTGGCTCAGCGGCGCGCGAGGGCGATGGCCGCCCGGACGGCGGCGATCGAGGCCGAGGACGGCGGGGAGGCGGCGGCGTGCGCCGCCTCGTCGCGCAGCTGCTGCTGCACGGATGACGGCGCGGGACGCACACCCCAGCGGGGTGCGCCCGTCTTCCTCCTGAAGGAGGGGAAGGGGCGTCGTGGTGTCATGTTGGGGGCGGGCCGAGTGGCCCCTCCCTCGCGGGCGGCGTGCGCCCGGGTGCGCGCGTCCTTCGCGGCGCGGGCGCGGGGCAGGAGGTCGACGAGGGCGCGCTTCGTGACCGCGAGGAGGGACGCGACGCCGTGCAGGCCCTGGCGGGCGCCGCGGCGGACCTGGACGACGATGCCGCGCTCGGTCAGCCACGTGCGTGCGCGGGCCACGGTGCGCACGGAGACGCCGGCGCGCTCGGCGGTCTGGGCGTCGGTCGTCTCCGCGATCCCGGTGCGCGCGTCGGCGACGCGGGCGAGCGCGAGGAGGTACGTCCTCACGGACTGGGGGGCGTCGCGCAGCTCGCCCCACCCGGAGGCGGCGAGGGCGTCGACGATGCGCCACAGGGGCGCGTGAGCGTTGATCCGCACCGCCGGTGTCGGGGGTGCGCTGATAGCGTGGCCGGTAGCCATGGAGAGCCCAATCTCTCGGTGGTGAGGCCCCGGCCGAGTGTTGGTAGCACTCGGCCGGGGCCGATTCTGTTGTGGAGCGGTTCGGTCTACGCGGCGGCTCGGGCGACGGCACGCAGGGCGTCGGGCGGGAGCTGGACGTAGCGCATGGTGGTCTCGGGCTTGGAGTGCCCGAGGAACTTCCCGACCGCGAGGATGTCGCGCGTGCCGCCGTAGGCTCGCGTGCCCGCCCGGTGCCGGAGCGTGTGGGTGGTCCAGTGGTCGGGCAGAAGGCGGGACATCAGCACGCTGACGTGGCCGGAGGAGAGGTGCCCGTCGGTGCGGCCCGGGAACAGCCAGCCGCGCGCGGCTCGGATCGCCGTGACGAGCTCGTCGTCGACCAGCGGGACGATGCGCGTCTTGCCGCCCTTGCCCGTCACGTAGAGCAGGTCGCCGGACAGGTCCTCGGTGTGCACGAGCGCGATCTCGCCCGCGCGGAGACCGCCGTGCGCGCCGAGCAGGAGGATCAGGCGCTCGCGGCGGTCGGCGCGGCCGAGCGCGCGCTCGAGCACGTCCTCGGGGATGGGCCTCGGCACGCCCTCGGGCACGCGGACCGGGCGCAGCATGCGGGCCGGGTCGTGCTCGATGTAGCCCATGCCGTGCATCCACCGGCAGAAGCCGACGAACACGGAGCGGGCGGACTTCCGGGTCTCGGGAGCCCAGTCCGGACGAGCGAGGGCGCGCTCGAGCACCTGCAGCGTGACGGTGCGCGGCGACGGCGTGAACGTCGCCAACCGGCGCAGGTAGTGCTGGTGCAGGCGGACGGTCTTGGGACGGCGGCCGGCCGCGCGCATCGAGGTGAGGTACTCCGTTGTGAACTCTCGCCAGGTGTCATTCATGGCACGGATGTACCTGATGCCTGCGGCAACCGCTCGCGCTCATGCCGCCTGACCAGCCGCTTCGTGCGAGCACCACGGACCCGTGATGACCTGCGCAGACGTGTAATCGGACGGTCGTAGGTTCAAGTCCTACCGCGGGAGCCCTCAGGTTCGGCCCCGGATCGCACAGCGGTCCGGGGCCGAACCTTTTGCGTCTCCGGGACGGACTCCGTCCGGCGCGGGAGCGTCCGACCTCTCCGAGCACCCGTCGCCGCGTCCGCGCCGCTTGCGCGGGGCGGGCGTCTCCGAACGCCTCCGTCCACGGAGGCCGACCCGGACCGACCGAGGCCGCCGGGTCAGGCGATCTCGCCCTCGCGCAGCGTGCGGCGCTCGGCCTCGACGGCGAGGAGGGCGGCGAACGCCTCCTGGTACGCGGCGAGGTCGACCGACGGGTCGAGGCGCTGGAGCCGGCTCTTGGCGTCGGCGACGCGGCGGGTGAGGCCCAGGTCGACGAGGCCGCGCACGACCCCCGCGACGTAGCCGCCGACGACGTTCTCCCGGTCCTCGGGCAGGGGTACGACGGCGAGCTCGGTCACGAGGCCGCGCACGGGCTCGGCGGCCTGCTCGACGACGGCCTCGACCCAGTGCCCGGCGCCGAGCGACCTGCCCTCGCGCACGCCGCCCGCGGCGCGGATCGCAGCGTGGACCGCGCGCCAGGCCGGGACGGCGAACGCGTCCTCGCCCAGGTCGTCGAACATCGGCGGCACGTGCTGGGGGTACTGGAGGACGGCGGCGAGCGCGAGACGTTCCCGGCGCGCGACGGGGTCGCGGGGGTCGGGCAGGGGCAGCGCGGGGACCTCGGGCTCGGGTGCGCGGGACTCCGCACCGGGGCGGGCGTCGTCGGACCGCGTGGTCCGGACGGGCCCGGGTGCGCTGCCGCGCTTGGCGGCCGCGGCGACCTCGCGCCGGACGCGCTCCGCGTCGGTGCCGATCCAGCCGGCGAGCATGCGCGCGTACTCGGGCCGCAGCGCGGTGTCGCGGATGCCGGCGACGACCGGCGCGGCGGCGCGCAGGGCGCCGACGCGCCCCTCGGCCGTGTCGAGGTCGAACGACGCGAGCGTGGTCCGGATGACGAACTCGAAGAGCGGCTGGCGGCCGTCGACGAGCGCGCGCACCGCGTCCGGCCCCCGCGCCATGCGCAGCTCGCAGGGGTCCATGCCGCTCGGCTCGACGGCGACGAACGTCTGGGCGTAGAAGCGCTGGTCCTCGCCGAACGCCCGCACGGCCGCCTTCTGGCCCGCGGCGTCGCCGTCGAACGTGAAGACGACCTCTCCCCCGACGGACGCGCCCGACGCGAGCTGCATGCCGCCGCCCGCGGTCGTGTCGCCGAGGAGGCGCCGGACGATGCGCGCGTGGTCCGAGCCGAACGCCGTGCCGCACGTCGCGACGGCCGTCGTCACGCCGGACAGGTGCGCGGCCATGACGTCCGTGTACCCCTCGACGACGACGACGCGCTTCTGCTTCGCGATCTCGCGCTTGGCGAGGTCGATGCCGTAGAGCACGTGCGACTTCTTGTAGAGCGTGGTCTCGGGGGTGTTGAGGTACTTGGGGCCCTGGTCCTCGTCGTAGAGGCGGCGGGCGCCGAACCCGATGATCTCGCCCGTCACGTCGCGGATGGGCCACATGAGGCGGCCGCGGAACCGGTCGTAGATGCCGCGCTGGCCCTGGCTCATGAGGCCGGAGGCGACGAGCTCCGCCTGCGTGAAGCCGCGGCCCTGGAGGTGGCGCTGGAGGTTGTCCCAGCCGGTGGGCGCGTACCCGACGCCGAAGTGCTCGGCGTCGGCCCGCTCGAAGCTGCGCTCGGCGAGGAACGCGCGCGCGGCCTGGGCGCCCGGGGCGAAGAGCTGCTCGGAGAAGTACTGGGCGGCGACGCGGTGCGCCTCCAGCAGCCTCTGGCGGCGGCCGGGCTCCTCGCGCGGGCGCTGCGGGCCGCCGGAGTCCTCGTAGCGCAGCTGGATGCCGATGCGGTCCGCGAGGTACTCGACGGCCTCGACGAAGGTCAGGCCGTCGATCTTCTGCACGAACGAGATGACGTCGCCGCCCTCGCCGCAGCCGAAGCAGTGCCAGCGCCCGACACCGGGGCGCACGTGGAACGACGGCGAGCGCTCGTCGTGGAACGGGCACAGACCCTTGAGCGAGCCGACGCCGGCGGTCTTGAGCGTGACGTGCGCGGAGACGATCTCGTCGATCCGCGCGCGGTCGCGGACGGCTTCCACGTCCTCGCGTCGAATCAGGCCTGCCACGAGGCGAGTCTATGCGCCCCGGACCGGCCCGGCGGGTGCCCCGGCGGCGGCGTCCGTCACCTCCGTCCCGGTCCCCGCCGTCGCCCCCACGAGGGCCGCGCGCGACGCCGCGCAGCGGCGCGCGTACGCGCCCGGGGTGACACCGGTCGCACGCGCGAAGTCCGCCCCGAGGTGGGCCTGGTCGTAGTAGCCGACGGCGGTCGCGAGCGCCGCGAGGTCCTGGCCCGGGTCCGCCGCAAGGAGGTCCGCGGCGAGGTGCACGCGGTGCCGCTGGAGCACCCACTTGGGGCTCACGCCGACGGACGCGGCGAACAGACGCTGGAGCGAGCGCGCGGACGTGACGACGACGTCCGCGAGGTCCCCGACGCCCGCCCCCGGCCCGAGCTCGCCGCCGACGAGCGCGGCGAACGCCTGCGCGACCCGGTCGAGGTCGCGCGTCGCACGGGGTGTGCGGACCCGCTCGGCCCGGGCGCGCAGCAGCGGCTCGACCGTCCGCGCGGCCTCCTCGTCGCGGCCCGCGACCGCGAGGGCGAGCCCCGCGGCGCCGGTGCGCTCCGCCGTCGGGCCGAGCAGCGCCGCGGCCGGGACCTGCACGCCGGGACGCACGGCGTCCGGGTGGCCGAGCAGCACCCGGAAGGCGCCCGGCCGGAGCTTGGTGCCGACGACGGCGCCCGACCCGGTCAGCGTGCGCTCGAACAGGCCGGGTGGGATCCCGTGCGCGACGTACCCCGACTCCTCGGCGACGACGTTCGCGACCGGGTGGGGCACGAGGACCTGCGTGAACGCCGCGCCGGGCGGGAGGTCCCACCGCACGACCCAGTGCCGCTCCACCAGGTCCGCGAGGTCGGGGGCGGGCTCGACGCGCACGAGCTCGAAGCCGCGGCGCGCGGCTGCCGGGTCGACGAGACCGCGGACGGACGTCGTCGGGCGCCGGGGCCCCACGGGGGCACCGGGACCGGCGGGTTCGAACACCTGTCGCATTCCTCCAAGACTGGCACGGCCCGCCGACACCAGCATGGGGGGACGGCCCGTCCCCGGAGGGCGGGGAACCACGAGGAGGAGGACACCATGGAGATATCGGCACTGCACCCCAACGTCACGGTGAGCGGCGCGCGCGAGGCGATCGCGTTCTACGAGGCCGCGCTCGGCGCCGAGGTGGTCGACACGATCACGGCGGGCGACGCCGTCATCCACTCCGACCTGCGGCTCGTCTCCCCGGCGGGGACCAGCACGTTCACCGTCGCGGAGGCGTTCCCGCCGGACTCGGTCGCGCCGGAGCCCGGCGCACCGACGCACGCGTCGTTCACCGTCCCGGTCGAGGACACCGACGCGGCGTACGCGCGGGCGCTCGCAGCCGGCGCGTCGAGCCTCGCGGAGCCGTCGGACTGGTTCGAGGGGTTCCGCCAGGCGGCGGTGCGCGACCCGTTCGGGCACCGCTGGTACTTCGCGACCGTCGCGGACTCCGTCACGGCCGAGGACGTGCAGCGCGCGAGCGACGCGTGGGTCGCGGAGCGCGGCTGACCCGGCCCGTGCGCCCGTCGGTCAGGCGGGCGGGCGCACGAGCCGCGCGTGGAGCTGCATCGCGGAGACGTCGGTGAGCGACGCGACCTGGTCGATCACCACGCGCAGGCGGGCGGCGTCGTCGGGCGCCGCCTCCCAGTCCGCCGCGAACGACGGCTCGAGCGCGACGGGCGCGCGCTCGCCCAGGACGTGCACCAGGTCGGCGATCACCTCGCGCTGGCGCTGGTAGAGCGGCTCCTGCTCGCGCGGCGCCATGACGTACGCGACCGCGACGCCCTTGAGCACGAGGATCTCGGCGACCGTCTCGTCCGGCACGACGAGCCGCGCCGCGTACCGCGTGAGCGGGCCGTCCCCGAACAGCGCGCGCGTCGCGTCCTGGGCCGCGCCCGTGAACCGGCCGATGAGCTGGCTCGTCGCGTCCTTGAGCGCGGCGAGCGCGCGACGTGACCCGTCGAACCCGGTCACCAGGTGCCCGGTGCCCTGGAGCCGCGTGATCGCGGCGTCGAGCGCCGCCTCGTCGTACGCGGTGCCGTACCAGGAGTGGACGGCGCGCACGACGCGCGCACGCTCGTCGGGGTCGTCGAGCACGGCGAGCTCGATGCGCCCGCCGACGACGGCGTCCTCGACGTCGTGCACGGAGTACGACACGTCGTCCGCGAGGTCCATGACCTGCGCCTCGAGGCACTTCACCTGGGCGGGCGCCCCGGCGCGCAGCCAGTCGAACACCGGGCGGTCGTCCTCGTAGACGCCGAACTTGTGGGTGGGCCGGCCGTCCGCGCGCAGCGGCGCCTCCCCCGCGCCCCACGGGTACTTGACGCTCGCGTCGAGGCTCGCGCGCGTGAGGTTGAGCCCGTACGACCGGCCGTCCTCCACGACCTTGGGCTCGAGCCGCGTGAGGAGGCGCAGCGTCTGCGCGTTGCCCTCGAACCCGCCGACGTCGACCGCGAGGTCCGCGAGCGCCCGCTCGCCGTTGTGCCCGAACGGCGGGTGCCCGAGGTCGTGCGCGAGGCACGCTGTGTCGACGATGTCCGGGTCGCAGCCGAGCGCCTTGCCGATCTCGCGGCCCACCTGGGCGACCTCGAGCGTGTGCGTGAGCCGGGTGCGGACGAAGTCGTCGCTGCCCGGCCCGAGCACCTGCGTCTTGGCGCCGAGGCGGCGCAGCGCCGACGAGTGCACGATGCGCGCGCGGTCGCGCTCGAACGGTGTGCGGGCCCGGGACTTCGCGGACTCGACGAACCACCGCTCGGTGTCGGCGTCGGAGTACGACGCCGTGCCCTCCTCGCCGCGCGCCGGGCGCGGGCCGGTCCCCACGACCGCGGGGTCGAACGCCTGCTGCTCGAACGTCTGCACGGGCCCCAGCGTAACGACGCCGGTCACGACGTGGCGGACGGCGTGCGCGCCGTCACGGGCGTACCCTCCCGCGTATGGGTGCAGCGCGTGCGCTCGAGCTGCGGGCCGTCACCGTCGACGGCCTGGTCGAGGTCGTCCCGTACGTGGACGGCCGGTCGCTCGTGGACGTCGTCGGACGGTTCGAGTCGGCGCGCGGGTACTCCCCCGCGGGCGCGTACGGCGGGCTGGTCCCCGCGTTCTTCCGCTACGGCGACGCCGCGCACCAGTGGTACGGCCGCGGGCGCGTGCCCGCGGGCGGTCGGGCGTGGGTGCTCGCGTGCGACTGCCACGAGGCGGGCTGCTGGCCGTTCGAGGTGGCCGTGTCCGCCGACGCGACCACCGTCACGTGGCGCGACCTCACGCAGCCGTTCCGCCCCGAGTGGGACTACTCCGCGCTCGGGCCGTTCACGTTCGACCGCGCGCAGTACGACGACGCGGTGCGCGCGGTCGCGCACCTGTTCGGCTAGGGCAGCCGCCACACCCCGACGGCCGGGCCGTCGCCCGAGAGCCGCGCGCCGCCGTCGCGCGGGGCGAGGTCCAGCGCGCCGTGCAGCCGCTCGGGCTCCCCGCGCCCCACGAGCGCGGGGTGCAGCGTGACGCCGCCCCACGGCGCGCGCGCGAGCGCGACGAGGACGCGCTCCTCGGGCGTCTCCCGGAGGTAGACGAGGGCGTCGTCGGCGACGTGCACCCAGCGCAGGCCGCCGTGACGCAGCGCGTCGGAGCCGCGGCGCACCGCGATCAGCGCCCGGTACAGGTCGAACGTCGCGCCGTCCCAGCGCCCGTGGCCCGAGCCCGCGTCGTCCCACGGCATCGTCGCGCGCGCGTGCTCCCCGTTGAGGCCCGTGAGCCCCACCTCGTCGCCCGCGAAGACGACGGGCGTGCCGGGGTAGGTCAGCAGGAGCGTCGCGGCGACCTCGACCATCTCGCGCGAGCCGACGATCGAGCGCAGCCGCGGGGTGTCGTGCGAGCCGAGCATGTTCCACTGCGACGCGGTCACGCGCCAGGGCAGCACGGCGTCGAACTCGCGCATCGTCTCCACGACCGCCGGTCCGGCCCGGCGCGGCGTGCGCACGGGCAGCCCGAGGTAGGGCACGGGCGAGTGCGCGGGAGACAGCCAGGTCCACGCCGGGCGCGTGAACGCCGAGTAGTTCATGTTCGCGTGCCAGCCGTCGCCCGCGAGGTCGCCGGACGCGTCGTGGAAGTGCTCGGCGACGAGGGCGGCCTCCGGGTTCACGCTCCGCATCGTCGTGCGCAGGCGGCGTGCGACGTCGAGCGTGCGGTCCTCGGCGCCGAAGCGGCCGGTCATGTTCGCGACGTCGATGCGCCACCCGTCGAGACCGAACGGCTCGCGCAGGTAGCGCCCGACGACGGACCCGGGCCCGTCGATCATGCGCGCCCCGAGCTCGGCCGACCCGTACGACAGCTTCGGCAGCGACGCGTGCTCGAGCCAGCCCACGTACCCGGGCTCGCCGTCGGTCCAGTAGTAGAAGTCACGCTCCGGCGCGCCCGGGTCGGCGAGCGCCCGCGCGAACCACTCGTGCCCGGCGCCCGTGTGGTTCGTCGTGAGGTCGCCCATGACGCGCAGCCCGCGCGCGTGCGCGGCGCGGATCAGCGACGCGTACGCCGCGTCGCCGCCGAGCAGCGGGTCGACGTGGTCGAACGTGCTCGCGTCGTAGCGGTGGTTGGAGCGCCCCGGGAAGACAGGCGTGGTGTAGAGGGTCGTGACGCCGAGCGCCACGAGGTGGTCGAGCCGCTCCTCGACCCCGGCGAGGTCGCCCCCGTAGTACTGCGTGCCGACGTCGGGCCCCGCGCCGTGCGGCTCCTCGTCCCAGGCCGCGGGGACGGCCCACTCGGGGAGCGGACGCCCGTCGGCCGCGGCCGAGCGCGCGAACCGGTCCGGGAAGACCTGGTACACGACGCCGTCGCGCATCCACGCGGGCGCGCCCTCGTGGACGGTGAGGCGGAAGTCCGCGGCGTCGGGCACGTCGCGGTCCCACACCCCGCGGCCGTTGAGCCAGCGGTAGCCGCGCTCGCCCTCGTCGAGGAAGAACCGGTACCCGGTCTCTGGGTTGTGCACGAGCACCTCGGCGACGTACCAGTGCTCGTGCTCGTCCGAGCGGTCGAGGCGCGCCGGGGCGAGGCGCGGCTCGCCGTCGCGCACGGTGCGCAGCCACACGTCGCGCACGCCGGCCGACCGGGGCACGCGCACGCGGACGGGGACCGTGTCCCCGAGGGCGGGGACGCCCTCGGGGACGTACAGCGCCGAGCCGTCGTGGTGCGGGACGGGGGTCACGACGTCGTGCACGCGGTCAGCCCTTCACGGAGCCGGCCGTGAGGCCGCCCACGATGTACTTCTGCAGGTAGAGGAAGAGGGCGAGCACGGGCAGCGCCGAGATGACGGCGCCGGCCGTGAAGAGGCCCCAGTTGGCCTCCTTGAGCGACGACACCCACCCGTACAGCCCGACGGCGAGGGTCCAGTTGCTCTCGGACGACAGGACGATGCGCGCGATGATGAACTCGCCGAACGTGCTGATGAACGACAGCAGCGCGACGACGGCGAGGATCGGCGCGACGAGGCGCAGGATGATCGTCCAGTAGATCTGTGTGTGGGTCGCACCGTCGATCTTCGCGGCCTCGTCGAGCTCGCGCGGCACGGTGTTGAAGAACCCGTACATGAGGAACGTGTTCACGCCGAGGGCCCCGCCGAGGTACACCGCGACGAGCGCGATCTTGCTGTTGAGGCCGAGGACCGGCACGACGTTCCCCAGCGAGATGAGCAGCAGGAAGATCGCGACGAACGCGAGCATCTGCGGGAACATCTGGATGATCAGCAGGGACGTCAGTCCGGCGCGCCGGCCGCTGAAGCGGAACCGGGAGAACGCGTACGCCGCCGCCGCGCCCATGAGCACGGTGCCGACCGACGTCGCGACCGCGATGACGAGCGTGTTGCCCATCCACGTCCAGAACATCGTGGTGCCGAGCTGGGCGTAGTTCGCGGTGCTCACGTCGGAGAAGAGCGAGTTGGAGCCGGTGAGGGTCCCGTTCTCCGACAGCGACGCGGACAGGACGTACACGAGCGGGAACGCGGCGTAGACGACGGCGATCACGCCGACGACGTGCCGCCAGCCCAGCTCGGAGAACCAGCGCCCCGGGCGCATGCGGTTCCGGGACGCCGGGGCGGCCGTGCCGCCGACGACGGGGGGTGCCTGGGTGGTCGCCATGTCAGCTGATCTCCTCGAACTTGCGCGTGCTGCGGAAGGCGATGGCCGAGATCGTCCCCACGATGACGAAGATGACGATCGACAGGGCGCTCGCGAGCCCGAAGTCCTTCTGCGCCGAGCCGTCGACGCCGGAGATCGAGTACACCATCGAGATGAGGATGTCCGTGTGGCCGAGCGGTACGGACGCGTCGGCGAAGCGTGGCCCGCCCCCGGTGAGCATGTAGATCAGGGTGAAGTTGTTGAAGTTGAAGGCGAACGACGAGATGAGCAGCGGCGCCGTCGAGATGAGCAGGAGCGGCAGCGTGATCGCGCGCCACGTGGTCCAGCGGCCGGCGCCGTCGATCTTCGCGGCCTCCATGACGTCGGACGGCAGCGACTGCAGCGCGCCCGTGCAGATGAGGAACATGTACGGGAAGCCCAGCCACAGGTTCACGCCGAGCACGGACAGCTTGGCCAGCCAGGGGTCGGTGAGCCACGGGATGTGCGCGCCGCCCAGGATCACCTCGTTGATGAACCCGAACCGCGTGTTGAGCAGCCCGGACCACAGCAGCGCCGCGAGGAAGCCGGGGATCGCGTACGGCAGGATCATCAGCGTCCGGTAGACCTTGCGCCCGCGCATCCGCGTGTCGTTGAAGACGATCGCGAGGAACAGGCCCAGCAGGAACGTCGTGGCGACCGAGCCGATCGCGAACACGAACGTCCACAGCAGGATCTTGACGAACGGCTGGGCGTAGCGGGCGTCCGAGAACGCGGTGACGAAGTTGTCGAGGCCGACCGGGACGCGCCAGCCGACCGCGAGGGTCGAGCCGTCGGGCGCCTGGAACTGGCCCTCGTCGTTCGGCGTGTAGACCGTGCCCGTCGTCGTGTCGGTCATCGTGTCGGCCGCCGCGTCCCACTCGAGGGCGGACGTGTACACGTAGCCGGTGCGCGCGTCGGTGGTACGGATCGAGCCGTCCTCGGGGTCGTCCGAGACGGGGACGCGCAGCTCGGTCACCTCGGCCTGGCGCTGCAGCACCTGGTCGCGCGGCAGGACCGTGTAGCCGGGGACCTCGGTCGCGCGGCCGTCCTCGACCGTCGCGCCGTCGACGACCGACAGCGGCCGCTCGGCGGTGCCGGCCTCGACCTCGCCGTCGTCGGTGACGACCGCGAAGCCGAGCGCGTCGCCGTCCTCGACGACGGTCAGCGCGGACGACGCCGAGCCCTCGACCCGGCGCTCGTTCTGGATGAGCAGCGCGGAGACCGCCTGCTCCTTCGTCGAGTTGTGGCCCGTGCCGTAGTTGGTGAACGCCACGTAGCCCGTGTACCCGACGACGAAGATCTGGTAGACGAGCAGGAAGATCAGGCCGGGCAGGATGTACTTCAGCGGCAGGGACCGCTTGGAGAAGTACACCCAGTTGGCCGCGACGAGCATCGCGAGCGTCGCGGCAAGGATGCCGTACGAGCCCGCCGTCCACGCGGACCAGACCACGTACACGCCGAGCGCGTCCACGACCGCCATGAGGGCGAGCTTGACGAAGAACCCGGGCCCGTAGTCGCGCGCGTGCGACGCGTCGCGGGCCCGCAGGCGGCGCGCGTCCCGCGGCGGCGGGCCGTCGGCTCCGGAGGTGCCGACGCGCTCGTCGCCGGCCGTGGTCTGAGGGGCGGACATCGTGGGGCCTCCGAGGTCGTCGGACGCGCGGGGTGCTGCGTCTTCTGGAGTGTCGTCGTGCTGCGTCGCGGCCCGTTCCGGGCCGGAGGGCGGGACGCGCCGCCGCGGTGCGCAGGAGCCCTGCGCACCGCGGCGGCGGGCTGCACCCGGATCAGGCGTCGATCGCGCCCTGGATGTCGGCGATCATCTTGTCCCAGCTCGAGACCGGGTCGGCACCGGCGACGATCGCCGCCTCGGTGACGCCCCAGAAGCTCCACACGGAAGCCATCTCGGGGATCGACGGCATCGGCACGGCCTCGGCACCCACGGCGCGGAAGCCCGCGACGATCGGGTCGTCGGCGGCCGCGGTGTCGGCGGCGGCGGTCAGCGCCGGCGGACGGTTGCCCGCCTCGTACAGCGCGAGCTGCGCGTCCTCGGTGGACAGGAAGTTCACGAGGAAGTCGTTCGCGACGATCGCGTTGTCGCTCTCCGCGCTCAGGTAGAAGCCCTGGACGCCGACGAACGGCTGCGCGGGCTGGCCGCCCGCGGTCGGGATCGGGTCGATCGACAGGTCGAGGCCCTCGAACGAGTCGATCATCCACGGACCGCCCACGATGAACGGCGACTGGCCGTTCTTGAACGCCTCGACGGCGATGTCGTAGGTGGTGTCCTGGCTGAGGACGCCGGCCGCACCCTGGGCGCCGAGCCACTGCGCGAACGCCTGGCCCTCGGGGCCGCCCATCGCGAGCTCGGACGAGTAGCTGCCGTCCTCGTTCTGCGCGAAGACGGGAGCGCCGAAGGACGTCTGGAACGGGTAGTGGGTGTACGGGTCACCCTTGTCGCCGTCCGACTGGACCAGGATCGGGAACTGCGTCCCGGCGGCCTGGCCCGCGGCCACGGCCTCGTCCCACGTGGCGGGGGCGGTCGGCGCGAGCGCGGTGTTGCGGATGAGGGCGATGTTCTCGATCGCGTAGGGCAGGCCGTAGACCTGGCCGTCCTGCGTGAACGCCTCGATGGAGACGTCCTCGAACTCGGCCGCCTTGTCCCCGAGCTCGAGCGGCGCCACGACGCCGTTCGTCGTGAGCTCGCCCAGCCAGTCGTGGGCGCCGACGGTGATGTCGGGGCCCTCGCCCGTCGGGACCTGCGCGAGGAAGTCCGCCCGGATGTCCTCGAAGTTCTTGAGCACGACGTCGACCGTCGTGCCCGTCTCGGTCTCGAACGACTCGGCCGCCGCGGTCACGGCGTCCTGACGGGTCTCGTCGACCCAGACGGTCAGCGAGCCACCGGCGGACGAACCCTCGGCGCTCGGCTCGTCGGTGGTCTCGTCGCCCGAGCCGCCGGACGAGCAGGCGGTCAGCGCCAGCGTCGTGGTCAGCGCGGCGGCAAGAAGGATGCTCCGTCGCATCAGTGGTCACTCCAAGCGTGTCGTGATGGGCGGCCCGCTCCGGCGTTGGCACCGGCGCCGGACCCTGATGAGCACGACGGTAGAGCGGGAGGTGGCACGGGTGCAAGTCGTTGCGGTAACTTTCATGCAACGCTTTACAGGGCGTCGACCGGCGCCCACCCGCCTCCTCCGGTCGCCGGGTCCGCGCGCCTCCGCCCGGAGGATCGCGGCTCGCCGACCGGACGACCAGGACGAGGAGGTCCGGTGTCCCCTACGCTGCCCCATGTGCGCACCCGTCTCAGTGATCTCGCCGCCCAGGCAGGCGTCTCCACGGCGACGGTCTCGCGCGTCCTCAACGGGAAGCCCGGCGTCGCGAGCGAGACCCGCCAGGCGGTGCTCGCCGCGCTCGACGTGCTGGGCTACGAGCGCCCGTCGACGCTGCGCACCCGCTCCGCCGGCCTCGTCGGCCTCGTCGTCCCGGAGCTGACGAACCCCGTCTTCCCCGCGTTCGCCCAGACGATCGAGTCGCTCCTGTCCGAGCACGGGTACACGCCGCTGCTGTGCACGCAGTCGCCGGGCGGGACCACGGAGGACGACTACGTCGACATGCTCATGGACCACGCGGTCGACGGCATCGTCTTCGTCTCCGGCCTGCACGCGGACACCCAGGCGAGCCACGAGCGCTACGAGCGCCTGCGCAGCCGGGGCATCCCGATCGTCCTGGTCAACGGCTTCGCCGAGGGCATCGACGCCCCGTTCGTCTCGCCCGACGACGTCGCGAGCGTCGAGCTGTCCGTGCGCCACCTGGTCTCCCTCGGGCACCGCAGCGTCGGCCTCGCGATCGGCCCGGACCGCTTCGTCCCGGCGCAGCGCAAGCTCGCGAGCTTCGCCGAGTCGCTCGTGCGGCACGGGCTCGTCGCCGACGAGGCCGAGGCGGCGCAGCACGTCGTCGTGACGCTCTACACGGTCGAGGGCGGCCAGGCCGCGGGCGGCGAGCTCATCGACTCGGGCCACACCGCGATCGTCTGCGGCTCCGACCTCATGGCGCTCGGCGCCATCCGCGCGGCGCGCTCGCGCGGCCTGCGCGTGCCGCAGGACGTCTCGGTGCTCGGCTACGACGACTCGCCCCTCATCGCCTTCACCGACCCGCCGCTGACCACCGTGCGCCAGCCCGTGAGCGCCATGGCGCACGCCGCCGTGAGCGCGCTGCTCACGGAGATCGCGGGCGAGCGGGCGCCGCGGACGGAGCTCCTGTTCCAGCCGGAGCTCATCGTCCGCGACTCGACCGGGGCCGCACCGGCCCGCGCGGCGTCCGCCCCGGACGCGAGCACGGTCGCCGCGGCGGGCTCGCCGACCGCCTGAGACCGGCACCCACCCACCTCGCTGCGGGCGGTCGTCGGCCCTTGTCGACACCGCACCGCAAGCGCTTACACTCGACGGAGGGTCGGCGACACCCCGCTCCGCCAGCCGAGTGATCATCACCGGAAGATCCCCTGAAAACCCCAGCACCACGTACGTGAGGACCGACAGCTCGATGACTCGTATCGATTCGACGCCGACCGCCACCGCGCCCAGCACCGGACTGGCCACGGCCACCGCCCCGGCACCCTTCAGCACGGGCGCGCTCGTGCACACCGGGCCGGGCGAGGCCCCCGAGTGGTGGCGCGACGCCGTCATCTACCAGGTCTACCCGCGCTCCTTCGCGGACGGCGACGGCGACGGCGTCGGCGACCTGCCGGGCATCACCTCGAAGCTCGACCACCTCGCCGAGCTCGGGGTCGACGCCGTCTGGCTGAGCCCGTTCTACCGCTCGCCCCAGAAGGACGCGGGCTACGACGTCGCCGACTACCGCGACGTCGACCCCCTGTTCGGCACGCTCGCCGACTTCGACGAGCTCCTCGCCCAGGCGCACGCGCGCGGCATCCGCATCATCGTCGACCTCGTCCCGAACCACACGTCGGACCAGCACGCCTGGTTCCAGGCGGCGCTCGCGTCGCCCGAGGGCTCCCCCGAGCGCGCGCGCTACATCTTCCGCGAGGGCGAGGGCGAGCACGGCGAGCTGCCCCCGAACAACTGGCAGTCGATCTTCGGCGGCCCCGCGTGGACCCGCGTGACGGCCGGCGCGAACGCGCGCCCCGTGACCGGCGCCGAGGGCGAGACGCCCGGGCAGTGGTACCTGCACCTCTTCGACTCGACCCAGCCGGACCTCGCGTGGGACAACCCCGAGGTGCGCGAGGAGTTCGAGCAGGTGCTGCGCTTCTGGCTCGACAAGGGCGTGGACGGGTTCCGCGTCGACGTCGCGCACGGCATGATCAAGGCCGACGGGCTGCCCGACTGGGACGGCACCGTCTCGATGGTCGAGGGCACCGAGGCCGGCGAGGAGGGCACCGACCCGGGCGCCCCCGAGGACGGCTCGACGGGCGCCGGGAACTCCGGCCCGATGTTCGACCAGGACGGCGTCCACGAGATCTACCGCGCGTGGCACCGCGTGCTCGCCGAGTACGACGGCGACCGCGCCCTCGTCGCCGAGGCCTGGGTCGAGCCCCTCTCGCGCCTCGCGCGCTACGTCCGCCCAGACGAGATGCACCAGGCGTTCAACTTCTCGTTCCTCACCACCGGGTGGGCGGCCGCGCCGCTGCGCACCGTGATCGCGGCGTCGCTGCACGCGAACGACGAGGTCGGCGCCCCCACGACGTGGGTCCTGTCGAACCACGACGTCGTGCGGCACGCGTCGCGCCTCGGCCTGGCCGACCCGGGCCTGCGCCCCAACGGCATCTTCGCCCACGACCCGCAGCCCGACGAGGAGCTCGGCCTGGGCCGCGCCCGTGCCGCGTCGCTGCTCATGCTCGGCCTGCCGGGGTCGTCGTACCTCTATCAGGGCGAGGAGCTCGGCCTCCCCGAGCACACCGCCCTGCCCGACGACGTCCGCGAGGACCCGGCCTTCTTCCGCACCCAGGGCGCCGAGGCGGGTCGCGACGGCTGCCGCATCCCGCTCCCCTGGACCGCGGACGCCGAGGGCTTCGGGTTCGGGCCGTCCGGGAAGACGTGGCTCCCCCAGCCGGAGTCGTACGGCCGCTACGCCGCGGACGTCCAGCGCGGCGTCGAGGGCTCGACGTACGAGACGTACCGCACGGCTCTCGCGACGCGTCGCGCGGAGCGTCTCGGCGCGGGCACGCTCGCGTGGGTCGAGGAGTTCGCCGGCTCGGCGGACGTCGTCGCCTTCCGCAACCGCGACGTCGTCGTGCTGGCCAACCTGGGCACCGAGCCCGTGCTGCTGCCGCACGGCGCGGAGGTCCTCGTGGCCTCCGGCCCGGTGCTGACCGACCGCTCCGCGGACCCGCAGGTCCGCGTCCCGTCGGACACGACGGTCTGGCTGCGCGCGCACTGACCGACGCCGCCGCGTCGTCCACGACGGCCGGGACCCCCCACGGGGGTCCCGGCCGTCGTGCTTCTCGTCCCGTCGGCGCAGGGCCGCGCTCGGGTGGTCGGCGGAGGGGCGGCGCTCAGCCGGCGGAGGAGGCTGCGGTCAGCCGCCGGAGACGCTCAGCTCGGCCTCACGCAGCCGCTCCTCGTGCTCGGCGTCGAGCTCGCGCGAGTCGAGCCAGCCGTAGGGCAGGTGCGGCGTCTTGGGCGAACCCGCCCGGCCGCGCTGGCCCTCGGCGGCCTCGCCGGGGTAGGGGGCGTCCTGGTCGAGGTCGTCGAGCAGCGCGCGCAGCTCCGCGAGCGTCGAGACCATCGCGAGCGCGCGGCGCGCGTCCCCGCCCACGGCGTAGCCCTTGAGGTACCAGGCCATGTGCTTGCGCAGGTCGCGCATGCCCTTGCCCTCGTCGCCGTCGAAGTACTCGATCATGAGCTCGCCGTGGCGGTAGATCGTGCCCGCCACCTCGCGCAGGCCCGGGCGCACGCGCTCGGGGCGGCCCGCGAACGCCGCGGCGAGGTCGGCGAACAGCCAGGGCCGGCCCTGGCAGCCGCGCCCGACGACGACGCCGTCGCACCCGGTCTCACGGACCATGCGGACGGCGTCCTCGGCCGACCAGATGTCGCCGTTGCCGAGCACCGGGACGCTCGTCACGGCCTCCTTGAGACGCGCGATCGCGGACCAGTCGGCCGTGCCGGAGTAGTGCTCGGCGGCGGTGCGGGCGTGCAGCGCGACCGCCGCGACGCCCAGACCCTCGGCGATGCGACCCGCCTCGAGGTAGGTGAGGTGGTCGTCGTCGATGCCCTTGCGCATCTTCACGGTGACGGGCACCCCGTACGGGCGGGCGGCCTCGACCGCGCCCTGCACGATGGCGGTGAACAGGTCGCGCTTCCAGGGCAGCGCCGCTCCCCCGCCCTTGCGCGTGACCTTGGGCACCGGGCAGCCGAAGTTCAGGTCGACGTGGTCGGCGCGGTCCTCGGCGACGATGATGCGCACGGCCTCGCGGACGGTCGCCGGGTCCACGCCGTACACCTGCGCGGACCGAGGGGTCTCGTCGGCGCCGAACGTCACGATGCGCAGCGCCTCGGGGTTGCGCTCGACGAGCGCGCGGCTCGTGACCATCTCGGCGACGTAGAGGCCGGGGTCGTCGCCGCCGGACGCGCCGGCCTCGCGGCACAGCGTGCGGAACGCGCGGTTCGTGACGCCGGCCATCGGGGCGAGGACCACCGGGGTCCGGACGACGATCGGGCCGATCCGCAGCGGCGCCACGAGCGGACCGGTCCCCAGGTCGGGGCGGTCGGTCGTCGTGCTGAGGGCAGGAGCGGGTGCAGTCACGCGCTCCATTGTCCCACCCGGCTCGCGCTGCACGGCGAGCCCCGTTTCGACGAGCGAGCAGCGGACCGTCGTGGCAGTGTTGAGGAGGTCCGGCAATACAGGCCGGACACGGACGAAAGGGACGACATGCCTCTCTGGCTCATCCTGGTCATCGTCGGCGCCGTGCTCCTCATCCTCGGCGTCGCCATCGAGGCCGCGAAGATCCTCATCTGGATCGGCATCATCGTGCTCGTCGTGAGCCTGGTGATCGGCCTGCTCAACCGGGCTAAGGGGGCGGCCCGCTAGCGCGAGGCCGCAGGGGGCGACGCGTCCCGACGAGACGCGACAGGAGGGGGGGGACCAGGAGGTCCCCCCCCCCCTTCGTGTCCCGCCCCGGTGCGTCGGGGCGGTCGGGGGGCGTGATGC